>NZ_JAMQEX010000010.1:0-78006 GCF_033176295.1 Latilactobacillus sp.
CCTGAGCCAGGATCAAACTCTCGATTAAAAGTTTGTAGCTCTTGTTTTGTTACTTAATTTATTTGCTAGCGAAATTGACTTCGCAAATATGTTGTGCCCTAAAAGGGCGACCCTACACATTTGGTTTATCAAAACTTTGTTCAGTTTTCAAAGATCTACTGTGTTGAAACAGCTTAATTAATATATCATTTATAACAACTGATTGTCAAGAACTTTATTAATATTTTTTGAATAAATATTCAAAAGCAATCTTTAACGTTTCTCGTAATCGTTGTGGCTTTTATCTCGCTGACAACATAGACTACTATATCAGCTATCTAATCATTCGTCAACTTTATTTATTCATCTTTATTTCAGAACTTTCAACACCTAAATAATCCAATTTATCCGGTATTTTATGCAAAACATGAACAATTATCCAAAAGTAGTCTTTATATGGCGGTTATCCCGAAAATTGCACAAAAAAAACGCCTTTTCAGGCGTTTAAAAAGTTTTAAATTTCTTCATTTTCTTGCTTATCTGGACGCATTGTTGGGAATAAGAGGACATCACGGATCGAAGCAGCGTCAGTTAACAACATAACAAGACGATCAATCCCGATACCAAGTCCACCTGTAGGCGGCATTCCGTATTCTAATGCTTCGACATAATCTTCGTCGATACCTTCAGCTTCATCATTACCATTTTCACGTTCCTTAGCTTGTGCTTCAAAACGTTCACGTTGATCGATTGGATCATTCAATTCAGTAAAGGCATTTGCATATTCGTTACCATGCATGAAGAGTTCCCAACGGTCTGTAAAACGATCGTCTTCGGCATTCTTCTTAGCCAATGGTGAAATTTCCACTGGATGGCCGTAAATGAATGTTGGTTGTACTAACGTCTCTTCAACGAATTCTTCAAAGAAGGCGTTAATGATGTGACCCACTTGCCAGTATTCTTCATACTTAACGTGGTGTTGGTCTGCTAATTCACGAGCAGCTTCAACTGTCATTGGTTGCCAGAAATCGACACCCGTTTCAGCCTTAATAGCATCTACCATGTGAACACGGGCAAAATCACCATCTAAATCAATTGCTTGACCTTGATATGAAATTTGACCAGTTCCCAAGACTTTGTGAGCTGCAAAACGGATGATACCTTCTGTTTCATCCATGACATCTTTGTAATCAAAGTATGCAGCGTATGTTTCTAACATCGTGAATTCAGGGTTATGTTTGGTATCAATCCCTTCATTCCGGAATACACGGCCAATTTCATAGACACGTTCCATCCCACCAACGATTAGTCGCTTCAAATGCAATTCAAGCGCAATCCGTAAGTAGAGGTTAATGTCTAATGCATTGTGATGTGTAATAAATGGCCGTGCTGAGGCCCCACCAGCTTGACCATGCAAGACAGGTGTTTCAACTTCAGTAAAGTCATGTGTATCTAAATATTCACGAACGGCAGAAATAATCTTGCTCCGTTTTGTGAAACGATCCATACTTTCAGGATTAGCAATCAAATCTAAATAACGTTGACGATAAATTTGTTCGACATTCGTTAAACCGTGATACTTATCAGGTAATGGGCGTAATGCCTTTGACAAGAATGTTAGATGAGTTGCTTTAACCGTTAACTCACCCATATCAGTTTTCATGATTTGACCTGTAATACCTAAATGATCCCCTAAATCGGCTTTCTTGAAAATTTTGTAGTTATCTTCACCGACTTCGTCTTTACGAACATAAATTTGAATCTTACCTGAACGATCGCGGATATCGGCAAAACCAACTTTACCTTTACCCCGTTTAGACATCATTCGTCCTGCAATTGTCACTTCTTGGTTTTTAACATCCAAGTCGTCTTTTTCAATTGCTTCAAATTCTTCGTGTAACGCTGCTGCTAAATGCGTCCGTTCAAAACGGCTCCCAAAAGGATCAATGCCTTCATCCTTTAAAAATTGCATTTTTTCGCGACGGACCTTAAGTTGGTCATTCATTTCTTTTTGATTATCTTTTTGTGCCAACTGACAATTCCTCCATTACTTTCAATTATCTACTCTTGTTGATTTTAACATGAAACTAGGCAATTAAGTATCCCCTTATGCCATTCTTGCTTCAGTTTCTTCAACAAAACGGTCTAAAATGTCGCCAACCGCTTGTTCTGTTTCAACTTCATTAACTGCAGCCTTCGTCTTAGCAGCGCGAGGGATCCCCTTGAGATAGTAAGCAGCTTGTTGTCTGAATTCACGACAAGCAACGTTTTCGCCCTTTAGTTCTACTAAACGATGCAACTGGAGCTTAGCTGTTGCGATTTTTTCTCTTGGTGTTGGTTCTGCAATCAATTCACCGCTGCGCAAATAGGTTTCAACTTGACGTAAAATCCAAGGGTTCCCTAAAGCAGCGCGGCCAATCATGACAGCGTCAGCACCAACTTCATCCAACATGCGTTTGGCATCTTGTGGTGTGCGGACATCCCCGTTACCCATAAATGGAATCTTCAATTCAGCTTTGACCTGCTTTAAGATATCCCAGTCTGCTTTACCGGTATACATTTGTTTACGAGTCCGACCGTGCATGGCAAGTGCTGATGCACCAGCGCGTTCTGCAGCAAGGGCGTTTTGAACAGCAAAGATGTGGTCTTCATCCCAACCAGTCCGCATTTTAACCGTGACCGGTTTTTTAACAGCGTCCGTCACATATGAAACCATTTCGTAAACCTTATTTGGATCTAATAACCAACGCGCACCAGCGTCTGTCTTCACGACTTTATTCACAGGACAGCCCATGTTGATGTCGATAATATCAGCTTGTGTGTGTTGATCCACAAATTTAGCAGCTTCCACTAATGTATCTTTTGAGCCACCAAAAATTTGGATGCTCACTGGATGTTCGTTTGGATCAACAAACATCATGCCCATTGTCTTTTGATTATTGTGCATAATCCCGCGGTCACTAATCATTTCACAGACGACTAAGCCTGCGCCAAATTCCTTTGCAGTCACTCGAAATGCTGCGTTTGTAATACCAGCCATTGGTGCGACGACTACTTGATTTGGAATCGTCACGTCTCCTATTTGCCATGTCATAATGCCAACCCATTCCCTTCGTGTCTTTCGACAATATCCAAGCTATCATAGCAAAAAATTATCTTTCAGGCAAAAATTCCGTCCTATTGTTCTGCTAAGATGGCTTTCAAATCTGCTTCACTAAATTGATATTGTTTGCCACAGAACCGACATGTTGCTTCGGCACCGTGATCTTCTTCAATTAATTGTTTTAAATCTTGAGGTGCAATTGAGCTGAGCGCTTTAGCAAACCGTTCCTTAGAACAATCACATTCGTATTTAACAGGTAATTCTTCCAAAGTCTTCATTGGTAATTCGCCAACAATTTCAGTGATGATTTCTTCTGGTGTCATCCCCTGTTGCAATAGTTCTGACACAAGTGGCATTTCTTGAAGACGCGCTTCTAGAATATTAATCAAGCGATCATCTGCTCCGGGTAAGATTTGAATCATAAAACCACCGGCAACGCCGATTGTGCTATCTTCGTTCACAAATACTGACACGCCAACCGCTGATGGTGTTTGTTCTGATTTTGCTAAGTAGTACGTAAAGTCTTCACCTAATTCACCAGAAACCAATGGTACTTGCCCAGTAAAGGGTTCCTTAAGGCCAAGATCCTTAGTGACACTTAACGTCCCAGTTGTGCCGACACCGGCTTTAACATCAATCTTATTTTTCTCATTTGAGGGTAAGTTAACGTGTGGATTCGTAACGTAGCCCTTAACAGTCCCTTGTGCGTTACCGTCTACTACGATTTTTCCGACAGGACCATCACCTTCGACTTTAACAGTCATCTTAGTATCGCCTTTTAAACCAGCGGCACTTAATAGTAATGTCCCAACAATTGTCCGGCCAAAAGCGGCTGATGATGTGGGCCATGTATCGTGTTTTTCTTGTGCTTCTGTGATAACTTGTGTGGCGTTTACGGCATAGGCCCGTAATTGACCATCTTCTGATACTTGTTTGACTAAATAATCCTTCATTATGCTACCTCTTTTATTTATTGATACAAAAAGGTCGACCACTAATCGTGTCGACCTTTTCGTTATAACCGATTATGCATTATCGTTTGAGTCATCATTAGTTGGTTTTGAATCAGCAGTATCATCCGCAACTTCTGTTGTTTCTGAATCAGCTTGTTCAGCCTCTAATTCTGAGTCAGTTTTTTCAGCTTCTTTAGCTTCAAGTGCTTTTTTAGCTTCTTCAAAAGTAGCCGCTTTTTCACTTGGGAATTCTTCAGCATTCTTTTCAGGCATCTTACCATCATTGAATAAGCTTAAGATTTCTTTTTCGTTTAATGTTTCGTACTTCAATAACATTTCAGCAATCAACTTGTGTTGTTCACGATGTGCTTGAATAATTTCAGTTGCTTGTTGATGTGCTTCGTCGATTAAGCGACGAACTTCGCTATCAATTGCAGCAGCCGTTGCTTCAGAAAAGGCTGGGCCTTGACCGTAAGCAGCACCGACGAATGGTTGGCCTTCTTTTTCAAGCGCAACTGTTCCTAGTTTTTCAGTCATCCCGTAATGGGTAACCATGCCACGTGCAATATCTGTTGCTTGTTCGAAATCGTTTGAAGCACCGGTTGATTGAGAGTTGAAGATGATTTCTTCAGCTGTCCGACCACCCATTAAACCAGTCATTTGTTCCGTTAATTCTTTCTTACTCATCAAGAATTGATCCGTCTTAGGTAACATGATGGCATATCCGCCAGCACGACCACGAGGCACAATCGTGACCTTCCGAACGACACGTGAATCACTTAATACTAAGCCGATAATTGCATGACCAGCTTCATGATAAGCCACTGTTTCACGTTCTTTAGGATTGATGACACGATCCCGTTTAGCAGGACCGGCAATTACCCGATCTTCGGCTTCATCAACATCAGAAGCATCGATATCTTTCTTACTACGACGAGCTGCCACAAGGGCCGCTTCGTTTAATAAGTTTTCAAGATCAGCACCGACAAAACCTGGTGTTTGTTGGGCGATTTCTTTTAAATCGACGTCGTCTGCTAATGGTTTGTTCTTCGCATGGACTTTTAAGATGGCTTCACGACCCTTAACGTCTGGACGCCCCACAAGGATTTTCCGGTCAAAACGACCTGGACGTAAGAGGGCTGGATCTAAGACATCTGAACGGTTAGTAGCAGCGATGACGATGACGCCTTCGTTACCTGAGAAACCATCCATTTCAACTAACATTTGATTTAATGTTTGTTCACGTTCATCATTGCCGCCACCCATACCGGCACCACGTTGACGTCCAACAGCATCAATTTCATCAATAAAGATGATTGATGGTGCTGATTTCTTAGCTTGTTCGAATAAATCACGAACACGGCTAGCACCAACACCGACAAACATTTCAACGAAATCAGAACCGGAGATTGAGAAGAACGGTACGCCCGCTTCACCAGCAACTGCTTTCGCTAATAATGTTTTACCAGTACCTGGAGGTCCTTCGAGTAATACCCCGGCTGGAATCCGTGCGCCTAATGCCGCAAACTTACGAGGATCTTTCAAGAATTCGACAACTTCGACCAATTCTTGTTTTTCCTCTTCAGCGCCAGCAACGTCAGAGAAGCGTACTTTATTCGCACCCTTATCCGCTTTTTGCGCTTTGGACTTGCCAAAGTTCATCATTCGGCCACCTTGGCCACCGCCTTGACCTGCTTGACCCATCATCATGTAGAATAAACCGAACATAATAATTAGTGGCAAGATTAGGCTTAAGATGCTAACCCACCAACCAGATTGTGGTTCTTGCATTGTTTCAATCTTTGTTTTGTTTTGGTTAGCTAAATTCGTAATGGCACTAACTTGTGAATCACTTTGTAATAAAGTGGTTGTAAAGTGTGTCACTTTCTTATTTTTTGATTGTGAACCAAAAAATGTTGACTTAGGCTGTTCGTCTTTTTGTGCTTTACGATATTCCCCTGAAATTTTATAAATACCATTTGTCGGTTGGATTGAGAACGACTTAACTTTATCCGTCTTCAATTCACTTAAAAAAGTACTTGATTGAACTTCCTTAGACTCTGATCCGCTATTGCCATTCATGAAGAATGAAAATACACCGACTAAAGCCACTAGGATAATAATGTAAAACAGACTATTACTGAACAGTCTATTCTTCTTGTTGTTCATACGTGACCTCCTGAAGCTTCTCATCATTTGTGACACTGTGTCCTTTTGACACTGTTAAACTATAACATATCTGACTTTCATTGACCATTTATTTACCCGAATATATTTCCGGTTTCAAAACGCCAATTGTTCCCATATTACGGTAACGTTCGGCATAATCTAAACCGTATCCAACAACGAATTCATTTGGCACTTCCATGCCAACATAATCCGAATGAACTGGGACAACTCTACGACTTGGTTTGTCCATTAAAGTGCAAACTTTAATCGAATTAGCTTGGCGCGTCTTGAGGATTGACATCAAGTAATTCAACGTCCGACCAGTATCGACAATATCTTCAACGATAATAATATCGCGACCTTGTACGCTGGTATCAAGATCCTTGATGATTTTCACTTCGCCAGATGAAATCGTGCCTTCACCGTAACTTGAAACGTCCATAAAATCGATTTCGACATGCAAATCAATTTCCCGAATTAAATCAGTCATGAAAACAATGGCACCTTTTAAAATCCCAATCATCAACGGATTTTTGCCTTCATAATCCGCCGTAATTTGCTTGCCCAATTTTTCATTGACGCGTTGTATGTCTTCTCTTGTGTATAAAATACGTTCGATATCTTGTTCTAACATTGAGCTAGCCTCCATTTTTTAGTAAAACCTGAATGTTCTTTATTCACTTATATAACACAGTACGTACCGTATTTTACCAGTTTGTTCGTGATTAAACAATGCTGAAATTCGAAATTCTGGGTGGCCAACCAGGGTTTCTTGTGCCCAGATACCCCAGCTATTCTGCCGTTTTTCATGAGGTACCTTCAAATCGATAAAAAGACGTTTAAGTGTTTTATGGTGGGTTTTATCAATCATAATTGTATCAGTTAACTGGCATGGTTTGGCAACAATTGGCCATTGCTCATCTGCTAACCAAATTAATTGTTGGCCCGATAGTTTACGGGGCAAATGATTAATCTCAAAAATACCAATTTGTTCGTTATTTGGCAAGACACACCACTTATTCAGCATTAGCGTTCGACTTTTTTCGTCTTTCGCGGCTATCTCACCAATAGTTGTTTCACCAATTTGGAAGCGATCATAGATTTTGGTAAACAAAATCCTCTGACCAAGGGCCAACTGACCTTGTGGTTTAACCGTTGATTGAATCAATTGCTTGAGTTGTTGCAGTTGGGTTTCCTTTAGCGGACTAATTTGGGGGAAATGCTGTTTGATGATGAGTTGCCAGATGGCTGTTTGTTGCGCTGTAGGTAGTGTTTTAATCGCCTTGAGCTGTCCACTAATAACTTTGTCTGTAACCTTCAAATCTAGTAATGGTAATAATGTCGTCGTCAATTGCACTTGTTGCCCCAATAAGGCTGTCAATTGCTGACTGAAGCGATTCGCATTTTGCAAGATTTGTCCATTTTCTTGTTTTAAAAAAGGGACCAAAGTATGGCGCACCCGATTCCGCAAGACAGTCGTCTCATAGTTTGTCTGATCTTCAAAGGACGTAATGTTATTGGCTAACGCAAAGTCGCGTAAATCCTGCTTAGCAAATGGCAATAAGGGTCTAATCAACGTGCCGTCAGCAAATGGCCGTTGACTTTGAATCCCGCGCATTTCGTGCAGTTCACCACTGCGAATAAACTTCATCATCAGTGTTTCCAACTGATCATCCCCATGGTGCGCCGTCACGAGATAATCAACCTTTTCAGCGGTCATTAAGTGTTCAAAAAATTGATATCTAAACTCTCGAGCTGCCGCCTCAATACCCGTTTGCGGGTGTTGTTGTAGCGGCCAATGCGCCACTTGCAGTGATAAGTCATTTTCCAGACAGAATTGTCGTAGATACGCTTCTTCTGCTACACTTTCCGTCCGTAACTCATGGTTGACGTGGGCGACAATCAATTGAGGTTTAAGCGCTGTCGGTAGGCGTTGCAAAAGCGTCAATAAAACCATCGAGTCAACTCCCGTTGATGTCGCAACAATCACTTTTGCGCCAGTTGGCCAAAACTGGTGGCGCCGTATTTCGTTTTGAAAAGCTTGTTCAAGCATCTTAACCCTCCTTCAAATGAATAGAGGTTGGGCCAAAAGTCTATTCACTAAACTTTCAACCCAACCTCTATCATGATTTTTGATTAACTACGACGACCGCCACGGCCCCCACGTTTACCTTCTGTATTGCGTTTAATAGTAGACAAACGATCTTCACTATCTTTTAAGAAGCCTGATAGTAAATCGTCAAAGCCTTCCTTCTTAGGCGCACTTGTATGTTCAGGTTTACGATACCCACCGCGATTGTTATTTGGACGACTAGATTGTGGCCGAGTATGCTCTTGCACCTTAGGTTGATCAACCGCTTTTCGAATTGATAATCCGATTTTTCCGTTTTGATCTGACATCACCTTCACAGTCACTTCGTCCCCAACTGTTAAGACATCGTGAATGTCCTTGATATAACTATCAGAAACTTCACTGATGTGGACTAATCCGGTCTTGCCTTCTCCTAAATCAACGAAAGCGCCAAAATTCGTAATACCTGTTACCTTACCAGGAACTTTTGAACCAACTTCAACTGCCATATAAAACTACGTCCTCCTAAATGGTCGTTTGAACTCGTCAAACTTTTAATCACAAACTTGTGATATTTAATAAAATAAGTATAGCACGCTTTACCCTTGAAACAAGGCTGTAAAACGAAATTATTTTTGTTGTTCGTTTAAATTTGGTGCCTTATCTTGAGGCAAACTATAGATTGTTTCGCCCTTCTTTGAATAATAATATTTGTAGCGAATATACTTGGCTAAGTAGTCATCATTATGTAACTGAGAGACCTGTACTTTTAAATCCGCTTCTTTGGCTTTGGCCTTTTTTAAGGATTGTTTTTTAACAACTGTTTGCTTCTCAATTAATGCCAGAGAATGGTGGGTTTGCAGGATTTGAACACCACAGACACTAAAAAGAATTAACGCGATGACACCCAACGCTAATAAGCGACGCTTATGAACCGTCCGTGTCCGTTTCGATTTTTGTTCAACCTTTTGTTTAGCCGCCTGCTGTTTCGTATAGGCATTTTCAATTTGCGTTATCTTACGACTCACGTTAGCCCCTCCAATCACTGGTTGTAATCCCTTTATTATAGCAAGTTAATAAAAACAACGTCAACCAATATCACGAAAATAGGCGATATTAGTGATTATCCTTAACAAATTGGACTAAACCACTAATATCGCCTATTAAAAGACCTTATTCAAAATTTTCTGCAACCTTAGTTTCAAGGATTTCATACATTTCTGCCGCATCGCTCTTCTTGGTTGTTTCGATAATTTGCGTAATCTTGACAATCATGGTTTTGTTACCAAACCCAATTTCCAATTTATCGCCAACAACGACGTTACTTGAAGACTTTGCTTGACGATCATTAATTAAAATCCGACCTTTATCTGCAATTTCTTTTGCAACTGAACGTCTTTTAATAATCCGTGATACTTTTAAAAACTTATCTAATCTCATTAGTGTCGCCTACCTTTTTAATTTTTGTGCTAGTTTCAGCAACTGTTTACCACCCGGAATCGTTAACCATTCTCGAATTGAGAATAATTGCCACGCTAAAGCAAGGCTGATAAAGACGGGTACCCCGACTGCAATCCCAACGCCAGCACCTAAAACGGCTTGGCCCCTTGAGACCAGACTAGGTTGAATGACGGTTACCACAAAGCGGACCGCTACAGCCATGATGCCACAGATCAAAACCAATTTACCTGTAAAATGCTGGCCGTCCAAGGCATCTCGCACCAATTCTGGTGATTGCCGTAAGATTAAGGCTAACACAACCCCTAAACTAATAACAGTCCCAACACTCGCGCCCACAATTTGGAAGTGTTGTACCAACCATTGATTAATGACCACTTTGACCAAAAGGCCGATTAATAGCGCAATCGTCGTCTTATGGAACTGATCCAAACTCTGTAAAACACTATTGCAGGCATTGATTAGCGCAATAATGACAATACTTAGCATGTACCACACTAAGGCTTTATTCCCATCTGCATCCCCAAACAACAAGTAGTTCACTTGTGGCATGAGAATCATCAAACCAGTCGTTGCCGCCGCCGAGAGGCCTAAACTGATATGAATCAATGATTCAGCGACTTGTTGGAATTGATGGTCTTGCTGTTGTTGCCGTGCCCGCGAAAGACTTGGAATCAATGTCGATGAAAAAGCCATTGAGATAACTAAGCCTAATTGCACGAGCGGTTGGCCCCGGTCAAATATCCCTTTAAGGTTTTTAGCAAAATCCTCGGTTAAGCCACTGGCCACTAAGCCTTTTTTAACCGTGAATGAATCAACCAACTGTAATAACACTATTAATGAAGCAAACAGACAAATTGAGCCCCCTTCTATTAATAAGCGTTTAGCCAATGAACGGTACGCACCTAGGTTAATGCCCTTCGGTTTTGTCCCTCTGAGCACGAAGGCTTTTTCCGCCGGTTTCAATAAGGCAACTGTTGCTACCAAGCCTCCGAAAAAGGCGCCGGACATCGCCCAGGTTCCCATTTCATAAACGGACCAGTGTAGCTTCAGTGACAACCAGGCTGCTAGGATAATGACAACCACCCGGACAAGTTGTTCGGCCACTTGTGACGTAGCCGTTGGAATCATATTGAAGATGCCTTGGAAATAACCCCGCGTAACCGCCAAAAACGGCATCAATAAGAACATGTATGACACCATTCTGATTAACGGTGCTAATTCAGCATCCGCCATTGCCACCGCAATTGCCGGTGCTTGATATTGCAGGTATAAAAAGATCAGTGCGCCGAATAACCCTAATAGCGCAAAAGATCGCCGTAAAATCTGTGTTTGTTCAGCCGGGGCCGTTTCCTCAGCCACAATTTTAGAGATATAAACTGGGAAACCACTTAACGCAAACGTCATCCCAATCCCATAGATAGGGTAAACTTGCTGATAAACGTAAAACCCGGTGTTGCCAACCATATTTTGAAATGGGATCCGATAGACCGCACTCAATATTTTGGCAACAAAGGAGGCAATTGATAAGACAACTGCGCCCTTCATTAAATGTTGCATCTGTTTATTTTGCATCGAATCCCTCCGATAATCGCTACCAGTAACTAGCGGTTATTTTACCAACTGCTTCTTTTCGATTTCAACGAGTGTTTCCACAAAAATCGCCAACTCACGTAACCAATCGCCAGTCTTCATCTTAGGTTGGATAATTAACGTCACACTTAATTTTTCTTGTTCAAAACCGACCGTTGCCTTCAAGCGAGTTGCTGACAAGGCTTCAAAAATCTGTTCACCAGAAACTAAGCGACTCCCTTTTGGTGATAAGACGACTTGAATCTTGTCTTTGACTTGTTTAATCGTTTCGATTAACGCATCATCGGCATTCATTTTTAATTGGCCAATCGTTAAGAGATGCGCGACTTGAACGGGATAATCCCCGAAGCGATCGATTAAATCGCTCTGAATTTCCGTAAAGGCCGCTTCCGTATCCATTTGGCGAATTCGTTTGTAAATTTCAATTTTTTGCCGTTGATCATTAATATAATCATCCGGCAAGTAAGCTTCGAGCTTCAAATCAATCTCAGCGTTAGTCTTAGCCGCCACTTTCTTACCTTGTTTCTTGGCGACTGCTTCGCTGAGCATTTGTGAGTATAAATCAAACCCGACTGAATCGATAAAGCCGTGTTGTTGTTTACCTAATAAGTTACCTGCGCCTCGAATCGATAAATCACGCATCGCAATTTTGAAGCCGGAACCTAATTCAGTAAAGTCTTTAATGGCCTGCAGACGCTTCTCGCTGACTTCGGTCAATACCTTATCCGGTTTATACATAAAGTACCCGTAAGCGACCCGGCTACTCCGGCCAATCCGCCCCCGTAATTGATACAGTTGGGATAAGCCGTAGTGATCAGCATCTTCGACAATCATCGTATTCACATTGGGCATATCAACCCCGGTTTCAATAATCGTGGTTGTGACCAACACATCATACTTACCTTGAACAAAGTCGTAAATGACCCCTTCTAGTTGGGCCTCCGTCATTTGCCCATGCGCATAGCCGACGGTTGCCTCTGGCACAAGCGCTTGAATCTCATCGACGGTTTGTTCAATATCACTGACCCTATTGTGCAGGTAAAAGACTTGGCCATTGCGTTCCAATTCCCGTTCAATCGCTTCTCGCATCGCACCAGCATTTTGTTCCATCACATAGGTTTGGATGGGGTACCGGTTAGTTGGTGGGGTTTCAATAACAGAAAGATCCCGCACACCCAACATCGACATGTGTAACGTCCGTGGAATTGGCGTTGCCGTTAAGGTTAACACATCGACTTGCGCCTTTAATTGTTTGAGTCGTTCCTTATGTTTAACACCAAATCGTTGTTCTTCATCGACAATTAATAAGCCAAGGTCCTTGAAGACGACATCTTTTGATAATAGACGATGCGTCCCAATGACGATATCCACTTGCCCTTTTTCCAAGCCTTTAAGCGTAGCCGTCACTTCTTTACGCGTTTTAAATCGTGATAACAGTCCGAGTTCAACTGGAAAATCCGCAAATCGCGCTAGCATGTTTTCATAATGTTGTTGCGCCAAAATCGTGGTGGGCACCAAGAAAGCGACCTGCTTCCCGGCTGCGACTGCTTTAAACGCAGCGCGCAAGGCAACTTCGGTTTTCCCAAAACCAACATCCCCGACCAACAAACGGTCCATTGGGCGTACTTTTTCCATATCGTGCTTAATTTCGGCCGTACTCCGTAATTGATCATCCGTTTCTGGATACGCAAACTGATTTTCGAAGTCGGCTTGTAGTTGATCATCTTTAGGAAAGGCATAACCCTTTTCGGCTTCCCGTTGCGCGTACAATTCGATTAAATCATCCGCAATATCTTCAATCTTAGCGGAAACCTTGCTCTTAGTCTTTTGCCATTCCGCCCCACCTAATTTATTAATCTTAGGTGTTTTGGATTCAGCCGAGACGTATTTTTGAACCATGTCCAACTGTGTCACTGGAATAAACAGTTTCCCATTATCCCGGTACAAGATGGTGATGTAATCCTGATGGACGCCGTCGACTTCCAAGGTCTCCATCCCGACGTATTCACCAATCCCGTGATTGACGTGAACGACATAATCGCCTGGTTTTAATTCGCTATAACTCTTTAAGCGTTCCGCATTGGCTAACGTTTGCCGGCGCACCTTCTTTTTTGGTGCGGTATTAAATAATTCTTTTTCAGTCAGAACGACTAATTTTAAATCTGGTAGTTCAAAGCCATTTTGCAATGAGCCTTGAACAATTTGAATCTGCCCAGCCACCAACTTAGTTTTAGTCGTGACCGTCGCTTCAATCTCAAAATCGTGGAAGGTTTGGTCAATTTTCTTCACTCGTTTGGCATCTGATACTAAGACGACCACTGTTTGTTGTTGCTTTTGCCACCTGCTCATTTCCGTTTTTAACAATGGCATTTGGCTAAAGAACTGTTGTACATTGCGGGTTGGCATATTGCCGAGCGTATCTAGTTTTAGCTTGCCCATCCCTTTTTGGAATAAGGATAAGTATAAATGCGGATGTTGGTCTTGCTTCATTAAATGATGAACATCGACTAATAGCTTTTGTGCCGGTAGTAAGCGGCGACTGCCCAACATATCAGTCTGCCAATTAGCAGCTTCTTCCGCTAAGACGCGTTGTGTTTCTTGAATGCGGGGATAATCATCAAAAACCACTAACCCGCTGTTTTTAAAGTAATCAATTAGACTCGTATGATCGGGGTAAAGGTAATCGACGAAGAGTGCTAAGTTTTCCAAGCGCTCGCCTGCCAATAATCGACTAATCGGCGTTTCGAAGTTCACGGCTAACGCCTTTTGATCATCTTTTGCCGTTATCTTGGCTGCTGTTTGTTGATAATCGGCTTGCAATGCTTCTCCGGCCATTTCGAGTTGTGCCGCATTGGCTAATAGATCAGTCGCCGGCATGATAGCGACACTCTCGAGGTTTTCAATACTTCGTTGGGTATCCGCCTCAAACGAACGAATCGCATCGACTTCGGTATCAAACAGTTCAATCCGAACTGGATTTTCCGTATCAAGGGGGAAAATATCAATGATATCGCCCCGCATTGCAAACTCACCAGGTTTACCGACTAATTTATCGCGATGATAGCCCATTTCGGCTAACTGTGCGCCTAAAATTTTCGGATCGACTTCGCCGCCCATTTCAATCTGGGTCTGACTATCACGCCATTGCCGTACAGTTGGCAATAACCGTCGCATTCCTGCAACTGACGTCACGACAATCCCTTTTTTACCCGTCGCCAAAAAGCTCAACGTTCGTACACGTTCAGCTCTTGATTCCGGTGAACTAACTGCAATTTCGGCCGCCATCACTTCTTCAACAGGAAAGGTATAAATCTGGTCCCCATTTAACTGATTGGCTAAATCTTCAGCAACCTGATTGGCTTGAAACATATTACTTTCAATGATTAATAACGGCTGACGCTGTTGTTTATAAATCGTTGCCAAAAAAAGCGTCTTGGCTGAGCCCGAAAGGCCCGTAAGCAGTTGTCTGACGCCTGGCTTTTGATTTTCTAATACGGATTGCACTTGCTGGGTGTTACCCAACATTGAAATTAAATCCATTCAAAAGGTCCCTTACTTTCTTGAATTTTGTGACTGGTAGAAATGGGCGATACGGCCTTTAAACGTGCTATTAGTGCTAGTGCTCAAAATCTAAACAAGCACTAAAAGCACTCTAATTTTTAAACGTGCCATTAGTGCTAGACTTCTGCGCCTAGCTACGCATCGTAAACAATCGGTTGCACCGATTATTCACGATACTAGGCTAGTGCTCAAAATCTAAACAAGCACTAAAAGCACTCTAATTAAATTTATTCATTGTCTTCATAAAGTCGTCATTTTGACACCAGTCGTCGATTGCTTCGCAGGCTTGATCAATCGCTTGATTAATCACTGGTGCGCCATCTTTATCAAATGGTGTTAGAACCCAATTGACCACCGTACTTTTTTGAGGATGTTGAATCCCGATTTTAAGCCGCTTGAAGGTTTGGCTCTTCGTGTGCGCAATAATACTTTTAATCCCGTTATGGCCACCTGCTGAACCCTTTTGGCGGAGGCGTAATTTGCCCATCGTTAAATCCATATCATCTTGGATGACTAATAATTCATCAATCCCAACTTGGTAGTAACTCATCAATGGGCCAACTGAGCGACCAGAGTCATTCATGAATGTCAGTGGTTTAACTAATAAGACTGTTTCACCTTCGTATTTGAAGCTGCCATATTCTGCTTCAAAATCATGTTTATTGAGTGTTACGTTGTATTTTTCACATAATTGGTCAATTACCATAAAGCCAATATTGTGTTTTGTTTTTGCATATTTACTCCCAGGATTCCCCAAACCAACAATCATCTTCATTTGTCTTACCTCTTCTTCAAAATCGCCGTTATAACGCAAAAATACTGAGAAGTTGCTCTCCCCAGTCGACGTTTGTTATTGCTGTTTATTATACCATACCCGTTTTTCTTTCTATATTAGGAAATAAATAGTTTTCTGAAAATTTAAACAAAATTAGCGAACTTTCATGCAAATTATGCTATACTGGTTTTCGAAATGAAGAATTGTTTTACAGAAAGGACGTCATTATATTGGCAAACATTGAAAAAGATCACCAAAAAGTTATCCTCGTCGGCGACGGCGCTGTTGGTTCTAGCTACGCTTATGCTTTAACATTACAAGGTATTGCACAAGAAGTTGGTATCGTAGATATCTTTAAAGAAAAAACACAAGGTGATGCAATCGATTTATCTGATGCATTAGCTTTCACTTCTCCTAAGAAAATCTATGCTGCTGAATACTCAGATGCAAAAGATGCTGACGTTGTTGTTATCACTGCTGGTGCACCACAAAAGCCAGGTGAAACACGTTTAGACTTAGTAAGCAAAAACCTTAAAATCTTGAAGACAATCGTTGATCCTATTGTTGAATCAGGCTTTAACGGTATCTTCTTAGTTGCTGCTAACCCAGTTGATATCTTAACTTACGCTACATGGAAATTATCAGGTTTCCCTAAGGAACGCGTTATCGGTTCAGGTACATCACTTGACTCAGCTCGTTTCCGTAAAGATATCGCTGAAATGGTTAACGTTGACGCACGTTCGGTCCATGCTTACATCATGGGTGAACATGGTGATACAGAATTCCCTGTATGGTCACATGCTAACATCGGTGGCATCAAGATTTCTGAATGGGTTAAAGCTCATCCAGAAGTTAAAGAAGAAGAACTCGTTAAGATCTTCGAAAGTGTTCGCGACGCTGCTTACACAATCATTAACTTAAAAGGTGCTACATTCTACGGTATCGGTACTGCATTAGCTCGTATTACTAAGGCTATCTTAGATGACGAAAATGCTGTCTTACCATTATCAGTATTCATGGATGGCCAATACGGCTTGAACGATATCTTTATCGGTTCACCTGCTGTTATCAACCGTTCAGGTATTACTAACATCCTTGAAATTCCATTGACAGACCACGAAATGGAAAGCATGCACAAATCTGCAAAACAATTAAAAGATATCGTTACAAAAGCTTTTGAAGAATTAGATATCGAAACTCGCCAATAATCTCGATTATTGCTGATCAAAAAGGGATCAGGACAAATTAATTTTTGCCCTGACCCCTTTTTTAATGTCTCTTTTTAATTAGCGTGTTCCAACGTATGATTGACCATCGCCATCAAATTAATATCATGATCCTTAAGCTGTGCGTCCCAAGTGAGTAATTCCGCCTTAATTGATTCATAGGTTTCAATGCCCTCGGGAGTCGCATTAACGCGCATTAATCGTTGGTCATCTTGTTCGCCACGAATCTTATAAACCAATCGCTTAGACTGCAAGAGATTTAATTTTCTAGAAACTGCTGGTAAGGATGTTTTAAAGAAAACAGCGAGTTCACTTGGTGATTTTCTTTCTTCTTCAATAATTTGTTCAATCACCAAAAATTGTTCAAAACTAACATCGTATTTGCGACTAATTGCATTTAACTTTGTTGCGATTTGTTGTAGCTTTGAGTACCATTCTCCTAATAATTGCATTCTTGTATCTGCTTTACCGACCACTATCTTACCTCCTACGTAAAATAGCTGTTTTAATATGTTTGATATACGTATACGGCGTATACCATTATAATTTTAATTATTTGGTCAACCCCGGTAATTAGTTACCGAAATACCTATGTATAAAATATAAATTATGATTAAAACACTTGAAATTTATTTCTATATTTCATTCACAGCTACTTCCATTCAAAAATCCTTAAATATTAAACCTATCAAAATCATCAAACCACTTATCTAGAGCCCTTCTAATATTGTTAACATCACTTATCATATCGCAATCCCATATCGTTGACAATAGTTAATTGTTAAAATATTAACACAAGATATTAATACTATTAATATCTTTATTTAGTTTTTATCTTACCATTCGAAATTTCTTCACAAACTTTGTTGGCGCTTATCAAGTCATTAGTTTCATCTGAAATAACGACCAAGACCATTTTTTCTTGTAACAACCATTCATTTGATTTTAATAAGTGCGCCTGCCAACATTAGATTGTTAAGCCCTTTATTCGTTGTTCCTTAAAGTTATCTAATAATCAAGCTTTCGCATTTCTTTTTAGCTCACTTTCTAGTATGCTTACTATTAGTTAACGTCCTTTGTAATTAAAAACTATTTAGGGTATGATTAATCTATCAGAAAGATTGGAGTTGATGTTGTGAAGGTTTCAAAGAAAGCTTATACCGCTTTGGGCGTCGCAGCCGTTATTTTAATCGGCGGTTATTCTGCCATGAGTCTCCACTACAACAAAGTATTTTTACCCAATACAGTTGTTGCCGGCACTAACATTAGTGGTAAATCGCCTGCCGAAGCTAATGAAGCATTACTCAAGCAAGTTAACCACCAGAAATTCACGTTAAAAGAAGATCAAACGACCCGCTTATCGTTTACAGCAAAGGATGCTGGTTTTAGCCATAATTTCCAACCGCTTTTGAAGAAGATTCAGTCTTCTCAAAACGGCTGGTCTTGGCTTGGTCATCAATTAAGTAATCCTAAAAAATTGCAGTCTGAAAATTCCCTTATTTTAAACCAACAAACTTTTAAACAATTCGCAAATCAGACAGTTGCTAAATTAAATACTGGTCGAACAGCTTCTAAGAATGCAACGATTAAGTTAGTTAATGGAAACTTTGAGATCGTTAAAGAAGTCAATGGTAATCAAATCGACCAAGCACAATTTGGAAAAACAATTAACAAAGCAATCAATCAAGGTAAAACCTCCATTGATTTAAAACAAGACTATACCGTTCCAACTATTAAATCGACCGATTCAGCGCTTCAAAAAACGGCTAAGAAAATGACGACCATCAGTGATGAAAAAATTCATTATTCCGTTAATGGTAATGAATTCACAGTCCCTAAGGCCACCATTCAAGGTTGGTTAGTTAATAACAACGGTGCGGTATCACTTGATAAAACTGCCGTTTCTAATTACGTTTATCAACTCAAGACAAAATACGATACTTATGATAAACCATTAACCTTTAAATCAACGAAACAAGGAACAGTTACTGTGCCTGCCGGTATTTACGGTTGGAGCATCTCACCTGCAGATGAAATTAGCGCCCTCATGAAAGAAGTCCCTGAAGGTAAAGACTTCTCTAGAACTGCTGTTATTCGTGGTTCTGGGATGACGCAAAAAGATCGCAGCGTTGGTTCAACTTATATCGAGATCGATAAAAAAGCCCAACATATGTGGCTCTACCAAAATGGCAAGGTAACAATCCAAACAGACGTCGTCACAGCACGACCACCTCAAACAACCCCAAGTGGTGTTTGGAGTATTTGGAAGAAAGAACGAAACGCCACGCTCAAAGGCACTAACTTTGACGGTGTCAGTGAGTATGCAAGTCCTGTTAATTATTGGATGCCAATTGATGAAACAGGTGTCGGTATCCATGATTCACCATGGCAACCTAAATATGGTGGCACTTGGTATAAAGAACATGGCTCACATGGCTGTATCAATACCCCACCAACAATTATGGCCCAACTTTACAATACCGTTAGTGAAGGGATTCCAGTGGTCGTCATCTAAAACAACTTAAAAAAGGTCCTAAAAAGCAATTCATGCGGTTGTCTTTTTAGGGCCTTTTTAAATCTCATTAATATTTAATTGTTTTTTCGCCAAGTCGAAAAACTAGTTATTTTAATTACGTCAATGGTATGCTATGATTACATCAGTATATGAGAGAATTTTAATCTAAGGAGAAATGCTTATGTTAATCAAATCCCTAGTGTTACCCAAAGAACGTCTGACCACGATTGAAGAATCCGTGACACTTGAAGAAGCCCTAACGATTTTGGAAGATTCCGGTTACCGTTGTGTGCCTGTTTTAGATGCCAGCGGTAAAATTTTCCGTGGTAATATTTATAAAATGCACATCTACCGACATAAATCTCAAGGGGGCGACATGCAATTGCCCGTCACAAGCCTCTTGAAGAATATGACGAAATACATTCCAGTTGATGCGCCATTTTTCAAGGTCTTCTTCAATATCAAAGATTTACCTTACATCGCCGTATTAGATGAAGACAGTAACTTCTTTGGTATTTTAACGCATAGCACTCTACTTAATATGCTTTCAGAAGCTTGGAACTTAGAACTTAGTAGTTATGTGCTCACGGTCCTTTCTGCCGGTGAACAAGGGGATTTAGTTGCCATGTCGAAGATTATCGCCAAATACACGTCGATTGCCAGCTGCATGACCTTAGATGCCAAACAAGACGAATTCGTTCGACGCACACTCTTCACACTTCCTAGTGACTTAGACATCGAAATTCTCAAGAAGATCACTAACAAACTTGAGAAAAAAGGCTTTAAAGTGCCCGAAATTGATGACTTACAATCTGGTAAAGTTCTCCGTAATGATTCTGACGAAATTGAAAATGTTATTTAAACTAAAAAAAGTGCGTTTGAAACGCTTTGACTTTGAGCATTAGCACAGCTCGGTGAATAACTGCTGCAAGCAGTTGTTTGACGAGTGACGCTAAGCGCAGAAGTCAGTTTCAAAAAGCACGTTTACACCATCAATGTTCGGATAGTAAAAACGGCGCTAAAGACAAAATTACTTTTGTCCTAGCGCCGTTTTTTTTGCTATTAAATTTGTCGTTCAAAATGCAAGACTTGATCGACCGCGTACATAATTGGTGCGGTAATCGTCATGATAACAGCTTCAGAAATCGCCAATGTGGCATACGTTGGCCAGAATGGGATTTGCGTTTTAGCCGTTGAGCCAGTTAAAACAATCATCCAAGCAATCATGAACATCGATACCGTGAATAAAACGATATTAACTAACATTTTTTGCCACGTTTTTTTCAAATGAGGCATCACAAGCGTTAAAACAAGTAATGCTAACAGAGTTTGGCCACCGCCAAATAACGTATCCAAAATCTTATTTTCAGAGCTAAAGAAGAAATTGAAGACAAGCACGCCCCCAAAAACGCCCCATAAATATTTTTTATTGAAGACAACCAGATGGTTTAACCCTTCTGATACTCGGAACTGAATGGGACTAGAAGCAAGGCCCAGTACACCTGGAAATAGTGATAACACCACGTATAGCGCAGCAACTAAGCCATTTAAGATCACACTACGCAAGCGATTTTGATTAGTCATTTAATAATCCTCCTAGTTTTTTTAGCGTGGGATGGTTACGAACCACGTTTTTTCAATGCGATTACTATCATAGCACATCTGAACACTCGATATCAAAAAGAAAAAGTCTCAGACACCTTGTCTGAGACTCTCGCACTAACTTATGTATTAAGGATTCAAAACAGGTTGGAGCCCAACGCTAATTGTTAACG
Source organism: Latilactobacillus sp. (assembly GCF_033176295.1). Classification (NCBI taxonomy): domain Bacteria; kingdom Bacillati; phylum Bacillota; class Bacilli; order Lactobacillales; family Lactobacillaceae; genus Latilactobacillus; species Latilactobacillus sp. The sequence continues at coordinate 21,179 of NZ_JAMQEX010000010.1, forward strand.
CGCGATCAACTTGACGCATCTTCTCAGCAACTAAATGCGTGACCTTGTCTTTGAGGCGTTGTTTATCAATCGTCCGGACTTGTTCCAACAAGATAACAGAATCACGCTCAACACCATTGGCCTTAGCTGTGATACCAACATGTGTTGGCAACTTAGGCTTTTGAATCTTCGCCGTAATAGCCGCCACGATTACCGTTGGACTATGATGATTGCCCACGTCATTTTGAATAATTAACACGGGACGCATGCCACCCTGTTCTGATCCTACTACTGGTGATAAGTCTGCATAATAAATATCACCGCGTTGTATCAATTCTCCCACTTCTATCCCTCCAATTAGGATAAATCAACTGTGCGAATGCGGGCGTAAGCCTCACTTTCACAAGCGTTGAATTCAGCGGCGATTTGACTATTAAGATTGGCCATTTCGACATAGCCGTTAATGACGTTATCAACCTTCGCTTGCCGGGTTGCCATAAATTCATGGATGGCATCTTGAATCAAATCATTCTCATCAAGGCCGTAAACCTCGCAATAGGTTTTAATCTCTTGTACTAATTTAACGTCTAAGTTAACGGATAATTGTTCGTGGTTAGCTTCCATCTTCATCAGCCTCCGAAATCAACACTTTTTAACCTGTATTTATCCTAACACAGAAATGAAGATAAGCAAAATTGTTAATCGTTAGTGTTCATTTAATCCGGTATACACACGGGGAATTCGATCTGATAAATCACAGATAATTTCATAGTGAATTGTATCAGCATAATCAGCCACTTCTTGTAGTGTGATTTCATCGTCGCCACTCTTACCAACAAAGACCACTTTCGTCCCTACTGGATAACGTTTGGGCAAGCGAATCATCATTTGATCCATACAAATGCGGCCTACAATTTCACAACGTTGCCCATCTACCAAGACTGTTGAACCTTGCATTCTTCTCAACCAGCCATCAGCATAGCCCATTGGAATCGTACCAATCCATTCACCTTTGGATGCTTCATAAGTCGCACCATAGCCAATTTTGGTGCCAGCTGCAACTTGTTTGACAAAGACCAATTCTGATTCAATCCCAAGTGCTGGTTTAAGCGGATAAGGTAAATCAGGAATCGCATTACCAGAAGGATTAAGACCATATAAACTAATGCCCATTCGAATAATATTACCATTACATGCCGCATGCCATAAACTCGTTGCTGAGTTAGAAACATGAACAAATCTAGGCCGTTCCGGTAAAGCCGTCATTAGCTGATTAAACCGTGCGCTTTGTTCCTTAAAATAAGTATCATCAGGATCATCGGCTGTTGCAAAATGCGTGAATACCCCTTCGAAATCGAAATAATCAGAATATGCTTTGATAAAGGTATAGGCTGCTAAGAGCTCAGCTTCATCGCGCATGCCAATTCGACCCATACCACTGTCTATACTCAAATGGATGGGTACTGGATGGAGATAAGGTACCTGTTGGGCAATTGCAGCTGCTTCTTGTAACCATTCGAGCGAACCGACCGTCAATGAAATTTGATTGGCAGCAGCTAATTCAATTTCACTAGGTTGTGTAATCCCAAGGACCAAGATTGGTTCCGTGAAATTAGCCCGACGTAACGCTAAAGCCTCGTCTAATAGCGCCACACAAAAACCAGCGGCACCAGCGGCTTGAGCGGCCTCCGCGACTGGTATGAGGCCATGACCGTAAGCATTGGCTTTCAATACCGGAAAGATCACGGTATCTGTCCCTTCAAGATGTTTTAATTCGTTTTGAATATTTTCATAAATTGCATTTTGATCAACTAAAATGCGCGTTGGTCGTAAGTAGCCGACTGTCATGTCTTAACCTCTTTCCAAAATAACTTCTGCGATCACAAGTGTTGCTGTATGTGAAAGCGAGACGTGAACCACACCATCAAATAAATCTTGGTTGATGTACGGTTTGCCCTGGGGATCATTCAGCGTTTCCACTGCTTGCAGTTTCACCTGGCCAATCCCTGTCCCATAAGCTTTACTAAAGGCTTCCTTGACTGCAAAACGGCCGGCCAAAAATTCTAGTGCCCGACGACCAGTATAATGACTAAAAAGTTCAAATTCAGTTGCCGTTAATACTTTTTCAGCAAAACGACTATTTTTCTCTTGTGCTTTTTCAAATCGGTCGATTTCAGCCAAATCAATTCCTAATCCAACTATCACAGTATTCGCCCCTAGTAGCCTATTTTCTATTAAGTTTACCACAAAGCCGATGCGGAAAAAACTTACAGCTCTGTCACATCATGATATGAAAATAGCGCCCCACCAAAATTGGTAGGACGCTATTAAACGTTAATTATTTATCATTTGTCCGAATTGTGAAGTTCCGTTTTGAACGGCCATCAGTCTTCTTACGGCTGTCGCCGCGATTGTCGTTACTACGACGTTTGCTGCTATCACCGTTACTGCTGCTACGACGGCCATCTTTGCTGCTGTCGTTGCCACGACGTTTGCCATCGCCACTACTACGACGGTTACCACCACGATAACCACCGCCGTTACCGCCACGACGATTGCCGCTATTACCACCACGACTGCCGCCGCGGTTGCCACCCTTTTTACGTGAAGGCAATGGACGTTCTGGTGTGATCTTAACTGGAACGGCTTCTTTACTGATTGTCTTCAAAAGAACTGAAGCTAATTCAACATCTGAGAATTGTTTTAATAATTCTTCAGCTTCTTCGTTGTATTTAGCTAATTGGCCTTTTTCAATCATTGAGTTGATATCAGCAACAGCTGCTGCTAATTGACCCTTGAAGGCTTCTTTTTCTGAAGGTGGTTGTAAAGGTAACATCCGTTTCTTCGTTAATTCTTCGATAATCCGTAAGTATTCCATTTCGTTTGGTGTCACGAAAGTAACTGAAACACCTGATTTACCGGCACGGCCAGTACGGCCAATACGATGAACATAACTGTCTGGATCTTGAGGAATATCGTAGTTATAAACATGCGTTACACCAGAGATATCAAGTCCACGAGCAGCAACATCTGTTGCAACTAAGACATCCAAACGGCCAGCCTTAAATGATTTCAAGACGCTCATCCGTTTTTGTTGTGATAAATCACCATGAATACCTTCAGCATTGTAGCCACGAGCCTTCAAACCACGTGTTAATTCATCAACACGACGTTTTGTACGGCCGAAAATCAATGTTAATTCTGGTGATTGAACATCGAACAAACGGGTCATAATGTCGAATTTTTCAAAGTCTTTAGCACGAACATAATATTGATCGATTAAGTCAGCAGTTAATTCTTTTGACTTCACTTTGATCATTTCTGGATTTGTCATGAAGCTCTTACCGATCTTCATGATTGGTGCAGGTAATGTTGCTGAGAATAATAATGTTTGACGTTTTTCAGGTACTTGTTTGATGATACTTTCGATATCATCCACAAAACCCATGTCTAACATTTCATCAGCTTCATCTAAAACTAATGTTTTAACGTGATCTAATTTAACAGTCCGACGATTGATATGATCCAATAGACGACCTGGTGTCCCAACAAGAATTTGTGGGTGATCTTTTAATGAACGAATTTGACGGCGAATATCAGCACCACCATAAACAACTTGAACCTTAGCTTTACGGTCGCGACCTAAACGGTAAAGTTCTTCTTGTGTTTGGATGGCCAATTCACGTGTTGGTGAAATGATTAATGCTTGGATATCCGGGTTATCTAAATCTAAGTTTTGTAAGATTGGTAAACCGAAAGCAGCTGTTTTACCAGTCCCTGTTTGAGCTTGGCCGATAACGTCCTTGCCAGCTAATGCCAAAGGAATTGTTTCCCCTTGGATTGGTGTTGCTTCTTCAAAGCCTGCGCGGCTAATTGCTTTCATGATTGGTTCTGATAGACCTAATTCTGAGAATTTCAAATAGTGTTCCTCCTTGTTTTGTAAAAAACATGCCATTACAAAACAGGTCCACTTCATCAGTTACACCATTTTCAAAAATCTGTCTTGTAATATAATTGTTTTCAAGAGCCTTTTTCATTAAAAAAGCTCCTTAATAGCTTATCACGCTCACCATTAATTAGCAAACGGAATTAACCCGATTATGGGTGATATTCATTGTTTTATGACATTAATTAGTCGTGCGAACCCGACTCTACCGCTGTAAATGAATCAGCTAAAATTCTTTTTGCCTTGTTAATCGTTCTCAGTCGTCAAAGCAGCCACTACTTTTTCTAAATGCAAGCCATGACTAGCCTTTAAGACGACTAAATCGGATGGTTGGATGGTTTCTGCTAAAGCGGTAATTAATTCAGGTTGCTGTGTTTTTTCAAAGTAGTGTAGTTGTTCTGCTGGATAAATTGTTGCGAGCTTATCGAATAGTGGTTTAATTTCCGTCCCAAATAGATAAACTTCTTGGATTTGAGCAGGATCTAAGACCGTTGCCAAACTCTCATGAAGTTTCTTGCTAGCTGTTCCGAGTTCCAACATGTCCCCTAAGACGGCGATTCGGCGCCCATCAGTTTCAAAATGGCTAAAATTGCGTAACACTTCGATAGCCGCTGTTGGATTTGAGTTATATACATCACTTAACATTCTTTGCCCTGCGGTCCCGACCAACCATTCTGTTCGGTTACGCGTTACTTCAAAATTAGCTAACGCCTTGCTCATCACTTCTGGTTTAATGTGATAATGTTGGCCAATTAAAATAGCGGCTAAGGCGTTATTGACGTTGTACGCACCCATCATTGGAATTTCAAAAGCGACGTCTGGCCAAGCATTCAACTTAAATTGCGTCTTCGTTTCACCAGCACGGACTTGAATTGGATAAAGTGTGTTGGTTGTCGCACTCCCAAAAGTTTCACGTTCCAAATCGCCAACGCGTTCATTTAAGAGTGGTTCGTCGCCATCATAAACCAATAAGCCGTCTTCTTTTAAAAAGTCGGTGATTTCCATCTTGGCATCGGCAATTTTATCCCGTGTTTTGAAAAATTCAATGTGTGCTTCACCAATCATGGTAATGGCGGCCACATCTGGCATTGCGATTTCGCTTAAAGCGTGCAATTGTCCAGGGCGGTCCATTCCCATTTCAATGACGAGAATTTCAGTATTGGCTTCCATTGACAAAATCGTCTGAGGAACACCAATTTCATTATTAAAGTTTGCTTGTGTTTTATGAATATTATATTGACTGCCCAATACAGCGGCTGTCATATCCTTAGTGGTTGTTTTACCGTTACTCCCAGTAATCGCCACAACTTTAGGATTAATCTTTAGTAAGTACCGTTTAGCCAATTGTTGATACGCTGCTAGCGGATCTTTCACAAGTAATACTGGAAAATCAGTTGGTTGATCATCACGTGCACTGGCCCATAATGTCGCTACCGCACCGTTTTCTCGTGCTTGATTGATAAAATTATGACCATCCCGATTACCGGCTAGTGGGACAAATAACGCCCCTGGCCGTAATTCACGCGCATCAAAAGCAACACTTGTCACTTCTACTGTCGCCCATTGTTCAGTCTCATTTTTCGCACCAGTCATCCGTGCAATTTCGCTCAATTGCATTTTCATATCTTAAATAGCTCCTATTGGTTAGTGATCAAAAGCCCACGCTTTCAATCTTATTTTTATGATTCTTATAAAAAGCCCACCCGACTATTTCGCGTGGTTAACTACGCAACATTGTACCATAAATTTTCAAAAGACCAACAGCAGATTCTAGCCGACCAATCCGTTAATAAGGTCGTGAATAGGCATCACTTTTTTCTGCTGATTGCCGATATTGTTGTTTATTAGGACTCTGCCAGCCGGCAAAGGCCCGGTCGCGTAATTGATGATCCAATTGGCGTGGCGGTCGACTATCCAGTTGGGCATGTTGTAAATTATTGCGGTTAGCATAGTTGAAAGATTCGCCATTTAATAACGCATTTTTTTCGGCGATATTCAATACATACTGTGCCGGATCACTTTCAATTTGATGAGGTGTCCGATACCGTAACACATCCCACTGCGTCACAAACTGCCCAGTTCGATCAATGATAAATTCGCTATGAAAATCAGGCGTCAACCGTTTACGATTCAAGTTAGCATCCGCATTAAAAGTGACACCGCGCATATATTTATTATGCAAGCGGGCCGGTTCCCTTTTCAACCAATACGCCCGCTGCTTCTTTTGCCGTTGCGCGACGAATTTTTGGAGTGCCATTTCATCAGAATCACCGGCAGTCTTAAAATGGGTTCGAATATACTGAATATTTTGCCGATCCAGATACATTCTAAATTGATGCAGCCGCTGATCCGTCAAATCCTGGTCTTTAAAAGCAAGTTGAACACTCTGCGCAAACGTCTTTAAAAATGGCGCGTCCGGTGGCATTTCTGAATAGATTTCAAAATCTTCTGCCCCTAATTGTAAAAAATGGTGCGCATCTAGCTGTGCACCCAACTGCATCAAAACTAAATTAGCTCGTTGCCAATTAACCAACCGATTCGTTGTCCGACCACCATAGGCTTGATATAACTGCTGATAAAGTGGTGAGCCCACGCGATGTAGCGCACGATTGGCAGCCGTTAGATTAAACAACGGTTCTTGCTGCCTGATAATGGCCGCATAAGCCCGCAAGCTGTTATCATCCCAGTTTTCCAACTCTAACTGGGCAAAATGAGCGACCAGTCCGTTTTTGGTGGGAAGATGGTACCGTAATTGGGTTTTCTCTAGCCAAAGCGCACTTAAGGCCGCACCATTACTAGGCTCAATCAAATTCTGAATTAACAACTGTTCCAGCTTTGTTTGGGTTGCAGTTGGCAATTGAAATAGCCGCTTGTCCTGTAACGCCAACAGCAATTGACCACGTACTTGTGGCAATAATTGTTGTTGTATCATTTGCCGCATGACTGCCGTTGTTTGGCGATCTTGCAATTGCGTGATCAGTACCGTCTGTAAATTCATTAATCGTCGTAATTTTTGATTAACCATCATCCCCACCACCTTACATTCATTATACCCGTTAATCAGTCAGACGCCGAAAGTTTCACACAAAAAAGACTGGTCAGCAAACAATTGCGATCAGTCTCTTTTAAGCTAATTAATAACTACTACATATTACGTAAACGTTCGACCCGTTGTTCAATTGGTGGGTGACTATCAAATAAATGCGCATCAAAGCTACCGCGACCCTTAAACGGATCTGAGATATACAACGCCGCGCTAGACGGATCCGCAGCTTGCATCGGTTCACTATTAGAAATCTTCAATAAGGCATTGATTAACCCTTCTGGATTCCGAGTCAACTCAACGCCGGAAGCATCCGCTAAGTATTCACGATTTCGCGACAAGGCCATCTGTGCAATGCTAGCCGCTAATGGTCCCAGAATCATTAAAAGAATTGAAAAGACTAAGGCAATCACATTGCCTGCGCCACCTTCGCGGTCATCATCGCGATCACGACCGCCGCCCCACCACATCATATTACTCCCGATATTAACAAGTAACGAGATGACCGCAGCTAACGCCAAAGCAATCGTCGATAAGCGAATATCGTAGTTCTTGATGTGTGAAACCTCGTGGGCAATCACACCTTCTAATTCTTCACGATTTAACCGGGCCATAATACCGGACGTTACAGCAACCGCGGCATTTTTAGGATCATTACCTGTCGCAAAAGCATTGGGACTATCATCGTCGACGATAAAAACCCGTGGCATTGGAATCTGACCGACCATTGCCATGTCTTCAACAATATGCCATAAATCTGGATACTGACTGACATCTTTAATTTCGTGCGCGTGATTCATCTGCATGACCACATTAGTGGAATTACTAATCATCATTACCATATAAACGGCCGCTAAGACCGCCGCAATGATCACACCCGTCAAGGTGTTTTGCATGAAGAGATAGCCTAATGCCGCACCAATTGCGAGTACAAGCATCAAGAATCCAATCATCACATAGACGGTCCGTCGTTTATTCTGTGCAATTTGTTCATATAACATTTCAGATCACACTCTAATCGAAAGAAACTTTTGGCACTTCTTTTTCAACTTCTGGCGTTGCTAAGTAAGCCGTCTTTTGGAAGTTATGTGCCCCAGCGATGATGTTGCCTGGGAAAGTTTCAATTTTATTGTTAAAACGAGTTGCACTTGAATTGAACAATTGACGTGCGTAAGCAATCTTGTTTTCAGTATTCGTTAATTCTTCCATCAACTTCATGTATTCCGCATTTGCTTTCAAATCTGGATAACTTTCTGTTAATGACAAGATGCTCTTCAATGATTCTGATAATTGATTAGAAACAGCCATCGTTGCTTGACGATCATCACTTGGCATTTCTAATAATTGATTACGCATTTCTACAACTTTGGTAAATGTTTCTTGTTCGTATTTAGCGTAACCTTTCACCGTTGATAATAAGTTGGGAATTAAATCATTCCGGCGCTTGAGTTGCACATCGATTTGGCTCCATGATTCATCCGCCCAGTTGCGGCTTTTGACCATGCCATTATACGTGCTGATGTAAAACGCAACGGTCCCAACGATTAATACTAATATAATAATCACAACTAACCATAGCATAAACTAATCCTCTTTTCTTTTGATATTGTCTTCATAGTAGCAGACTCTTATTCACAAATAAAGCAGAATTATTATTCTTAACAAAATTCAAAACTATCGCCGATTAGTGGTAAACTAGAGAGATATCCCTATTAGCAAAGGAAGGTCTCACATGTTTTCTGCACACCCAACAATTGCGGATAGCGGGCTGATTGATCCGCGATTTATCAAACCTAACGCAGCTTTACCAGCGGATTATTTAGCACTATGCCAAGAGACTAACGGTGGGTTTTTAAGCCGCTTTAGCCTTCCCACTAGCGAACCGACTAGTGATGGTTTAGACCACGTTGAGTGTCATTATCTCGCTGGTATTGCAACGGGTTCACAAGCAGTCATAGAAGTGGCGCAATGGCCTGATTATTTGATACCATTTAGTCAACACGGTACGCAATATTTTGCGTTCGATTATCAACAATCACCTGATAATCCCAGCATTCGCTACATTGATACCGAAGTTGACCAGTGGTTGACTGTTGCGTCCTCTTTTTCCCAGTTTCTCGCACAATTAGGTACCAAACCGATTGTTGTTCCTGAAACCGATGACTTGACGCTGACGCCGTTGCAACGTAATCACTACCTATTAATTGCACCTGCTGAACAATTAATGGCGCTACTAGCGCTTTATGAGGCTGATAGCCCTAAAGACTGGTATTTAGACTGGCTACTCTTTTTCGCGCAATCTGGTACCTTAGAACAGCAAAAATGCGCATTAGATGCCTACCATACACAACGTTTATATTTTAAACGCCAATTGCCTCAAGCTAAGAGTCAACAGTTGGCACAAATTTTTGCACAACAACCTGCACTACTAGCGACTTACCAAGCTTATCAAAAGCAATGGTCGCCGCTTTAACTCATTAGAATCGAGATGATTGTTTCATGTTGACTCATATCCGTCAACGTTTATTCAGACCCAGAGAACAATGGGAGCAAAACCTTGTTGTTTTATGGTTTGGGAATTTTATGGCCGGGGTTGCCTTTAGCCTCATTATGCCCTTTATGTCACTTTATATAGATACGTTAGGTGATTTTTCCGCCGCACAACTGAGTATGTGGAGTGGGTTAACCTACTCGATCACCTTCTTAGTAACGGCTATTATCTCGCCTTGGTGGGGCAAAATTGCCGATCGTCGCGGTCGTAAATTAATGTTACTCCGTGCTTCGCTTGGGATGGCTATTGTCCTAGGGGCAATGGGCTTAGTCCAAAACGTCTACGAGCTGATTGCACTGCGATTACTCCAAGGGGTATTTTCTGGCTATATCAGTAACTCAAACGCCCTCATCGCAACTTCCGCTCCTCAAGAAAAGAGTGGTCAAGCCTTAGGAACCCTGACAACTGGGACCGTTTCTGGGACTTTGTTAGGCCCACTACTTGGTGGCGTTGTTGCTGAAATGACTGGTTACCGAACGACCTTCTTCATTACCGGAACCATTTTATTCGTCGTCTTCTTACTCTGTTTAGCTTTCGTTCATGAAAACCTCACACCAATCGAAAAAGGCGACCAAGTTCCTGCTAAACAACTGCTTCAAAACCTTAAATATCCCCATTTAATTATCGGGATGTTCGTCACAACGATGATTATTCAAGCTTCCAACAACTCGATTAGTCCATTGTTAAGTTTGTACGTTCGCCAATTAATGGACCATGGTAAAAATGTCGCGTTAGTCAGCGGGATTGTCGCCGCGATTCCGGGGATTGCGACCCTGATTGCCGCACCGCGCTTTGGCGCCCTCGGTGATCGAATCGGGTCCGATAAAATCCTGATTGGTGGTTTGATTTTCGCGGTCTTCGTCTACATCCCCCAAGCGTTCGTTCAAAACGTTTGGCAATTAGGCGCCTTGCGTCTGCTTGTCGGGATTGCCGATGCAGCTTTATTACCACAAGTTCAAACCATTCTAGCCAAATACTCGCCGCATAATTCCGCCGGCCGTATTTTCAGTTATAACCAATCCTTCCAAGCAATGGGCAACGTTGCCGGACCACTAATTGGTTCAAGCGTTTCTGGCTTTTTCGGTTATGGTGGAGTCTTCATTTCCACCACCGTCTTAGTCGTGATTAACCTCTTTTGGGTCAATCAAAATACCCGTGTTCTTCGTAAAAATCGAGCGGACGCGGCTAAAAAAACATCTTAATAAAAAGAGTGTGCCATCAGTCGAAGATATTCTGAGGATTAACAGAGAGTGGCGAATGATTGCTGACAGCAATCGTTTGACATTCGGCGTTAACCGCAAGAATATGACTGATAGAACACGTTTAGCCGATAAAAATTTGACTAATAAAAAGGGCGCTAAGACAAAATCACTTTTGTCTTAGCGCCCTTTTACTTTTAGAAACGCGTTTACTCAACCTGACTCCTGTGCCTTGCTACGTCGCACAAACAATCGACTGACGTCGCTTATTTGCACAACTAGGCAACTGCTCGGAGTCAAAACGGTTGATTAATCGCTCTATTTTTTGGTAAACGTTAATTTATTTAGCCATTCCCGGTTATGTTTAATACAGAAATAACCGATGATTGCGATTAAAATTGAGCCGACCACATCTGCTAACAAATCGCCCATCGTATCAACTAAGGCCGCTTGTCCACGTAGTAAGTGGCCATTTGCCATAAAACGTTGCATGTTTAGACCTAATAAGCGATCACCTGTGAACTCGTAGAATTCCCAGAAAACACCAATTGTACTGCCGAATGTTGCAGCAAAGATACTCATCAATAATGGTGAAATAGTTTGGCGTAAATGACTCGAAATCAAGGCTGAAAAAATCGTATAACCTAAGCCTGCCAACAAACCAGCACTTAAAATATGCAGGAATTTATCCCAATAATAGATTTGACTGTAAAAATGTAACCCGGTCCCTAATAAAATCGAACAATAGATAAAAACTAAATAAACGGCATATAATATTTCTGGGAATCGATAACGCATAAACCGTTCCAAGATAATTGGTAAGGTCGCAATGACTAGCCCCCCAACAACTTGAACCATCGTAAAGGCTAAACCCGCATTTTGATCGGGATGATTTAACATTTCTTCTAAAGCAATTCCGATATATAGCAAATGACTCGCAATCGTGAAGACGTAGACCCAATCGACCCAGCGCCAATTTTGTGTTCGTTTTGCCACTTTTATCACTCCTTATTCAATTAAATGATGTTTTTCAATATTCCGACTCAAACGCAAATACGCGATAAAGTGGAAGATGTTCCCCAGGAGGATTAATAATGCCCCGACAACGACATTAAACTGAATCCCCACCAATGCAATTACGTAAATCAGCACACTCCGTAGTGGATCATTGCGAATGGCTCGGTAGAATTGTTCGTGTTGTTCTTGGTGGATCATCAAATCTTGATGCACCGCCATGAAACGATACAATACCCAAAATAGACCCGAGATCACCAACGCCACTAGTGCATAACTTGTGAATGCAAAGCGAATATCCGCTAAATTTCGTTGCGCAACTGCTTCGGATAACAGACTCGTCGGGTAATTAATCAGCGTGATGGCAAACAATAGAATCAAATTTAAGATATTGAGTTGCCAATTCGTCCGTTTAATTTTAGCAAAATAGTCATGATGAAATAACCATAACGTTCCTACATAAAAAAATGATAACATATACGCTGCTAAAATGGGCCATTGCGCGATTACAGCTTGCCCCAAATGCCCAATCTTGTAGTTGGGCAACTTAAAATCTAACACTAGCAGTGTCAGCAAAATCGCAAAAACCCCGTCACTAAATGCTTGTAGCCGATCAATTTTCATTATTATTCTCCTCCATGATTAATCACAATTCCACTATGGTCAAATACACGTGGTTAGTGCATAATAGTGCATAAATAATCCCATTTTTAGGAGGGCCTATGCCATCATCGACCACTAAAACCACGCAATTTAAACTTATCTTTGTACTATACAGCTTACTGTTAGGCTTATTAATTGGTGGCTTAGCCGCCGCCTTCTTAGCGCTTATCAACCTCAGCACACACCTTATTTGGCAAGTTGGTTATTCATATTTCAACCATCCTGCCTATCCCTTAGTCATCGGATTATTCGGTGGCATCCTCGTTGGTTTAATGCAGCGTTCTTGGGGGCCTTATCCGAAAACAATGCACGAAACACTTAGCGAATTCAAACAAACCGGCGCCGTTGCCTATCAGCATCAAGTTGGTAAAAATATCATTGCGGCCTTAGTCGTCCGCCAGTTTAGGGCCCGAAGCAGCATTATCAGCTATCGTCGGCGGCTTGATCACATGGTTGGGTGATCGTCTTAAATTAACAGCCCACCAACAAACACTATTTTTAAATATGGGAATTGGCGCAATGCTGGCTACTATTTTCCACGCCCCATTCGCTGGTGTGGGTGAGGCTATTGAAAAAACGCCGCTTCGCGAACACTTTAAATCCCATTTCAACCAAATGCTATTATATATTCTAACGACGGCCACGGGGTTACTTGGTTTTACTTTAGTCAATCAATTATTCCCCAAAGAAAGCCCGTTTGCCTTACACACGCCAACCATTCATTGGACATTGGCAGTCTGGCCATTACTTATTTTAGCATTAATTGTCGGATTCGTTTTTGGCAATCTATTTTTAAAAATCGAACAATGGTGTCAGTGGCTTGCCGACACCATTCACCGACCAGTTTTACTCGCCGTTATCGCTGGTATTTGCCTAGGCGCTTGCGGTCTATTGTCCCCCTATTTACTGTTTTCCGGAGAACACTATTTACTAACCTTTACCAAATCCGGCTTGGATCAATCGTTTGGCTACTTACTCTTAATCGGACTTGGCAAAACAGTTTTAACCAACCTCATCTTTGCTTTCGGGTGGCGCGGTGGTAAAATTTTTCCAGCCATCTTCGCCAGTGCAGCAATTGGCTTAAGTTTGGCGGTCCTCTTCCCCTACACCCCCGGATTGCTTGTTGCAACCGTAGTAGCCGTCAGTTGTACAATCATCGTAGCGCAACCGTACGTCACGGCGACATTATTACTCTTCTTATTACCGCTTCAATTTTTCCCAATCATTCTAATAGCTTGTATCGGTACGCATAAAATTCAGCAATTACACATTAAATAACCGCAAAAGGCCCGATTGAACGTCCAATCGGGCCTTTTTTTGTGCAAAAAAAAACCAGGGAAAAATTCCCCGGTTCCAAAATAATTATTTGGCAGCGTTCTTGTCTGCAAAACCATATTTTTTGTTGAAACGATCGACACGACCATCTGCTTGAGTAAATTTTTGTTTACCAGTGTAGAATGGATGTGAATCTGATGAAATTTCAACACGAATTAATGGATATGTGTTACCGTCTTCCCATTCAACAGTTTCAGCTGAGTTAGCAGTTGAACCTGAGATGAACTTGAAGCCAGTTGATGAATCCATAAATACAACCTTGTGATAATCTGGATGAATACCTTGTTTCATGTCTTTTCCGCTCCTTTTTACTAAAGTTAGTGTGCCACCGAAATGGCACTCAACTTAAGTTTCGCCCTGAGATATTTACTATGTCAGAGATATTTGTTTACATAACCATTAAATATTAGCACGAATGCCAACAAAAAACAATAGACGTTCGCGGTTATTCTTCAACCATTTTGACGACAGCCCCGAGGCCCGTTAGTTTATCAATAACGTGATCATATCCTCTTAAAATATTACTTGCGTTCGTAATGGTTGTCACACCGTTGGCCATCAAGCCCGCGATCATCAGACATGCGCCACCACGAATTTCATCGGCTGATACTTCTGCACCTTGCAATTTATCCGCATGGTGCAATAAGATAACATCATTTTCGATTGAGATATCCGCACCCATCCGAATTAATTCTGGGACATGACGCGTCCGTTTAGGATAAAGCGTATCAACAACTAGGCCTTCACCTTGTGCTTTCAATAAAAGTGGTGTTAAGGGTTGTTGTAAGTCAGTCGCAAAACCAGGATATGGCATTGTCTTGACTTGTACCATCTTCAAATCAGGTGATGGATAAACAAAAATACTGTCTTCTTTAACATCCATCTTAACGCCCATTTCTTCTAACTTAGCAAGATAAGCATCCATATGTTCGCTAATGATATTTTTAACGTTCACCCCGTCACCGATGGCAGCTGCCATACTGAGGTAAGTCCCTGCTTCGATTCGATCAGGAATAATCGTATGTGTGTTGTGACCGTATAAGTGGGCCACCCCTTCAATCCGAATAATATCAGTACCGGCTCCACGAACCTTTGCACCCATATTATTTAAGAAAGTCGCGATATCGACAATTTCAGGTTCACGCGCAGCATTTTCAATGACTGTTTGACCTTCAGCACGAACAGCAGCCAATAATAGGTTAATGGTTGCCCCAACTGATGCCATGTCTAGATAAATTTTAGCGCCGTGTAACCCTTCTGGTGCGTTAATTTCAATCGCCCCATGATTATTGGTAACCACCGCACCAAGAGCTTCGAAACCCTTGATGTGTTGATCGATTGGCCGTGGTCCGATATCATCGCCACCAGGCAAGCCCACGATTGCTTTACCAAAACGTCCTAACAAAGCCCCCATGAAATAATATGAAGCCCGTAAACTTTGAATTTTACCACTTGGTAAAGGTGTTGATACAATATTTGTCGGATCAATTTCAACCGTATCGCCCGTGAAGGTTGAAGTAACCGACATATCTTCTAAAATTGATAGTAAGCTGTTGACGTCCTTGATGTGCGGCACACTATCCAGAACAACTTTGGATTCTGCCAAAATCGCTGCTGGGATAATTGCTACCGTACTGTTTTTAGCGCCGCCAATTGTCACTTCCCCTGATAGAAGATTACCGCCTTGAATTAATATTTTTTTCATTTTTTAGATTTCTCCGTTCGATTCATAACAAAAGAGCAAACTTCCGTTGACTAATTAACTAAGTTATTGCAACTTAAAGTACGCTTTTGGCTTTCCAAGTTTATTATTTAATTGATTATCGATTTGTTAACATACCTAAAAACATGTTATATCGTTTCTAAATAAGTCATACACGTATAATAATAATTAATTAATTGCTAAATTACAAGCCATTCTCAGAATATCATTCGTTTTATAACAAATTATAGTTTATAGCAATAACTTTTTAATTAATTCAGACATTGAATCCCTTGTGAATCAGTGGACAAAAAAACTCGGCCCACAAATGAGCCGAGTTTTTATTAATTACATTGTTGCGCCGATGAATGCTTTGAATAAACCTTCTGGTTTGTTTGGACGTGATAAGAATTCTGGGTGATATTGTGCAGCCACGAAGAATTTGTTTTCTGGAATTTCGATGACTTCAACTAAACGGTTGTCAGGTGAAGTACCAGCAAATACTAAGCCCTTGTCTGTTAACAAGTCACGGTATTCGTTATTGAATTCATAACGGTGACGGTGACGTTGTTGGATAACACTTTGGTTATCATAAGCTTCGGCAGTCTTAGTACCTGGTTTTAACTTACATGGGTACAAACCAAGACGTTGTGTCCCACCCATATTTTCAAGATCTTTTTGATCTGACATGATGTCGATTAATTTGTGTTCTGCATCTGGGTGCACTTCACCAGTTGTGGCATCTGTGATACCAGCAACGTTGCGGGCAAATTCGATACTTGCCATTTGCATCCCTAAACAGATACCAAGATATGGCACATCATTTTCACGGGCATATTGGATTGAAAGAATCATTCCTTCCAAACCACGATCGCCGAAACCACCAGGCACGATGATGCCATCGAAACCAGCTAATGTTTCAGCAACATTTTCTTTAGTGATATCTTCTGATTGAATTGGTGTCACTTTAACGTCTGTGTTATAAACATAACCAGCATGACGTAATGCTTCATTCACTGAGATATAAGCATCTTGTAATTCGATATATTTACCAACCAAGGCAATCTTCTTTGTACCTTCAAGATTCTTGATTGTGTGTAACATGTCGATCCATTCTGTCATGTCAGCTTCTGGGGCTGTCATCTTGAAGTGGTTCAAGACAAAATCATCTAAACCTTGGTTCTTCAATAACAATGGAATATCGTAGATTGATTCTGCATCGCGTGATTCAACAACTGCTTCAGGTTCAACATCACAGAATTGCGCAATCTTGTTACGCATGTCATCTGGAATTGCTTTTTCAGTCCGACAAACCAAGACATTTGGTTGGATACCAATGCCACGTAATTCTTTAACACTGTGTTGTGTTGGTTTAGTCTTCATTTCACCAGCAGCCTTTAAGTAAGGCACCAATGTTGTGTGAATGTAGATACAGTTTTCAGCACCGACATCCGCCTTCATTTGACGAAGTGCTTCTAAGAATGGTAGTGATTCAATATCACCAACAGTCCCACCGATTTCAGTAATGACGATATCTGAATCAGTAGTTGTCGCAGCACGCATGATTTTTTCTTTAATCATGTTTGTGATATGTGGAATGACTTGAACAGTTGCGCCAAGGTATTCACCTTTACGTTCTTTACGTAAAACTTCTGAATAAATTTTACCTGTCGTCACGTTAGAATATTTATTTAAATTGTTGTCGATGAAACGTTCGTAATGGCCAAGATCTAAATCAGTTTCAGTACCATCATCTGTTACGAAAACTTCACCATGTTGGTAAGGGCTCATTGTACCAGGATCCACGTTGATGTATGGATCAAATTTTTGAATCGTTACTTTTAAGCCACGATTCTTTAATAAACGACCGAGTGAAGCCGCAACGATTCCTTTACCTAATGAGGAAACAACGCCACCTGTTACAAAAACATATTTGGTCATATAAATATTCTCCTTTTCTTCTTAGCCAATGCTAATCCTTCAGTTCTCTGGGAAACAACAAAAAACAAAAACAAGCTCCCTATTCAAAATGAACAGGGAGCTTGTTAACCGATTCTGGCTTCACAAATAATTGTAAAGCGCCCATAGAATATAATACAAGAAATCTATTTTAGCGTCAAGCAAAAATCACCTAACTTATTAACTGCTTTTAGACGCTTTTTTGTAGTACTATAGGGTGGTTGTTAAAATCAAGGAGGTTTGCGACTATGGTTCAATCCACAGAAACAATCTTAGTATTAGATATCGGTGGTTCGGCCGTTAAATACGGCTTTTGGACGGCCCAAAAACTCGAAGATCGAGAACAGTTTCCAACACCCCTCACCCGGAACAAGTTCTATCAAACAGTAGCTGATATTTGTGATGCACACGAACCGATTGCCGGCATTGCGGTGAGCTGTCCTGGTGAACCGGACGAAGATACAGGGATTGTTCACGGCATGAGCTATGTGCCCTTTCTTCATCTCGGTGAGTTCCAACACGATTTTGCAACCCAATTAAACCGCCCCGTCTCCTTACAAAACGATGCCGAAAGTGCCGCTTTGGCGGAAATGACCCTCGGTGTGGGCCAAAATCATCAAAACGCGTTATTCACAATTATCGGTTCCGGTATCGGTTTGGCCATCGTTCAAGACGGTCTCATCTTAAAAAATCTTGCCGAGAAGTTCGATAATCCTGAAAAGCGGTTCGCTGATACACTCAAAACACTCAACAATTCCAAAGTCTCACCCGTTCAAATTGGTAAGACTGTCTCACTGAAGAATTTCAAACTGCCTAACACGATCGATGGCAAAACTGTTTTTGAATTGGCCAAACAAGGCGATCCCATCGCTAGTCAAGAAGTTGATCAGATGTATGCGTCACTCGCTGAAATCCTGATTTTCTTAAATGCCGCCTATCAACCAGAAATTATCGGAATTGGTGGCGGAATCAGTAATAACCCTGACTTATTGCCAGAACTCAAAGCCCATATTGCTACGTTACTTGCTTCTCCTGATAGTAAAATTAGTTTTTATAAACGCTTCTATCCCAATCCTGACCAAGCCTTCACTAAACCCAATTTACGAACCTGCTATTTTAAAAATGATGCCAATCTAATTGGCGCTGCTTTACATTACGAACACCGCTTTAAGCGCCCTTACTAATCTAAAAAAAGAGGTACTAAGACAAGTCGTTTTGTCTTAGTACCTCTTTTTTACGTTGACTATTAAGTAAATGACTAAAGTTCATCATCCTCATCGTCGTCTTCGTCTTCATCATCTTCGCTAAATTCTGATAATTGACCTTCGATACCATCTTCCAGTGCATCATCTTCGTCATCATCATCGTCGCCGATGCTTTGTAAGTCTGCTTTATATGCAGTTAGATCATCACTAGAATCATCATCGGTTACGACAAGTTCTGCGTCATCTTCAACGTCTAAATCTTCGTCTTCGGGATCATCATCACTATAGTCAATAACATCGTCGTCATCAGCCACATCGGCTAAGAAAGCATTAACCTTCTTACGACGTTTCTTCTTAGTTGGTTGGTCTTCTTCATCTTCTGGATGGTTAACTTCTTCATCGACAGATTCATATGGGTACCAAGAACGCAAGCCCCAAACGTTTTCGCCTAAAGAAATAAAGCTACCATCTTCGTTTAAATCTGTATAAAATTGTGATAAGCGTGCACGCACTTCTTCATCACTTTTGCCTAAATAATTTTGGACTTCATTCGTTAAGTCAGCAAATGCAATTGTGTCGCCCTTACCTTCTAAAATTGCGTGAGCGACTTCTATCATTGATAGTTCTTCTTTATTTTGGCCTTTAAAAACGTCTAATTTCAACCAGTACACGTCCTTTCAACAGTCTATCCTTAATCATACTAGTTTAAGCGTTAAAAATCAATCGTAATTTGTAATCACCAACAACCTGCTGACTGATTTCTAATTGATAATGGACAACAACTTTACCGCTAAGTGGTTCATCTGATAATGTCATCAATAAATGATTGGTTGTCGTCAAAACCGGTAAATTGCCGTATTGCGTTTGGTAAAGTGAGCCTTGCGCATCATGCATTTTAAAATAGAGGCGTAATTGTGTCGCATCTTTTTCAGTCCCGCGCGTTAATTGGACTTGCCCATCTTCTGCTAACTTGAAACGCACGGCTGTTTCTTGGCCTTGCGCGTGTTCTAAGTAGCGCAGGTAAGTCGTCGTACCCATTTGAATTAATTCGCCTTCTTCATCGAAAATATGGCTTTCGGTTTGACCATCTTGTGTAATTTCTGTTTCAAGATGGATTTTAATCGGCGTACTCTTTTTGCTAGCCATGATAAACTCCCTCTAAATTCTAAATTAGTTATATTATAAGCCAAACAAATTGGCCATGCCACCTTTGATTAAGCAATCCTGCCTTAGTTACAGACAGCTATCTTAATTTAAGCTATAATTAATAGGTATATTAATGAATTGTGAGGTGTTATTTTGCAAGATTTAGCGACTCTTTATCCCCAACAAACATGGGCCATTGTTAACCAACATTTTACGGCCGACCAAGGTCAACTCGCTTTTGCCCATACAAATACCCTGTTGGCCCTCACCAAAGAACGCCAACAACCAATTATTCATTTTTGGACACTCGAAAAAACCGTGATTTTAGGCATGATGGATACTAAATTGCCCGCTTTAACCGCCGCCACTGATCAATTGACCGCCGCAGGCTATCACTATTTCGTCCGAAATGCTGGCGGCCTCGGCATTGTTGCTGATCCCGGTATTCTCAATCTGGGTTTTTACCTGCCAGAAGTCGCCGATCAACTCTCCATTAATGCGGCTTATGAATTAATGGAGACTCTTTTCAGCGAGACCTTCAATACGGGCAACATCACTATCGAGCATTTTGAAGTTCAGCATTCTTACTGTCCGGGCGAATACGACCTCAGTATCAACGGACAAAAGTTCGCCGGCATTGCCCAACGACGTTCCAAAAATGGCATTGCGATTTTACTATACGCTAGCATTGAAGGCGATCAACACGCACGCGGGACTCTAATGCAGCATTTCTACCACGCTGGCAAAGCCTTGGAACAAACCCGCTGGACCTTTCCAGATGTGCATCCCGAAACAATGGCTAATCTCGCTGATTTACTGCATCAACCACTCACAGTGGCCAGTGTCAGCCAACAACTAATCGCTAGCTTACAAACAAACGCAGGATTAACCCTGCAATCAGATTTACAACCCCTGATGCAAGCATCTGACTATCAAACACAACTCACCAAGAACCGACAATTATTACGCCGGTATCAACCTGGATATCAGCCTTAGAAGGAGATTTTTTTGTGACCTATGCCCTGCAGAAACTAACCCGCGAAAAAGTATTTCGCGATCCTGTTCATAATTATATCCGTGTCGACTATCAAGTAATTCTCGATTTAATCGATACGCCAGAATTTCAACGACTCCGCCGAATTAAGCAGTTGGGCACGACCTCCTATGTCTTCCAAGGGGCAGAACATTCACGATTTACCCATTCTTTAGGCGTTTATGAGATCACGCGTCAAATCTGTGACCAATTCCAAATCAATTACCCCACCAAACAGCCAGGCGATGGTCTTTGGGATGACAGCCAACGACTTGTCGCACTCTGCGCGGCCTTGTTACACGATATCGGCCATGGTGCTTATTCACATACTTTTGAACATATTTTTAATACGGATCATGAATCGATTACGCGCCAAATTATTATGACGCCTGAAACCAAGGTCAATCAAATTCTCAGCCAAGTGGCACCTGATTTCCCGGCAAAAGTGGCGAGCGTCATTGACCACACTTATCCTAATCCCCAGGTGGTCCAGATGATTTCAAGTCAAATTGATGCCGATCGCATGGATTATCTATTGCGGGATGCCTATAATACCGGTACCAAATATGGTGAATTCGATTTAACCCGTGTTTTGCGAGTCATGCGCCCCTACGCTAATGGGATTGCCTTTTTAGCCAACGGCATGCATGCCGTTGAGGATTATATCGTCAGCCGTTTCCAAATGTATCAACAAGTTTATTTCCATCCCGTCTCACGCGGCATGGAAGTCGTCTTACAAAAATTGCTCCAACGCGCTAAATTTCTCTACGAACAACCGGATCATCATCAAAGCTTGGCCCCTCAATTATTGATTCCCTTTTTCGAACAGGATTTCACCTTGCGGGATTATCTTAAACTCGATGATGGCGTCTTAAATACCTATTTTATTTACTGGTTAGACTGCCCCGATACCGTTTTGAAGGATTTAGCGGGCCGTTTTCTCAGCCGTCGTCCTTTAAAATCGGTGAAATTTAATCCATCAACGGCAGATTGCTTACCAGAGATGCGGGCCCTCACCGAACAAGCCGGTTACAACGCGACTTACTACACCGCCGTTAACAATAGCTTTGACCTCCCCTATGATGCCTATGACCCGTCGGCTAAATCGCCCAAAACCCAGATTGAGATTATTCAATCTGATGGGCAACTGAATGAGCTTTCTTCAATCAGTAACTTGGTCGCAGCCATTTCAGGTAAGTTCTCGGGAGACGAACGGTTCTATTTCCCTAAAGAAATGCGCAATACCGCTAATCTCGAAGTTTTCGCACCAATTTATCAACAATTTAACAGCTACATTAATAATGGTGCGATTCAAGCGCACCCCCACAACCAATAAGGAGTGTTTCTCATTATGTCAATTAAACTCGTCGCAGTCGATATGGATGGTACTTTGTTAAACGAAAATAACGTCCTCAGCCCCAAAACCATTGAAGTGGTCAAAGCCGCTAAAGCCCAAGGCATCAAAGTGGTCCTTTGTACCGGTCGCCCACTCACTGGTGTCACACCTTTCTTACATGAATTAGGCCTCACAGATAGTTCTGATTATGTGATTACCTTTAATGGCGCCTTAGTTCAAAATACCGCTACTGGTGAAATCTTAGTGCGTCACACCCTGACACACGCACAATACTTAGAACTCGAGACACTTTCACGGACAATTGGCGTTCACCTTCATGCCGAAGATGATCAATTCATCTACACGGCCAACCGCGACATCAGTCCTTATACCATTGGTGAAAGTGCCTTGGTTAATATGCCAATTAAATTCCGCCACGTTGATGAAATTGCCCCTGACAAGGCCTTTTCAAAAGTGATGCTGATTGACGATCCTGAAGTTCTAGCTGAAGGTAAAGCCAAGATTCCAACGGAGTTCTTCGATCGTTATCAATTTGTCCAAAGTGAACCTTATTTCCTAGAAGTCCTCAACACCAAAGCTGGTAAAGGCAATGGCTTACGTGACTTAGCCAATGCGTTGGCCATCGACCAATCAGAAGTGATGGCGGTCGGTGATCAAGGCAATGACCTGTCAATGTTAGCTTACGCTGGTTTACCAGTTGCCATGGATAACGCTATTCCTGAACTTAAAAAAATTGCCAAAGTCATTACGAAGAGTAATCACCTCGGTCAAGACGGCGTTGCTTATGCCATCGAAAAATATGCACTCAATAAATAAAATCCTTTAGGAGTCACTTAGGAACACCTTTATCGATTATTTTTACCTTTTGCCGCTGATTTTCTTAGCGTTGTTCGTTGTACTACAGTTGACTGAAAAGCGTCGTTTTATCAACGGGATTGTCTTTAATGGCTTTCTTGCCACGGCGGTTGGTGAATTAGCCATTCTCGTTTTTCAATCGGATAGTCGTAACGTTTATTACATCGCCCTTGCGGCAGCCATTGTCGCCGTTTTAATTATCATGTTTTTCTACCTGTTTGGCTTCTTACTCTTTTTATGGAACGCCTATATTGTTTGGAAAAAGGAAAGCCACACACTTTCGAACATGCTGACCCTATTTATCGGGTTAGGATTAATTGCCCTCTTCTTCGTGCCTATGTTGGCCAACTTACTCCATGTACCCGAAGATTTACGGATTTTCATCGGAACAATTAGCACCGTTTTTCTACTTTACATTCCATTATTTTTCTATCTTTATCTTTCTTCACTAATTATCTATCTATTCAACCGACCACGGTATAATCAAGACTACATCATCGTTTTAGGTAGTGGCTTAATTGACGGACAGTACGTGCCACCACTGTTAGCCAGTCGGATTGAACGGGCAATGACCTTCTACCACCGTCAAGTCAAAAAAGGCCGTCCGGCACCGAAGCTCGTCTTCTCCGGCGGACAAGGTGGGGATGAAAAGTTACCTGAATCAGTCGCCATGCAACGCTACGCAATCGACCATGGCATCCCTGTTGAACAGACGTTAACGGAAGAAAAATCCGTCAACACACTTCAAAACATGCAGTTTTCAAAGCAAATTATCGAAGCCGATACGGATAAAGATAAACCCCGAATTATCTTCTCAACGAATAACTACCACACTTTCCGTGCTGGACTATTCGCTAAACAAGCCCATCTCAAAGCTGATGGTATTGGCGCTAAGACGTCGAAATACTTCTTACCCAACGCAACCATCCGTGAATTCATCGCGATTCTCTCGATGAAACGCCATCAGTTATTATTTGTAACAATCTGCAGTTTACTATTTGCGATTCTAGCAGTCTTATTGAACCATCTTAATTAAAAAAAGGACCGACAATTGTCGGTCCTTTTTATGCTCGTTGTTTACGAATATAGTGAATCCCTAACGTAATCAAGATTGTTCCGAAGACAATGCCCGCGAACACAAGATTGGGAATTTCAATATCAATCGCTGGAATTGATAAGAACAACTTCACCGCGATGAAGAGAATCAAGATATACGCCATCGGGTTTAATTCTGGAATCTTTTCCATCAAACGCGCAATAATCTGGGCAATCCCCCGCATACAGATAATCCCGATCATCCCACCAATCAAGACAATCACAGGGTTACTTGAAATCGCTAATGAGGCTAAGACGGAATCAATTGAGAAGACGATATCCATTAACTCGATCGAAATGACTGTGCGCCAGAAACGATGTGGGCTACTAATTTTAGAACCCGGTTTTTTAACTTGCTTAGGTTGTTTTTGTTTCCTGAAATAAGCATAGACTAAGTAAACTAAATAGAGCGAACCTGCGACTTTGATCTCCCATAAGTGGATCAAGAAAGTCCCAACACCAATAATGATAAAGCGGAATAGATAAGCGCCCCACAAACCATAAACTAGTGATTTTTCCTGTTCAATTTTTGTTGGTAAACTTTGGGTTTGTGCAGCTAACACAACCGCGTTATCGACTGATAGCAAGCATTCCATAATCACCAATGTTAAAATCAATAACCAATCTTCAGAAGAACGAATAACTGTTTGCCAGTTATTTAATTCAAAGAAAGGCTGGTACAATTGTACAATCCAATTCATACGATAGGCCTCAATTACTTTAATTTTTAACTCGTTCCTATCTTAACGATTTTTCATGAAAATAACAAATATTATCTCACTTTATTGTCAGCGACCATCCATTATTATTTATTCTCTGGGCAAAATACGGTATAATTTTTCTTGAAAACAATTAATAGTATGGAGGGATCGCTTTATGATTAAAGAATTTAAAGAATTTATTATGCGCGGCAACGTGCTAGACATGGCAGTCGGGGTTATTTTGGGGGCTGCACTTAAGAGTATCGTAGATTCATTAACTAAAAACTTAATCAATCCAATTATCTCATTATTCGTCGGTCAAGTAGATCTTTCAGGGATTGCTGTCACAATTCCGGGAACTAAGGCTGTTTTCCAAATTGGGAACTTCCTCAACGACGTGATTAACTTCTTGATCATCGCTATTATCGTCTTCCTAATTGTCAAAGGATTCAACAAACTTCGCGACATGGGCAAGAAGACAGAAGAAGAGGTTGCTGAAGAAGCAGCACCTACTCAAGAAGAACTATACTTGAAGGAAATCCGCGACTTGTTAGCAAACAAGGATCATCAATAAGCTATCATTCACACCATGAAATAAGGAGCTGGGACAAAAGTAATTTTGTCTTCAGCTCCTTTTTCGATATCCGAATATTGATGATATAAACGTGTTCTATAAGTCATATCCCGACTTATGGCACACGCCCTTTTTTAATTACTTTTTAAGTTTGTGGTGCATAATCGTATCCACTGTTTGCTTCATTCGCCAATTGTATTGCTCATCTTCTAAAAGTAACATCGCCAAAATATCGATAACATAGGTCAGCGCAAATTGTGAGTTCACAAACCGCGCACTGGCAAAGCCAATGCTATCTTCAACAAACAACGTCAAGTCACTCGCAGCTGCCAATGGACTATCAGTCCCACTGGTAATTGCAGCCGTTTTAGCACCATTTTCCCGCGCATTTTGGACCGCTTGATTGACCTCTTCCGTATTACCAGAATTTGATAGACCAATCACTAAATCCGTTTTGTTAATAATCCGAGAGGTCATCAACATCATATGACTCTCCGTGACGACAGTCGCTTGAATGCCCATTCGGGTTAATCGCTGCCCAAACTCCGCGCCCGTATAGCCTGAACTACCCAAACCATAGATAAAAAGCTGCTGGCTGGTTTTGATCCAACTAACCAACTGATCAAGGTCCGCTTGTTTAATCCGTGCCTGTGTCTTAGTGATGACATCTTGATAGAATTGATAAATTTCAACGGACGTTTGTGATTCATGATCAACCTGTCCTTGAATCCCCGTCATCGTTGGTTGGGGGCCCTCACTAAATTGTAATTTAAAATCAACGAAGTTTTGACAGCCAATCTTACGAACAAACCGCGAAATGGTTGAATTACTAACTTGCAGTTCAGCGGCTAGTTCATCAATCCCAATCCGCTGAATGCTCGCCCCTTTTTGAATCACCGCTAGGGCCACCTTTTGTTCTTGTGGCGATAAAAAAGAATATTGTTGTTTGATATGCTCGATAATTGCCATTGTAACTCCTTTAAAAACCGAGATTGTGACTTTCCTACTATTATATTGGATATGAAGCACTTTAGAAAGCACATAAAAAGACGCCCTTCTTGCAGGCCGTCTTTTTCGATAGATTAATAGGATCTCTCCGTTATACTAATTAAAAATTATAATATCAACCGATTACAATTTGTATCCAAATACCAGATAAAAAATCTAGCAATATTTTTCAATTGCAGTCGTAATCATCGTTGCTGATTCTTTAGCAATTTCTAAATCAGCTTCATTTAACGGTGCTAACGGTTCTCTAACAGATCCTAAGTCTAATTGTTCATTAATTCGTAGAATTTCCTTAATCATTGCATACATATTGCCATGACCCGAACACATCTTATATATAATTTCATCAATAGCGTATTGAAGATCTTTAGCTTCTTCTAACTTCAGTTCACTAATCAATGTATTTAATTTTAAGAATAATGCCGGCATTGCCCCATACGTACCACCAATTCCTGCTGCAGCCCCCATTAAACGACCACCTAAGAATTGCTCATCTGGTCCGTTGAAAACGATATGATCTTTACCACCGGCAGCACAGAACATTTGAATGTCCTGAACGGGCATTGATGAATTCTTAACACCGATGACGTTAGGATTCCGGCGCATTTCTGCGTATAATTCTGTTGTCAAACTAACACCAGCTAGTTGAGGAATGTTGTAGATAATAAAATCAGTATTCGGTGCACCTGCACTGATTGTGTTCCAATAGTTGGCAATTGAATATTCTGGCAATTTAAAATAGATTGGCGGAATTGCGGCAATGGCATCAACCTGCAGACTTTCTGCATGCTTAGCAAGTTCAACACTATCTTTTGTATTGTTGCAAGCAACGTGTGCAATAACTGTTAATTTGCCTTTGGCTACCGCCATCACATTTTCAAGGACAATTTTACGATCTTCAACGCTTTGATAGATACATTCTCCTGAAGAGCCATTAACATAAACACCTTTGACACCCTTTTTAATGTAATATTCTGTTAAAGCACGTACTCTTTCTGGACTAATTTCTCCTGCTTCATCATAACATGCATAAAATGCTGGAATAATACCTTTATACTTCGTTAAATCCTTCATTATAAATCCCTCTTTCTTTTTATAGTTCATTAACGGCATCAATATAAGTTTTAGCAATCAATTGTGGCCGTGTGATACTTGATCCCACAACGACACTATGACAACCTAATTTTAGAGCAGTGACTGCTTTTTCAGGTGAATCGATTTTTCCCTCTGCAATTACGGGCGCCTTGGACATAGCTAAAACCTGTTTTAAATATTCAAAATCATTATCGGCAATATTGCAGCCTTCCGTAGCCGGTGTATAACCATACATTGTCGTACCAATAATGTCGAAACCTAATCGGTTGGCTTCTTTCACATCATCAAGACTGGCCGTATCGGCCATTAATAATGTATCAGGATACTCAGTCCGCATTGTTTCGACAATCGTTGCTAATTGTTCACCGTGAGGTCGTGGACGCCCCGTAACATCGCAAGCAACAACTGCTGCACCAGTGTCAGCAATGCCACGCATTTCTTTGATTGTAGGCGTGATATAAATGGGTGCATCAGAATAATCTACTTTATCCAACCCAATTACCGGTAGCTCAACCGTATCCATAATTGCCTGAACATCTACTACGGAATTAGCCCTGATTGCACTAGCGCCTGCTTCATAAGCCGCTCGTGCCATTCGTGCCATGATAAATGAGCTGTGTAATGGTTCATCCGCTAATGCCTGACATGATATGATTAATCGATCTTTAACCTTATCCAAAAAATTATTTTTCAAATTCATCAACCTTCTATTCTTTCCCTAAATAACAACCTATAAAACTTTAAAACTAATTCCATCTAAATTGTATTAACCGCTTACACATAAGATACGGCAGTTATTAATTTTCATCAACAATTAGATATGAAAAAAATTTCCAATTTACTAAAATAATAAAACGACGTAGTTACATTACGCCGCTTCATTATTTTATCCCTTATAAGTTTCAGAGATTGTCTGAACTGTTAACCCAGTGATATCTTTATTGCTCTTCTTGAAGACCAAGCTAACTAAATAACTAATTACAAACGCTGAGATAAATGAAACGCAACTAACAACAAACGGTGAAATGGAAGCCATCTGTGCAAAATAAGTTAGAACAGCACTAGCAATTAAGCCAATCAAGGCACCTGTTGCATTAGCTCTTTTTGTAAAAATGCCAACTGCAAAGATTCCTGCCAATGGGACACCGAAAATACCAGTAATCGTCATGAATAAATCGAGCGTTTTTGATTGATCTGAAAGCATCAAATAAATAGCGACTGCTAAACTAATTAATCCCGAAATAATAATAATAACTCTGGCCCATGTCACATCCGAATATTGCTTGAATTTATCATTAAAGAAACGAACTTTGAAATCAGCAATCGCACATGATGAGATTGCGTTTAAACTGGAAGCAACTGTCGACTGCGCTGCTGCAAAAATAGCGGCAATCACTAATCCAGCGATACCTGCTGGTAGTGTTTTAATAATAAAATAAGGCACCAATGCTGTTGTATTAAAACCCTTAGGTAACGATTCTGCACGACTATAAAAACTATATAAGACAGTACCCATACCATAGAAAATTGGTACTGTAATAATTGCCAATAGTCCATTCGTCCATAGGGATTTAACGGTTTCTTTCATCGTACTTGTCGTTTGATACCGTTGAATAACATCTTGACTACCTGTGTATTGATAAAGTGTATTAAAAAACTGACCTGCAAAAATTAGTGGTATAAATCGTGAGAGAACACTTGCGTTGAAATCAAGTCCGGAAATTATTTTATGATCAGCCATGGCATCATTGAAAACAGTCCCCCATCCCCCCTTAATGTAATGTGCGCCCAACATGCTAACCAATAATGCGCCACCTAACAACAGAATGCCTTGAATAACATCGCTCCAGATAACCCCTTCGATACCACCAAGGAATGTATAAATAATACATAACCCACCAACAATAACCGCAATTAAAACAGGATTAATATCAGTAACCGATGTGACAGCCAGGATCGGTAAGTAAATAACAATCGCAACTCGACCAATATGATAGAGCATAAATAGAATGCTCCCAACAATTCGCATCAATGGATTAAAACGATGTTCGAGATATTCATAAGCCGTTGTTACAGATAATTTTCTAAAAAAAGGCACGTAGAATTTGATCAAAATAGGAATTAAAATAATAATCGCTAAACTCCCAACCGAATAGGACCAATCCTGTAAGAATGCTTGTTCTGGTGTTGACATAAACGTAATTGCGCTTAACGTCGTTGCATAAATACTAAAGCCAGCGGCCCATGCTGGAATCTTTCCTTCTGCTTTAAAAAAGGCATCCGTACTCTTGCTAGCTTTCTTCGTAAAATAAACACCAACGAGTAACATTGCTAGTAAGTAAACACATAAAACAATCCAGTTAAATGTTCCGAAACCAATTTTTTGCATTTTCTTCACCTCTAAAATTTATTGTGCGGTCAATACATTTTAGGATGATTGGATTTGCACTAATTTTTAATTAATGCTAAACTCCAACTGAAAATTAAAAATTATGAATGGTTCAACTATAAACACCAACTTACAAAGTTGTCAAGACTTTTTTGATAACGCTTACACGAAAGGATTGTTTTTTATGTTAACTCAAGCTTCCTATCTGACCTTTGATATTGGTGGCACCACCATCAAATATGGCTTAATTGATGAAAATTTATCTCTCACCCATTTAGGCCAATTAGAAACCCAGCAAAATCAAAATGGCATGATAATGCAACAACTTATCCAGACTACTCGGAAAGTGATGACCACTTATAAAATCATTGGCATCGGTGTAAGTACTGCCGGTATTGTCAATCGTGAATTAGGTACTATTATCTATGCCGGACCAACTATCCCAAACTACATCGGTACTGAAATAAAAGCCATTCTCAGTCACGAATTTACGCTCCCAGTCTATGTTGAAAATGATGTTAACGCTGCTTTATTAGGCGAAAAACTAGTAGGTGCTGCTCAAGATGCTAATAATATTTATTGTGTCGCACTGGGTACAGGGATTGGTGGCGCTCATTTATTAAACAACCACTTACAAGATGGCGGTACGGCTCAAGCCAACTCAATTGGCTATCTCTTGTATGATTCTGCCACGCAAACCAACTATGAACAACGCGCCTCAACCTTAACACTACAAGCTCAACTTTCAGCACAATTATATCTTAGTGTCCCTGAAGCATTTGATGCTGCTAAACGTGGCGAATCTTTGCCATTAGAGATTATTAAAAATTGGAGCCGTTCAGTTGCACAAGGTCTCGCTCAAATCATTTTGATTGTTGATCCAGAACTCTTGATTATTGGCGGTGGTGTCTCAAAACAGGAAAAATTTCTACTTGATCTATTAAATCAAAGTATCCCTGCCTATCTTCCGCCTAATTTCTATCGGACAAAACTAGTGACTGCTCATAATTTTAATGATGCCGCCTTGTTTGGAGCTGTTTATCGTTTTTTTAATTAAAGCGCTTGCAACAAATTAAATACGTGTTATACTTTAATCAATTTCATCTTAATATTTAACCGCTAAATTTAAGACGATTCCCTACATAGGGAGTAGTCTGTCAATTTAGCTTTTTTTATGGGGTGAAAACATGACAAAAATTTTAATCAATACCATCGTTTTTCAAAAGGAAATTCACAGTGGCCAATCACAATATGCACTCTTAAATCAATTAACCGCAAAAATCGCTGGTTTCGAAGTTCGAGGAGAATTATTTAAGCCAGAAACGAAACACGATGAACTAGTCCAACTTCAACAACTTGCTGAGCAGCGTCATTGGGAATTTCGCTATTCAATCCCAGAATGTCTTTTTATTAAATCTGAGATTAATCCCAATTTAGAATCACACTTTAAATTAGCACAACAGTTTGGAATTACTGCATTAAAAATTAGTTTAGGTGAATTGGAACACATAACGGCTCAACAAGTTAGCTTATTAAACCAACTGATTACAACCTATCAAGTTCAACTCAATATCGAAAATGAACCCAATCAAAATGGTATTTTAAAGCATATGGCAATGATTTGCCTAGAACTTACCAACTATAACTCACTTACTGGCTATACCTTTGATTCAGGCAATTGGTATTGGATTAATGAAGCACCATTAACCGCTTGGCATCAGCTTGCACCTTACACAACTGTTTTACATCTCAAAAATATTCAAGCACAAGAAACGGTTTTACTCGATAACGGTTTAACACCATGGCGGCAACTTTGTGAATCCTTATCACCAAACATACCAATTATTCTTGAATATCCAATGTCTAATTCCGAATTAGAATCAGAACTAACATTGGTTGCTAGTGCATTGGAGGCCTAATATGGCTTATCTACTACCACTTGCATTCATCATTTTATTGACTAAGTTGTTCTCTCACCTATTTGCCCGGCTTAATCTACCAACTGTTATTGGAGAACTAGCAGTCGGTGTCCTATTTGGTCCAGCTTGCTTTAACTTGATTCAATCTAACGATTTTATTACAAGTTTCGCGCAACTTGGCGTTATCTTTTTAATGTTTATGGCCGGAATCGAAGGTGATCTCAGTCAGTTATTAAAATATTGGAAACCTTCCCTAATTGTCGCAACGTTAGGTGTCATTTTACCAACATTAGGTGCCTTTTTCATCTGTGTAACACTCTTTCATTTTACAGTCAGCACCGCTATTTTTATCGGCTTAATTCTAAGTGCAACTTCCGTTAGCATATCAATCCAGGTCCTCAAAGAAATGGATTATCTCAATACTGAAGAAGGAATGATCATTCTTGGCGCAGCTGTTGCGGACGATATTATCTGTGTCATTCTATTAGGGATTTTTTCTAGTATCATGCAACCAGCATCTGGTCAGTCGCTCAATCTGGTTAACCTAATTTTACCTAAACTATTATTTTTTATTCTAGCCTTCGTTTTAGGTAAATGGTTCGTCCCACTAATTTTAAATCTAGCCAAATGCTTAACAGCTTCTGAAAACATTACTAGTATCGCCATTACACTCTGTTTACTGTTTGCTAGCTTAGCAACTTATTTAGGTATGAGCGATGTCTTGGGTGCCTATTTTGTAGGACTAGCTATTTCACAGACTGACTATAAAAATGTTCTAACAGAAAAGATTGAAACAATTGGCTACTCTGTTTTTATCCCCGTATTTTTCGTCAGCATCGGACTTAATATTCGTCTGGCCCATCTTCAAGATAATCTTAGTTTTATCGTATTAACAATCATTATCGCGATTATTGGTAAACAATTAGGTGGATGGCTTGGGACTCGTATTTGTGGTCTTTCCTCAAGTGCTGGTCATATTGTTGGTGCAGGGATGGTTTCCCGTGGCGAAATGGCATTGGTTGTCGCACAGGCCGCAATTAACGCCCATTTAATCGACGACAGTCATTACACAGCGATGATTATTGTCACCGTTGTTACAACTCTAATTGCACCACTATTACTTAAAATCTTTATAATGCATCAAGCACAAAAAATGTCTACTAATTAAAAAAAGCATCGACAATTTTAAAATTGTCGATGCTTTTTATTTGATTAACGTTTAAATCTATTTTCGAACAATGGACTAACTGGTTTGTTTTCATGGATTCGTTTGATCGCATCCCCGATTAGTGGGCCGACTGAAACTTGAACCATCTTATCAATTAGTTTTTCTTTTGGAAGGTCGATTGAATCTGTAACAATCATTTGCTTGATAACTGAATCTTCAATCCGTTGGATAGCAGGACCTGATAAAACAGGGTGTGTACAACAAGCAAAGACTTCAGTAGCACCGGCATCTTTTAAAGCTTGTGCTGCTAATGTAATTGTCCCAGCAGTATCAATCATATCATCGATAATGATT
This sequence comes from Latilactobacillus sp., assembly GCF_033176295.1. Classification (NCBI taxonomy): domain Bacteria; kingdom Bacillati; phylum Bacillota; class Bacilli; order Lactobacillales; family Lactobacillaceae; genus Latilactobacillus; species Latilactobacillus sp. Next base: position 54,469 of record NZ_JAMQEX010000010.1, read on the forward strand.
GCGCGTTTACCATTAACGTTACCAATAATGTTCATGACTTCTGAAACATTAGGTCTTGGACGACGTTTGTCGATAATTGCGATTGGTGTCTTCAAGAAGTCAGCCAATTTACGAGCACGTGTCACCCCACCATGATCAGGTGAAACAACAACGGCGTTTTCTGCCAAATCGTTGCTTAAGAAGTAATCAGCTAATAATGGTGCACCCATTAAGTGATCAACTGGAATATCGAAGAAGCCTTGAATCTGTACGGCATGTAAGTCTAATGCTAAAATACGGTCAGCGCCAGCCATCGTTAACATGTTTGCTACTAATTTAGCAGTAATTGGTTCACGTGAGCGGGCCTTGCGATCTTGACGTGCGTAACCATAGTAAGGTAACACAACGTTGATTGTTTTAGCAGATGCACGACGTAATGCATCAATCATAATCAAGATTTCCATCAAGTTATCATTAACTGGTGCAGATGTTGATTGAATTAAGAAAATTTCGTCACCACGAATACTTTCTTCAATATTGATCTGAATTTCACCATCACTAAAACGTTTAACAGAAGATTTTCCTAAAGGAACCCCAACTTCAGCTGCGATTTTCTCAGCTAAGGGCTTATTAGAGTTCAAAGCAAAGATTTTCAACTTAGGGTCGAAATATTGTTCAGACATGTCAGCCTCCAAAAATTTAAGTAAGTACTTATTTAAATTCTAGGCATTTTCGCAATGAAAATCAAGATTAAAACCTAAAAAAGATTTTAATTTACGCTAAGTAAGCGCTGTTCATTAGAAATGCAAGAGAGAATTAAATGTTAATAGCTATAACCATCGAACCTCCCGTTTAGTATACCGTTAAATTCGAAAAAATGCTTGGTTATTTTTGGTTGTGAATCCAATTGTCATTTAATGCGTGACAAGGTACACTAATTGAAAAAGGAGATTACTATGACGCGACTTAAATATACTATTTTTAATAATCTCTATTTCTTCATTCTGGTAATTATGATTACTACCGATCGCTTATTCCATCTCAGCATGCCCTATTTCATTTTGGGCCTCATTTTATTCGTTGCAGTCTTGATTTATCAGTACCGTTTTTTCTACCCCAGCCATCCAAATTATAACCCTAAAAATTATCGCGTTACAAAAATAGGTTGCGCAATCACCGCTGTGGGATGTCTAATCATACTCCTGCTAATCTTCTTTTTAAGTGGCTCAATTTGGTTATGGCCCGCTTTTCTAATCACCTGCTTAATGCGCGATTATTTCTCAATTTTAAAATAACGACAAACATAAAAAAATCGTCCGTAATCTCAGAAATAAGATTACGAACGATTTTTATTTCAAGACATGCTTTACAACACTAATCGTCACAAACACGCTCTAATCCGAAACGTGCTTCTTGTCGCAGTAATTTCCGCTCAATCTAAAAATAGTATTAATGTTTAATTACTAACCGCGACAGCCAACACTCTATTGCCATTCTTCGTCTTTTGCGACTGGTAATTTAGCCCAGTAGTTTTCTTTATTTGTTTGACGTGCACGGGCGATGGCCATTGCTTTTTCTGGGACATCGTCTGTGATTGTTGAACCAGCTGCGATGAATGTGTGATCAGCAATTTCAACTGGGGCCACGATGTTTGAGTTGCTGCCGATGAAGACGTGGCTACCAACATTTGCATGATGTTTAGCCACACCGTCGTAGTTAACAAAAACAACACCACAACCAACATTAATGTCAGTGCCAAGGGTTGCATCGCCAACATAACTTAAGTGACCAATCTTCGTGCGGTCGCCAATTTTAGCGTTTTTCACTTCACAGAAGTTCCCAACATGCACATCCACACCGATTTCAGCGTTAGGACGCAAGTGGCTGTTAGGGCCAATGTTTGAGCCGGTATGCATGATTGCTGATTCAATGGTTGAACTTGTGATTTGAATATTATCTTCGATTGTTGAATCAATAATTGTTGAACCAGCACCGACGAAACAATCTGAACCAATCGTTGTGTTGCCTTTTAAGACAACATTGGGTTCAATAATTGTATCGTTACCAATTTTAACACCGACTTCGATATAAGTACTTTCTGGATCAATCAATGTAACACCATTTCGCATATGCGCTGTGTTAATCCGTTGACGCATCACTTTGGTAGCCTGTGATAAGGCAACGCGGTCATTAACCCCCATTGATTCTTCGAAGTTTGGCATCTTGTAAGCTGCTACAATTTCGCCCTTCTTCTTCAAGATTTCAACCACGTCTGTGAGGTAGTATTCACCTTGGGCATTTTCATTTGTGACTTCATGAAGTGCTTGGAAAAGTGTCTTGTTGTCGAAACAGTAAACACCTGTGTTAATTTCATTAACAGCAGCTTCTTTATCATTTGTATCTTTTTGTTCAACGATTTTTTCAACGATGCCAATATCGTTACGAATAATCCGGCCGTAGCCAGTTGGATCTGGTGCTGTGGCCGTTAAAATAGTTGCTTTAGCGCCCTTATCATGATGGTAAGCAAATAGCTTTTCAAAAGTGCCAGCTGTTAATAATGGTGTATCACCACTGACCACAATTGTAATACCATCTTGGTCTTTCAATAAATCTTCAGCTTGTAAAACAGCGTGGCCTGTTCCTAGTTGTTCTGCTTGTAAGGCATATTGTGAACGATCACCTAAATAATCCTTCACCTTTTCTGCGCCATGTCCCACAATTGTGACAACTGTTGCAGGTTCTGTTTTTTCGACTTCGGTTAACACGTGGTCCACCATTGGCCGACCGCAAACTTCGTGCAATACCTTGTATAATTTTGACTTCATGCGAGTACCTTTACCCGCTGCTAAAATAATTGCATTTTTATTGACCATCTTAAACTCCTAATATTCGTGATTACTGGTCTATTTTAGCTTAATCAAGCGATTACCGCAAGCTATCCCTATTTGAAATTGCTCTATGATTCCCGTATAATGATGTTAATTCAGACCGATTGGAGCATTAAAATGAAAAAAAGCCCTTCACGTCTTTGGTTAACTCTCGATGGCCTGTTAATCTTATTATTAGTGGTGCTTGGTATTAATTGGTCTACCTCACATCACCAACCGGCTAAACCAACTGCGAGTGTTACTCATTCACAAACAGCACACGTGAAACAAACACCTAAAAAACAAACATCTAAAAAGCCACTCGATTGGCACGCCCCTTCTGAAAAGAAACCCTATCCAGATGTTAAGAAATACGCACATTTTTGGATTGATGTTTCAATCAAGAAGCACCGCGTCTACTTAATGGACGATGAAAAGCGGCTCTATACCATGCGTGCTTCAACCGGCACGAGCGATTCTCCTACACCTAAAGGTACTTTCCATATTCAAGAAGAACACGGTGAAGCCTTCTTTAATGGCAATCCTGGTGAAGGGGCTAAATATTGGCGGTCATTTTTAGATCACGGTGTCTACCTTTTCCACAGTGTCCCAACCGATAAAGCAGGGAATTTTCTCCCCGATGAAGCGCAAAAATTGGGTGAAACATCCAATTCTCACGGCTGTATCCGGCTATCGGTCGCTGATGCAAAGTGGTTTTATCAAGCAATCCCAGTCAATACCAAAGTCGTCATTCACTAATGGGCGACTTTTTTTGTAGAAAGAGGCGTTTTGATGTCAGTTACGATTCAAAAAAAGATTGCCACAGTGTTTAAGGCGCTCATGGTTGATACCCCGTTTAAGCAAATTAGCGTGACGCTCATTATGACCACGGCTGGCATTCGCCGCCAAACCTTTTATGATTATTTTCCTGATAAATATGCCTTGCTGACTTGGATTTACGATCAAGAAATCGGCGAATACGTTGCTGATCACCTGACTTACCCTCACTGGACCATTATTTTAGAACAACTACTGACTTATTTTGAAGACAACCGTACGTTCTATCAAAATGCGATTACAATTAATGGTCAGAACTCATTTGAAACCCACTTTAACCACCACCTACGTCAACTCGTTCAAATTATTATCAACGATTTGACGCAGCTACACCATTTAACGTTATCCCCAACTTATCAACAATTTCTACTTGATTACCTCTCAGGCGCGATTGTTGCCTATACCGCCAGTTGGTTACGCACAGATCAACCACAATCAATCCAACAAGTTAGTGCCGCCTTACAAATCACACTAACCGATACCATCAATGGCCTCTTATTACGTACTGGCCACCTCGATACAAAAAAAGAGTATGAAGTCGGCTAATAGCCGTTTCATACTCTTTTTAGTTTAAGAAAGTTGTTCTGCATTCTTCGTTAAATAGTTACCAGCGCTAACACTGAGCGCCTTGTTTTCAATATCCACTTTATCAACCTTCAAAATTGATGTGTAATCTTCAACCATGTGATTACCTTCAAAGACAGATTCAGCAAATACGGAAATGCCAACCATTTCAGAATCGAATTCTTCAATTAAGCTCTTCATCCCGTTAACTGTGCCGCCGCCTTTCATGAAGTCATCGACAATTAGGACTTTTGAGTTCTCTGGTAAACTCCGTTTTGAAAGTTCCATCTTCTCGATTCGTGCTGAGGAACCAGAAACATAGTTCACACTGACTGTTGAGCCTTCAGTGATCTTAGAATCCCGGCGCACAATGACAAATGGGACATTTAGGAACATCGCAACGCTCTGCGCAATTGGAATCCCTTTGGTGGCCACTGTCATGACCGCTGTTACTTCTTTGCCAACGTATTGGTTGGCAATTAATCGACCAACTTGACGAAGAACTTCTGGACGACCTAATAAATCTGATAAATAGACATAGCCCCCTGGCAACAGACGATCGTTTTCAGAAAGACGTTCGGCCATTTCAGCGATAAATTCTTCTGCTTCAACTTGTTTAATCATTGGCATGTAACGAACACCACCAGCAGCGCCGGGAACTGTTTCTAAAATCCCCGTCCCGCGATTGAAAAAGGTCCGTTTGACGATTGATAAATCTTCACTAATAGATGATTTAGCTGATTCGTAACGATTTGAAAAGAACGTCAATGGAATTAATGTATGTGGTCTTTCCAACAAGTACCGGGTCATATCAATTAAGCGATCACTTCTTCTAACTTTCATTATACTTACTCCCTTTAAAATAATAATTTCTTCCGATAAAACTATCCGCTTTCCAATTATATAGATTTTATTCGCTAAATCCTAGTCTTTTTTTAGAAAAGTTCATTATTGTTCGTTTTTTTATCATTTGTCTTTTTAACCGCTTACCACCAATAGTATTAAAAAAATCGCCCACCACTAGCTATAGGGGGACGAATTGTCTTTAATGATTTTTATTTTTTTAATGGTTGCACTAGATAAACTTCACGACAAAATCCGGACATACTGTTATAAATGCGTTGCGCGCGTGAGTACTGGCGACAAATGCCAAAAACAGTTGGACCACTACCGCTCATCTGCGCTTTTTCCGCGCCAAATGCAGTTAAACGTTGCATTAAATAATCAATTTGCGGATAGCGTTGATTGGTAATCGGCGTTAACACATTAGCCATTGCGGCTGTCATTTGCTGTGCATCTTGTTGCTGGATCCCCGCTAAGAGTCGATCGGTTTGGGGCCGATCAGTAATCTGATCGCAATTCAAGGCGTGTAAGATGCGCGGTGTTGAGACACTTACTTCAGGTTTAACAACGACCATCCAAAAGTTAGGTAAATCCCCCAACGGTTGGATTTGATCGCCTTTACCCGTTACTAGTGCGGTCTCACTATAAACACAATATGGCACGTCTGAATCAATTGATAAACCGATATGCGCGAGCTCCGCTTTGGTGAGGCCTAAGTGCCACAGTTGATTTAAACCGCGTAAAACTGCAGCGGCATCCGAACTGCCACCACCTAACCCGGCTGCCACGGGAATATGTTTATCGATTTCAATAATCGCACCCGTTTTAATATCAAAACGATGCCGTAATAATTGCGCCGCCTGATATGCTAAGTTCCGTTTGTCCTCCGGTAAATATCCCTTAGAGGTTCTAACCTCAATTTGAGGTGAGTCTTGCAATGTGATTTGGACATAATCCGCCAGATCGATTGACGTCATTATCATCTGCCATTCGAATTCCCCATCAGTATGCTGATAAAGTGCATCTAAACTTAAATTAATCTTCGCAGGTGCCTTTTCAATCAATTGCATATCGTCTCACCATCCACCAACATTCAATTGTTTCATTATACTCATTTATGAACTAAAAACCAAGAGTGCTGTACTAAGCGGGGATACTTCTGAAGCTTAGTGAAATCAGACGAATAAGCGACAAAGTCGATTGTTTGGCTGACAATACTAACTGGAAGAAGTTGCTTAGTACGGCACGTTTCAATTCAAGAGTGCTGTACCACACTGGAGCCTTCACATAAAAAAGGTCAAGCCTCTCAACTTGACCCACTCTTTTAATTTTCTTCCGCCATGACTTTTTGTCTGAACTCATTCATTAAAAATAACATCTGTTTAGCATTTTCTTTGCCAAAGGCCATCATCCACGATGAAAAACGTTCCTGAACCTTCGGTAATAACTCACTCACTGTTTGTTGACCACTTGGCGTCAGATTTAAAATTAAGCGTCTGCGATCACTTGGGTCAGTTAATTGCGAAATATAGTCCAACTTCAAAAGGACACGAATTTGACGTGAAATCGCCCCTCGTGTTACACCACGCTTCTTAGCAATATCAATTAAACTAACCGAGCTATCTTCCGCAATCTCCTTCATAATCAGAAATTGTTCGAAAGATAGCTTGTAAGCCTTAGTTGGTTGCGACACGAGGTCTTCAACATACTTAATGGCAGACATATAAATCTCAACATACTCATCCAATAATTGACTATCTTCCACAATTATTCCCACCCTTGTTCACTTTATTTAACTGTAACATAAATCCGCATAATTGACTATTGACACTATTGACAATCGACAAGCAACGGCTGTTTATAAATTAGTATATCCCATATACAATATCATGATACGCGCCAAATGTCAACAACAAAAAAGGGACTCAGACAATCATCCATGTCTCAGTCCCTGCTCGTATTCTTATTCTAAAAACTAAAGTACAATTGGTTCTTCATCAAATTCAATCGCAATCGATTTAGTTAACAAATCAGCATAGCTATATGAAACACGTTCGAACGCATTTTCATCTTGATCCAAATCAACTACAAAAACGGCAGGAAAGGTTTCTCTTAAGATTCCTTTTCGCTTTGTTACTTTCTTGCGCCCAGCTTGAGCGACAACCATTAACTTGTCTCCGATATGCCCATCGAGACCGTTCTTAATATTGGCAAGTGTGGTTGGCATATGCTTCACCTCTTCGAGCAATAGTATAGCATATAAACTGAAAAATTGCAATTATACCATTGTCATCTAGATTTGGCAATTACTTATCCCCTTTTTTAGCAAAAACTGGTTGTTCGTTCAAGCAATCACTCAATTGTGCGAATTGTTGAATACTCAACTGTTCCGCACGGGTACTTGGGGCAATATCAGCTTGATCCAATGCAGCGACTAACCCTGCTTTGACTTCTTCTTGTTTTCCAAATTGGTTTTGTAAATTATTCCAGAGTGTTTTACGACGTTGCGCAAAAGCACCGCGAACTAATTGATCAAATAATTGTTGGTTTTGAACAGTCACCAAGGGTTCTTGACGACCCACAAATTCAACAATCGCTGAATCGACGTTAGGTTGGGGTACAAAAGCTGTCTTAGGGACAATGAAGGCTAATTTAACTTCAGAGTGCAATTGAACAGCGATACTCAATGAACCATAAGCTTTTGAACCTGGTGCAGCATCGATTCGTTCTGCGACTTCTTTTTGCATCATCAAGACCATGCGATCGATTGGTAAACCGGCTTCCAATAAATGTAACATGATTGGTGTTGTGATGTAATAAGGCAAATTAGCCACAATTTTAAGGTTGTGTTGGCCGTCAAAATGCTTGGCGATCAAGGTTGGCAAGTCAGCTTCCAAGATATCTTGGTTTAAAACCGTCACATTATGATAATGATTTAACGTATCTTTTAAAACTGGAATTAAGCGATCATCAATTTCAAAACTCAAAACTTGATGGGCTTTTCTAGCAATTTGTTCCGTTAAAGAACCAATCCCGGGGCCAATTTCGATAACATCATCATCTTTAGTAATCTCACCCGCTTCAACGATTTGTTTTAAAATCGTAATGTTGGTTAAGAAGTTTTGACCTAAACTCTTTTTAAATTTAAAACCGTACCGTTTAAGGATTTTTCTCGTACGCTCTGGGTTTGCAATGTCTTCCATGTTAGTCTCCTAATTCTTCGTTAATTTGTCTTAGTGCTGCGCCAAATTCGTCTTGGCTCACCTGGAACATTTTAAGGCGCTTATACAGTTGTTTACTATTTGTGTAACCAATATGCAAGACTTCCCCTAAACGTTCACGACGGGCCTTGGCAGACGGACCAGCAATCAAGCCGGCCACCAATAAATCAGACTGACTAATTTGTTCGACTGCATCTTCATCTTGCGTCAATAGATTTTCGAGTGCTTGTTTAATCGCTGCGGGTTTAGCATGTTCAATCCCTAAGCTACCACCCATTTTTTCTGGTTTAGCTTCTGAACGGGGTAAAAAGGCATGTTCAACACCCGGCACATTTTGTGAAATAATCTTACGGATTTTTTCACCATGAAAATCGGGATCGGTGAAGACAATCACGCCGCGTTTTTCTTGGGCTAACGCAATTTTTTCAACAATTTCATCATTAATTGCGGAACCGCGGGTTTCAATTGTATCGACATCCGGGAATACTTCTCTTAATCGTTTGGTATCATCGCGGCCTTCAACAACGATGACTTCTTGAATCGTTTTTTTCATATTGCTCCTAACTTAAAAATACGGTGCGCATTTGCATACGTCGCTGCCGCAATTTCTTCTGGTGCGACCTCTCTTAACTTGGCAATTACCTCAACCACATAGCGCGTATAGCCTGGTTGATTTTGCTTACCACGATAAGGCGTGGGTGTTAAGTAAGGGGCATCTGTTTCGACTAACATCACATCTAATGGGCATAATTTGGCTGCTTCATGCACCTCACGCGCATTCTTGAAACTGACCACACCACTAAACGAAATTTGCATCCCAAGATCCATAAATCGTTTCAACCATTCAGAATCACCGTTAAAACTGTGGATAATGCCACCGCAATCACGGACATCTGTTTCTTTTAAAATCTTGTAGGTATCTTCCAAAGCATCCCGCGTATGCACTGAAATTGGCATATGGAGGGACTTGGCGATTTCAATTTGGCGTTCAAAAACAGTTCGTTGCACGTCTCTTGGTGACGTGTCCCAGTGATAGTCCAAGCCGATTTCGCCTAGCGCAACTACTTCTGGTAATTGTAACTGTTCAATTAATTGCGCTTCTTGGACCTTCGTATAATCCTTTGCTGATTCTGGATGCCAGCCAATAATAGCCGATAACGCTTTGTATTGTTGTGCTAAACGTAGCGCACCGTCATTTAAAACCGTATCAGAACCCACAATTGCCATCTCCGTAACCCCTAGGTCAGCGGCCTGTTGGATAAAGTCGGCTTCTTGACCGGCATATGGCGTATCGTTTAAATGCGTATGTGAATCAAATATCTGCATTTTAATCTCCTTTTAGCATCTTAATTTTCAAAGTCAAACCGTTTCAAACGCACTCTTGATTTAAACGTGCTTTCATTAACCGCTTTCTGCGCCTTGCCAAATCAGTCAAATCACCGACTCTGTCGGTAATTCACCTGATTAAGCAAGTACTCAAAAGCAACCCGTTAATGACGCACTCTAAACGTGCTCTGTAACCCATATCCTTCCGGTTAACCCTGAACGCCAAACAATCGCCATGCGATTATTCGTCCCTCTGTGTTAATCCTCAGGATATAACCAGGGTTACGACGCACTCTTATTTTAAACGTGCTTTTTGAAACTGACTTCTGTGCTTAGCGTCACTCGTCAAACAACTGCTTACAGCAGTTATTCGCCGAGCTATGCTAATGCTCAAAGTCAAAGCGTTTCAGACGCACTCTTTTCCATAACAAAGGGCTAAAAGACCTACAGAATGTAAATGTCTTTTAGCCCTTTTGACGTTTCTGTTATTTTAAATTAACCAATTTGTGAACCATTCACTAAGTTGCTAGGTACAACTACCAATTCAACATCTGAACCGTGTTCTGCTGAAAGCAACATGCCTTGGCTTAATTCGCCACGTAATTTACGTGGTTTTAAGTTAGTAACGGCTAAGACTTTCTTGCCGACTAATTTTTCGAAATCTGGGTAGAATTCTGCAATTCCTGAGATGATTTGGCGATCGCCTTGATCACCGGCATCTAGTCGGAATTTCAAGAGTTTATCAGCGCCTTCCACCTTAGAAACAGCTTTGATTTCAGCAACCCGAATTTCTGATTGATCGAAATCTTCGAATTTAATGGCATCTTTTTCACTGACTAATTCAGTGGCCTTAGGATCAAAGTCTGCGACTTCTTCTGCAGCAACTTGTTTAGCTTTCACTTTTTCGTTCACCAAACCAGCTTTTTGAGCAGCCATCATTTGTTCCTTGATGTAAGCCACTTCTTCATCTAAATCAAGACGTGGGAAGATTGGTGTCCCTTTAGCAATCACTTTAATATCACTTGGGAAGCGGCCGTAAACCATTTCGCGTTGTGCTTCTTGATCAAAATCAAGGCCTAATTGCGCGAACATTTCACGTGGGGCATGTGTCATGACTGGTTGTAATAAGAGGGCCACAATCCGTAAACTTTCTGCTAAGTGTGCTAGGACACTATCGAGTTCAGCCTTGCGACTGTCATCTTTGGCTAAAACCCATGGTTCTGTTTCATCGATATATTTATTAGCACGACTGATTAATTGCCAGATTGTATCAAGTGCATCTGAGAATTTCAATTGATCCATTAAAGTTGAATATTGGGCAATTGTTTGCGTTGCCGTTGCTTGTAAGTCAGCATCAAAAGCTGTGACGTCAGCTTGATAACTTGGCACGTGACCATCATCGTATTTGTTGATCATTGCGACTGTCCGGTTTAAGAGGTTCCCTAAATCATTGGCTAAATCGTAATTAATCCGGCTGACGAAATCTTCTGGTGTGAAGACGCCGTCGTTACCAAATGGAATGGCACGCATTAAGTAATAACGAAGCGCATCTAAACCGTAACGTTCAACTAACATTTCAGGGTAAACAACGTTCCCCTTAGATTTAGACATCTTACCGTCTTTCATCAATAACCAACCATGACCAAAGATTTGTTTTGGTAATGGCAAATCAAGGGCCATCAAGAAGATTGGCCAGTAAATCGCATGGAAACGCACAATTTCTTTACCCACCAAGTGAACATCAGCTGGCCAGTATTTGTTGAATAATTGATCGTCATCTGAACCATAACCAAGCGCTGTGATGTAGTTTGATAAAGCATCTAACCAGACGTAAACAACGTGTTTGGGATTACCTGTGACATGAATTCCCCAATCAAATGAGATCCGTGAAACGGATAAGTCTTCCAAACCAGGTTTGATGAAGTTGTTGATCATTTCGTTTTTACGTGATGATGGTTCGATAAAATCAGCGTGTTCTTCATAGTATGCTAATAAACGATCGGCATACTTGCTCATCTTGAACTTATAAGTTTCTTCGGCAACACGTTGAACTTCGTGACCTGAAGGGGCCTTACCACCGATGACCTTACCGTTTTCGTCTTTGTAGACTTCCGTTAATTGTGATTCCGTGAAGTATTCTTCATCAGAAACAGAGTACCAACCTTCATATTGGCCAAGATAGATATCACCTTGTTCCACTAACCGATCAAAAATCTTTTGAACGGCTTTCACGTGGTAATCGTCTGTTGTGCGGATAAATTTATCGTTTGAAATTTCAAGCGTCTTCCATAATGCTTGAATTTCTTCAGCCATACCGTCCACGTAAGCTTGTGGGGCTAGATTTTTTTCAGCTGCTTTTTGTTCGAGTTTCAAACCATGTTCGTCAGTCCCTGTTAAGAAGAAGACATCAAAACCCATCAAGCGTTTGTAACGTGCAATTACGTCCGCTGCGATGGTCGTGTATGAGTTCCCGATTGTTAATTTACCAGAAGGATAATAGATGGGGGTTGTTACGTAAAAAGTTGGTTTCTTGTCTGCCATTTGATTCGCTCCTTAATTAAAAAAACGAGAATAAAAAGTTATTCTCGACCTTTTTTAATAATCCATATAAGTACTCAAAGTATAGCATAAAATCAAGCCCGCGACAAAAAGTGTTCTGCTTTTAAAGCACTAAAATAACGACGTTTGTTCCGGGCCTTTAGGTGCTAAATTTTCAAAGGTAATCCCTAATATTTGTTGTAAGGCTAAGGCGTTATCGGCAGCATCCCCACCGGAATTATTATTGAAGATAATAGCGACTTCCTTAGCCTGATTGGTTAAGCGCTGAACCGTTGCGGCAAACTGCTGCAATTCATCTGCGTTATAGCGATAAAGGGTCCGTTGTTTGCGCCACATTGCGCCCGGATTCTGCCAACCGGCCATATTGCGCCCATGCAACCGGAGCATCGCAAAATCTGGATTCGTCACAACCGGTTCAAACGGGACACTATTGGTGGGCGTCTGCGCTTCGTCAGCAATTACATGTGTCATTTTTAACTGTTTTAAAAAAGCAAACATGTTCTGCTTATACGCTTCATCGTACCAAGTGCCATTACGAAACTCGACCGCAATCGGCACATCGGGCAACCACGTGCGAATGCGTCTCAAGTACTGCACATTTTCCTGATTCAATTGAAAAAACGGCGGGAACTGAAATAGGACCGCCGTTAATTGCCCCGCATCTAAGAGCGGTTGAATCGATTGTTTGTAACGAACAAACAATTCCTTTTCCGTACTAGTGAAGTCCGTGTAATCTTCCTGTTTGGTCATCGCCTTATGTGCTTTGACGATAAATTGAAATTGGTGCGGCACTTGCTGCAGCCACTTAGCGCTAACGGTTGGTGCTTGTAGCGCATAATAAAAACTATCGACCTCGACAATTGGTAAGAATTGCGCGTAATCGTTCAACGTCAACTGCTTTTTCTCCGGCATTAGGGACTGGTGCTCACTCCAAGTCGTTAAACCGATCGTGATCATTTAACCACCACCTAATAGCGTTTAAATTGTTGCACAAGTTGTTTTTCTTGTTCCGTCAAATCTTTTAAAGTCTCGATTAACTGTTGACCGACCTGCTTATAGTTAGTTTGAATTCGCGTTAAGCAAAATTCAATCACTAATAAAAGGACCATCAATTCAATCGCTCGGCCTTCTGTAAAGTTAACGCCCAATAAGTTCACTTGGCTGTCGGCCGTAAAGACTTTAATAATAATATAGAGTGAAAATAACTCTTCAATGACCCTAAAGATTCTGAGGCCTTGTAATTTACGTTTCAATACTTGGAGCACCATCAAAGTTTGTTCTTTCGTCATCATTTAATTCCCCTCCTCAATCGGAAATGCTTCATAGGCAATTAATTGTTCCCCGTGAAAATCGGTGTAGTAACGTTTAACATTTTTGGCGAGCACTTCTGGTAAAATCACTTTCAAATCGGCAACAATACCGTAGTTCTCTTCAGATAAAACCCATTGCTCATCGAATAGTTGTAAGATGCCTTCGCGCGTGCCAACCGGATAGAGCGGTAACTGCACCGATTCCTTAATCTCCGCCAAAAAGACATCAATCCCGGCGATAAACTCACCGTCAATATGCCAGTCCAACCACCCCGTATTATACAAGGTATATTGATTCTGATTGAGACCCGTTTCTTCAAAAATCTCGCGTCGCATACCCATTTCGGCAGTTTCGTCACCCTCGTTCTTGCCACCAATCCCATTCCAAAGGCCAGCATAGGGCTTTTTAAGTCGGTTTAATAATAGTAATGTACCGCGGTAACGAATCACGGCTAAATTATAGCGTCGTTTAGTCACTGGTTAACATCCTCGTCTTTTTATAATTACCTATATTCTAGCATACTTACCCACTAAAAAATGACGTCAGGTTCCCCTAAACGTCATTTTGGCATTAGGCTTCTGCTTGTTCTTTAAGAGCCTTCATTTTTTTAACTTGATATTGCTTGGCGATTAAAATCATCGTTTGATATAAATCAACAATGTACGGTTCAAACTTCGGTTCTTCAACCGCAGCCAATCGTTGGTCCATTACCGCTTTTTCGCGTTGAATGTTGGTCAAACCGATTTGATTGTCAAATTTGATTTGGGCAATTTCATCAACCACTGCCATCCGTTGTTCAAATAGGGCAGCAAGTTGTTGATCAAGCGCATGAATTTTTTGATATTGTTCTTCTAACATCTTCATTCTCCTCAATTAACGTAGTGAATAAGGCATTTCAATTTCATTTAAGAAATCACGGACTGATAAATCATATAAGCGTTGGAAATATTCTGGTGTTGCTTCTTTATCAGAAACACTCAAGACAAACGCATTTTGTTGATCACTTTTACCAATGCCAACATAGGCCATTTGTTGCGTTTTATTAGCTAACAAGTGGTCTGAATGAAGAATATCATAAACTTGGCGCACATCTAAACGCAATTGGCGTTCGCTCAAAACCGGTGTTAGCGTCAATAATTGTTGTAAGTTAGTGGCCGCAAAACCAAGCGTCTCTAACACGCGGTCAAATGCAACCCACAAGTTAATCACAGCTCGGCGTAATGTGAACGGTGAATCGATTGTTTTCCGTTGTAAAACTTGGTATAAAATTTGGGCTTGTGGATAAGCCACTGGATAATCGGTTGTCCACTGGTTATCCAACTGTTGATTACCGCCATCGAAAAAGACAAGTGCATCCAATAACGTTAAGACGCGGTAAATCACCCATTGGTTGTCTGGATCATCTTTTTCAGGGGTCATATTATCGCGGAAACCTTCTAGATAGGCTTGTTTGGTTTCGGTATCGACAAAACCGTGGGCCACTTGTTCTTGTTGAATAATGGTATGGACTGCCGCATTGTACAATGTCATCCCAGTAGCCATTAATTGTTCATCTAACTGGGCATTTTCAGTCGTCACATCTTCCAAAACCTGTGGAAAACCGGTCGATAACAATAATAAATGGAGTAGTTCGTGTGATAATGAATAATCCACAGCTGTCGCATCTGTTAATAAGATTGCCAAACTGCCATCGTCATTCATCACGCGTTGTGCCTGGTCGTGTTTTAACATCCCAGAAGCTTCTTGTGCAACCCGAATCTTAATCGGTTGTGGATAATTAGCCTGTACTTGTGCAACTAAACTTTGAATCTCTGGTGAAAAGTCATTTTCTGTCATGATTACGCTCCCTTAACAACATCTATTCTTATCATGATAAGCTAAATCACGCTAAATTACCAACGGTTCAAACCAGATTAAAGCGTTTTAATTTGGTATACTGTAGGTAACCAAACTAAAAGGATGTGTTGACCATGACAGAACCAGAACACCGCAAAGTGATTTTATATCTCGCGCAAAGTTTAGACGGCTTTATTGCTGAAAAAGATGGCAGTACCGCTTGGCTATCCGCACTTAATTCATCAGAATCCGATGCCGCTATTCAAAGCTTTTACCAAGGTGTCGATACCATTATTATGGGCCGTAAAACTTATGAACAATGTATCAAACTGGCTGGGACCTATCCTTATCAGGAAAAACAAAGTTATGTTTTTTCTAAAACACTCCACGATACCGCCGACCGCACCAATGTGGTCACCGGTAATGTGCCAGAATTCGTCCGCCAATTAAAAGCACAAGATGGTGGCAATATTTGGTTAGTTGGTGGCGCTGAAACATTCACAATGCTCTTGAAAGCCCAATTAGTAGACGAACTAATCATCACCATCGCTCCCGTTTTACTAGGCGACGGTATTTCCCTCATCAGCACCCACTTAACGGACATGCCATTAGAATTAAGTAAAACCCGCCAACTAGGCCAATTCGTAGAACTAACCTATAAAATTAATTATTAAAACGAAGTGCGTTCAATGTAGACACATGCTGAGGATTAGCTTAGTCTATCAAATAAGTGACCCTGTCACTTATTTGATAGACGGTGCTAAACGCAAGCATGTACATTGAAAAGCACGTTTTAAATCTGAGTGCGTTCAATGCGGTTATGTTCTGAGCATTAGCATAGATAGGCGAACGACCGATGCAATCGGTTGTTTGACTAGCGGTGCTAAACGCAAGCATGTACATTGAAAAGCACGTTACAATCTGAGTGCGTTCAAGCACTAACTTAACCGCCATACGTCCAAGACAATTTGTCTTGGGCGTTTTTTATTTGGCCACCCTCCCTCATATTAATCAGTGTCATTGACAATTACCAAATTGAGAGAACCTAATGTTTTCAATTCCATTACAGAACGTTTACTGAAAACGCGCTGGAGATTTACAAAGTTTCCCTATACTGAATTTGTACTTCAATATTGCAACGACATAAGGAGGCTTTTTCACATGACGGATATTCAATGCGTCATTTTTGATTGGGCAGGGACTATAATCGATTTTGGCAGTTTAGATCCAGTATTAGCATTTCAAAGTGCGTTTAACGCTGCCGGCATCCAAATCGATACCGACAGAATTAGACAGGATATGGGCATCGAAAAACATGAACACATTGCCAAACTCGCTAAAATGCCAGAGGTACAACGTGCTTGGTTTGCAAAATACAAACGCGGGATAACCGATGCCGATCAATTGCAACTCTTTAACTATTTTGAACAATTCTTGCTCAATCGCTTGAGTACAGAAACAACACTGACCCCTGCAGTTCTTCAAGTCCAAACTTATTTAAAAGCACATCATATCCACATCGCGACAACGACCGGCTACACCAAAGCAATGCTCGCAATCGCCGCTAAGCAAGCAGGACTACTTGGTTATCATCCCGAACTGATGGTTTCAAAAGAAGACGTCGCTGCTGGTCGGCCAGCACCCGATATGATTAACCACATCATGACTGCGTTCAATATCACCGACCCGCAAACAGTCGTTAAAGTCGGTGACACCGTTATTGATATGCAAGAAGGCAAAAATGCCGGCGTCTTAACCGTTGGCCTTATCGAAAGTAGTAGCCTTCTTGGTTTAAGCCAAGCCAAACTCATCGACCTGCCTCAAAAAACACGGCTTGCTAAATTTGCAGAAATCACTAAAACCCTCAAAGCGGCTGGTGCTGACTATGTTATTCATAATCTCAGCGAACTACCCGCCATTCTTGCAAAATACCAAACACCACAAAAGGAGCACGCCTAATCATGAACCAGCCGTATTTACTTTTAACCCTCGGCCCACTCAGCAATCAGCTGCCGTTAAAGAAGCTATGCAAGTCGACCTTAGCACCTGGGATCAAGACTACCTCGCCATCACCGAAGATATCCGCCAACAATTAGTCGCACTCGCCCAAGCCAAGTTAGACACCTACACCACCGTTTTATTACAAGGCAGTGGCAGCTACGGCGTCGAAGCGGTTCTTAACACGGTGCTTCCTAAAAAGGAGCAACAAGCTTATGGCTGTCTGATGATTGCCATCAACGGGGCTTATGGTAAACGAATAGCCGATGAAATAAGCTATAAAAAAAGAACCCCACAAATGTGGAGTTCTCTTAGAAATAAAGGAAATTATTTCAAGTTAACGACAGCGCCAACTTCTTCTAATTTAGCTTTCATTTCTTCTGCTTCGTCTTTAGAAACGTCTTCTTTAAGAGCTGAAGGAGCGTTATCAACTAAGCCCTTAGCATCTTTCAAGCCTAAGCCTGTGATTTCACGAACGGCTTTGATAACTTTAACCTTTTCTTGGCCGATTTCTGATAATTCAACAGTAAAGCTGTCTTTTTCAGCTGCTGCGTCTGCGCTAGCTGCACCTGCTGCTGCTACTGGAGCTGCTGCAGAAACACCGAATTCTTCTTCGATTGCTTTAACTAAGTCGTTTAATTCTAAGATTGATGATTCTTTTAATTGATCAACAATTGCATTTACGTCTAATGCCATTTTTGTTTCCTCCATTTTATGGGTAATATTTTTTTGATAACACTTTTAACTACACAATTTTAAATTATGCAGCTGGTTCGTCTTTGCTGTCGGCAACTGCTTTAACAGCATATGCGACGTTGCGGACTGGTGCTTGTAATACAGAAAGTAACATTGATAATAAACCGTCGCGACTTGGTAATGTAGCCAAGGCGTTGATTTCATCAAGTGTTGCCACTTTACCTTCGATCATACCACCTTTGATTTCAAGTGCATCAGCACTCTTAGCAAAGTTAGCGATGATCTTAGCTGGTGCAACAACATCTTCGTTAGAAAATGCAACTGCAGTAGGGCCAGAGAATGTTTCATCTAAACCTTCGTAACCAGCTTTGTCTGCTGCACGACGCAAGTAAGTGTTTTTAACAACTTCCATTTGTACGCCAGCTTCACGTAATTGTTTACGTAATTCAGTAACTTGTTCTACTGTTAAGCCACGGTAATCCATAACTACGATAGAAACAGCGTTATTAAATTTTTCAACAACTGTGTCAACAATTTGTGCTTTTTTTGCAATGATTGTTTCGCTCAATTGATTCACCTCCATTAGATTTGTAAAACTTGTGGTCAAGAGTCTCTTATAAAATAAAAAACTCCATGTCCACCAAGACATAGAGAGGGATTTCAACGTATCTTCCTCGGCAGGATATTAAGCCTATTGGCACCTGAGTCTTCGGTAGCATAAATAACCAACTACAAATATAGCATGTAAAAAGCATGCCGTCAATGCTAATTTAACTATAAATATTTATTATAGCAGCATTACTTTATACTTATTTTATTTTTCTGAAAAGAGCGTATAAAATATAGCTATTCAAGAAAATTAAGATAGTAGAGGTGTTTCTTTTTGAACAATATTTTAGTTATCAATGCTGGTAGTTCATCCCTAAAGTGGCAACTATTTCAACAAACCGATTTAAGCTTAGTGGCTAGCGGTTTGATGGAACGGATGAACACCCCTGAAGCGCGCTTTACTTTTAAATTCAACGGCCAAAAAGAACAGGTCGCAATCGCTAATCTAACCTATGAAGATGGCGTTATTCGTTTACTGAAACAATTACAAGACAATGCCATTATTGACTCTCCTAGCGACATTGTCGCAGTTGGTCACCGAGTGGTTGCCGGCGCAACAACATTTGAAAAATCAACGTTAATCACTGCCGATAATTTGGCAACTCTCAAAGCACTCGATAAATATGCACCATTACACAACCCCGTGCAAGTGGATTGCATTGAAACTTTAATGCACATTCTACCAACTTCAGTACCAGAAGTCGCTGTCTTCGATAGTCAATTCTACCTAGATATGCCAGATGCAACCAGTTTTTATGGACTTCCTTATGAAGATAGCCAAAAATACCAAATCCGTAAATACGGCGAACACGGTATTAGTCACGGCTATATCTTACAAGAAACAGCTGACTTTTTAAACCAACCAGTCGCAGATTTAAAATTGATCACCCTACATCTTGGTGGTGGTTCTTCAATCACAGCTAGCCAAAATGGCAAACCAGTCGATACATCAATGGGCTTCACCCCACTTGAAGGTCTTCCAATGGGCACTCGTGCTGGTTCGTTAGATGCTGCTATTGTCCCCTTCTTAATGAATGAATTAAATAAGAGTGCTGACGAAATCATCACGCTCTTAAATACAGAATCAGGAATTCTCGGCGTTTCAGGTATTTCTGCTGATATGCGTGATATCCAATCATCATTGGCAACTAATCCTCGTGCCGAATTAGCTTATGATATGTTCATCACTTCTGCTGCTAAGTTTATCGGTAGCTACTACGTTGAACTTGGCGGTGCCAATGTCATTACTTTCACAGCCGGAATTGGTGAAAATGATGCTAAAATGCGCGCTGATGTCTGCGACCGCTTAGCCGTTCTAGGCGTTAAGATTGATCCAGAACGTAATGAACAAGGCCATGGTGCGCGTCAAATTAGTACCGACGATTCAGCTATCAAGGTCTTGATGATTCCTACTAATGAAGAATTAGCGATTGCCAAACAAGTTAAAGCACTCGTTTAAATTTAATCGATAAGCATTTAAGGTTTTACACCTTAAATGCTTATTTTTGTACCTAAATAATTCGCTTTTGTATTAATAAACGAACTTTAATCGTATTATTTTTATGATTTTTCGTATTTAGTCTTAAAAAATAAAACCTTTTGGTGTACAATAAGGCAATAGTTCTTATTTCAAATAAATTAAGAGGTGCATTATGGATAAGAGAGTTGATTCTATATCAGAAACACGAACGAATTGGTTAGAACACCAATTCAAAATTAAGGAAAGTGGTTCAACCCTTAAGACTGAAATCATCGCCGGGATTACAACTTTCATCGCGATGTCATATATTTTATTCGTGAACCCCACAATTTTGGGGGACGCTGGTTTAGATAAAGGCGCCGTCTTCGTCGCCACAGCACTTACCGGTATCGTTGGTTGTTTAGCAATGGCCCTCATTGCCAACTACCCAATCGCAGTTGCCCCCGGACTTGGTAGTAACGCCTTTTTCGCCTACTCTGTTGTTTTAGGCATGGGCATTCCTTGGCAGACAGCTTTAGCCGGTGTTTTTGTTGCTTCCTTACTCTTCATGCTCGTCACTGTTTTAAAAGTTCGTGAAGTGGTCATTAACGCGATTCCCGCCAATCTCAAATCTGCGATGGCCGTTGGTATTGGGTTATTCATCGCTTTTACCGGTTTAAAGCAAGGCGGTCTGGTGGTTGCCAGCGCCAAATCTTTCGTTACCATCACTAACTGGTCTAATCCGCATGTTTGGTTAACCGTCTTCGGCCTAATCTTAACAGTCGCTTTACTCGCTCGTAAAATTCCTGGCGCCCTCTTCATTGGGTTAGCCGCTACTGCCATCATGGGTGTCGTTACCGGTTTAATCGCAATGCCCACCGGTGTCGTTTCTTCAATTCCTAGCCTCGCACCAACTTTCGGTGTGTCTCTCATTCATCTTAAGGATGTTTTCTCGGTTCAAATGGCGGTCGTTGTTCTCGTCTTTTTCTTCAGCGTGTTCTTCGACACAACCGGGACCGTGATCGGTTTAGCCCAACAAGCTGGCTTCATCAAAGATAACAAAATGCCCAAAGAAGTCGGCAAAGCCCTCTTCGCAGATTCAACATCAATGATCGCCGGTTCCGTTTTTGGCTCAACACCAACTGCTTGTTATATTGAATCTTCAACTGGGATCGCCGTTGGTGGCCGTACCGGTTTTACCGCAGTCGTTGTCGCCATCATGTTCGCTCTTAGTTTATTCTTCTCGCCTTTATTAGCAGTTGTAACATCTGAAGTAACTGCTCCCATTTTAATTATCGTTGGCTCATTCATGATTAAATCAATCGCCAACATCGATTGGTCTGAATTTGAAACAGCATTCCCTGCTTTTATGATCATCCTTTGTGTCCCATTAACCTACAATATCTCATACGGCTTGGCTTTTGGTTTAATCTCATACCCCATCACAATGATTGCGGCTGGTAAGGGTAAAAAAGTGCACCCGATTATGTACGTTGCTGCCCTCTTATTCTTAGTCTTACTCTTTACAATGCACGAATTACCCGGTAAATAAAAAGGAGTTTTTAATATGGATAAATCAACTTTAAAGCAACTCATCGATCAAGCTGCCGGTCGCAAACCAGCCGACACGATCATTAAAAACGCTAAAATTGTCGATGTCTATAATGCCCGGATCATCGAAGGCACTCTCGCTATCGCGGATAGCCGTTTTCTGGGGATTGACGCAGCTTATACAGCCGATAATGTTATTAATGCACACGGTCAATACGTCGTACCCGGTTTGATTGATCCTCATATTCACATCGAGTCAGCTAACGTATCACCCGCCGTTTTTGGCTCACTCGTGACACCGCATGGGACCACCACCATTCTCGCCGATCCCCACGAAATCGTCAACGTCGCCGGTATGCGCGGCCTTGAATACATGGTTGCTTCTGCCAAAAACACAGCACTCGACATTAAGTACACGATGCCATCTTGCGTTCCCGCCGCGAATCCAACCCTCGAAACATCTGGCGCTGTCATTACCGCAGATGAGATTAAGCAATCTTACGACCAAGGACTAACCTATGGCCTTGCCGAATTCATGAACTATCCCGGCGTCGTCAATGCCGACGATGGTGTTTTAGATGAATTATTAGTTTCGCTGAACGCCCGTAAAATGATTGATGGCCATTCACCCGCACTACACGGTCAGGGGCTCAACGCTTATGCAGCCGCAGGTGTTCACAACGATCACGAATGTACACAAGTTGATGAAATGCTCGATCGTATCAGTCGCGGTATGTACGTCTATCTCCGCTACGGCACTGTTTCAAAGAATATGCCGACACTTTTAAAAGGTGTTACACCTCAAAATGCACGCTTTTGTTGCCTCTGTGGTGACGATTTACAATCCGTTACCCTTCGCGAAACTGGCCACTTGGACGAAAGCATTCGTGTCGCCATTCAAAACGGGATTGATCCGCTAACCGCCATTCAGATGGCCACCATCAACACAGCTCAATGTACCGGACTCAGCGATCGTGGTGGTATTGCACCTGGTCTCAAAGCTGATTTCTTATTGGTCGACGACCTCGAACACTTCAACGTTAACCAAACCTTTATTGACGGTCAAAAGATTGCCGCAAACGGCGCTTACTTATTACCGACTGACGATTCCGTCGCCGGCTTTGATGATCTTCTAGAAACCGTTCATCTCGACAATTTTTCAGCTGACCAATTAAAACTCAATCTCACCAGCGATAAAGCCCACGTGATTGGCTTACAAAGTATTAGTCGTACTCAAAACCTTGTCTTACCTGTTGCACACGATGCAGAGGGTGATTTCCACTACAAGCCTAGCGAAGATATCGTTAAAGTTGCCGTGGTTGAACGACATCATTTAACCGGCAACGTCGGTGTTGGCCTTTTAAGCGGCTTCGGACTTCAAAATGGTGCGATTGCCACCAGCATCGGTCATGATAGCCATAACTTAGTCGTTGTTGGTACCAACGACGCTGATATGGTCGTTGCCATCGATGCACTCAAAGCTTGCCAAGGTGGCGGTGTTGCCGTTCAAAATGGTCAGGTAATCGCAACCCTTCCATTTGTAATTGGTGGTTTAATGAGTACTGAACCAATTGATTCACTCATCGCCCATCAAAAAGCATTTAATACCATTTGTCATGAACAACTCAACGTCACTGCCCAATTTGATCCGATTATGAAACTCGGCGCTATGCCACTCGATGTAATTCCAAACTTACGGATTACCGATAAAGGCTTAGTTGATGTGACTAAATTTGAAATTATTGATATCAACGCCTAATCAACGGCATAAAAAAAGCGTTCATGAAGTGAACCCCCGATATTGGACCAAAATCCAATACCGGGGGTTTTTATATTGACCAAATATTCTAAAGAGTTAAAAATGAAAGTTGTTCAGGATTAT
>NZ_JAMQEX010000011.1:0-73966 GCF_033176295.1 Latilactobacillus sp.
ATAATCCTGAACAACTTTCATTTTTAACTCTTTAGAATA
This sequence comes from Latilactobacillus sp., assembly GCF_033176295.1. Classification (NCBI taxonomy): domain Bacteria; kingdom Bacillati; phylum Bacillota; class Bacilli; order Lactobacillales; family Lactobacillaceae; genus Latilactobacillus; species Latilactobacillus sp. The sequence goes on from NZ_JAMQEX010000011.1 coordinate 40, forward strand.
TTTGGTCAATATAAAAACCCCCGGTATTGGATTTTGGTCCAATATCGGGGGTTCACTTCAAACGCGCTTTTTGAATATCTTATTTTTGCAAGTAATCTGCGACATAAGCGTCGATTTCTGCGAGGTAGGTTTGTTTTTGGAAATCACTAATCCACGCTGTTTCAAATGAGTTCTTTGCAAACTGAACGACTTGGTCAATAGTTAAATCATTTTTAGTAGCGATGGCTTCGTAATTATCGTTGATATAGCCGCCAAAATAAGCTGGATCGTCAGAATTAATTGAGACTTTAACATTGTGATCAATCAACTCGAGAACTTCTCGATCCTTCATATCATCGGCAACGAGGCGGTTAGAAAGAGGGCAAGAGGTTAAGCCGATTTTAAGTTGTTCGACCCAGTCAACCAAGTCCGGATTTTCAACGATATTGGTACCGTGATCGAGGCGTTCAACGCGAATGATTTCGAGGGCTTGTTGAATGTGTTGGATTGAGTCCACTTGATCGATATCGGCATGCATCGTAATCCGATAACCTTGAGCAACCGCATCGCCGTATTCTCTAAGGAACTTCAATGGTGGATTGTGATGTTCATCGGAGTCTAAACCGATACCGAGAATCTTAGCTTGGTAGGGTTTGGCGATTTCTAGTAGTTGGCGCGCTGACTCTGCGGAAAGATCGCGGAGGAAACACATGATTAAGTGGGCGTCGACGTTGAAGGCACGGGCATCGACACAAGCGCGATAAAAGCCATTCACAACAGCTTCAAAAGCCACACCACGTGTCATATGAGCTTGGGGATCGAAAAATAATTCGGCGTAACGGACATTTTCTTGGTGGGCCTTTTTTAAATAAGTTAATGCCAATTGGTAGAAGTCATCTTCAGTTTGTAAAACATTCATTGCGGGGTAATAAACCGCGAGAAATGATGCAAGTGAGTTGAAGTTATAGCTTGCTTGAACTTCTTCAATCGTACTTTGGCCGATATCAACGCCATTTTTTTGCGCAAGGGCTAATTTCAATTCGGGTTCCAATGTGCCTTCCAAGTGAAGATGTAATTCTGCTTTAGGTAAACCATCAATAAAGTCACGTGTTGCCAATTGTGTCATAAAATCTGCCTCTTAATGGATTAATAACTTGGCACTAGCATAATTTAGAAAATTCGCAATTTCAAGTTAAACACGAACTATTTAATTAAATAAAATAAAATTGTTCTTGAATAATCAAATGCATTTTGGCATACTAGTGTTATTAATGATAAACGGGAGTGATTGGGAAATGGCACCAATGAAGCAATCAGGGATTCAAGCAAGCGCAGATCGCATGTTTAAGTTACAAGAATCTGGCACAACAATGAAACGCGAAATTTTCGCGGGACTGACAACGTTTGTCTCGATGGCTTATATTCTATTCGTTAATCCACAGATTTTAGGCGAAGCCGGCATGGATAAAGGCGCAGTCTTCACAGCGACCGCTCTTTCCGCAATTGTTGGTTCGTTATTAATGGCCTTTTTAGCCAATTATCCAATCGCGATTGCCCCAGGACTTGGCGATAACGCGTTTTTCACATATTCAGTCGTCATTGCGATGGGCATTTCTTGGCAGACCGCTATGGCGGGTGTCGTGGTCGCATCATTGATTTTTATGGTGATTACCTTATTCAAGGTTCGTGAATACATTATTGACGCGATTCCACATGATTTGAAACTAGCGATGGCCGCCGGAATTGGTCTGTTCATCGCGTTTGTCGGGTTACAAGGTGGCGGTTTAGTCGTTGCCAGCAAATCAACCCTCGTTCAAATGGGTTCATTCACGGTGCCAACAACTTGGCTCACGATTTTCGGTTTAGTCGTGACCGGTGTATTGATGGCTAAAAAGGTAAATGGTGCCATCTTTATTGGGATGATTGCGACCACTATTTTAGGCTTAGTGACAAAATTAATTCCATTACCAGCACAATTGATGTCAGTTGCACCAAGTATGAAACCCACGTTTGGCGTAGGGATCCAACACTTAGGTGATATCAATCAACCACAATTATGGGCAGTCGTTTTAATCTTCTTATTGGTAGCTTTCTTTGATACTGCCGGGACTTTAATCGGTTTGGCAGAACAAGCTGGCTTCATGAAAAATGGTAAAATGCCCCGCATTGGCCAAGCGTTAATGGCTGATTCTGTTTCAATGATGGCCGGTTCAGTTATGGGCACGACCCCAACAGCCGCGTATGTTGAATCATCTGCTGGGATTGCCATGGGTGGTAAGACGGGTTTAACTAGTTTGGTGGTTAGTATATTGTTCGGGTTTTCGATGTTATTCTCACCATTATTAACAGTCGTTACATCACAAGTGACCGCGCCAGTTTTAATTATCGTTGGTGTTTTAATGGCGAGCTCATTAAGTAAAATTGATTGGAGTCGCTTTGAAGTGGCGTTACCAAGTTTCTTAACGATTATTGCAATGCCATTGACTTACAACATTGCTTACGGGATTGCTTTTGGCTTCTTAGTTTACCCTGTGACAATGCTTGCTGCGGGTCGGCGCAAGGAAATTCATCCGGCCATGTACGCTTTATTCGTTGTTTTTGTTATCTTGTTGTACGTCATTAATATCTTACCGAAATAAAGGAGAACGATGATTATGTCAGATCGCTTAACGGCTTTTAAAGAATTAATTCAAGCTGGAGGTGCTAAACGGCCCGCAGACCTCATTATTAAAAATGGTCAGTTAGTCAATGTGATGACTGCCGAAATTTATCCGGCAGAAGTCGCTATTTATCAAGGTAAAATTGTAGCGGTGGATCCCGATGTTTCAGCTTATCAAGGGACTGAAACGCGTGTGATTGATGCTAAGCAACAATACATTGTACCGGGATTAATTGACGGTCACATTCATGTGGAATGTAGTAAGTTAAGTATGACTAGTTTTGCTGAAGCCGTTGTTCCACACGGCACAACCAGCATTATTTCAGGATTAGACGAATATATTTCAGTGATTGGTGTCGACGGTTTATCAGAAATCTTTAAAGAAGTTGATCAATTACCAATGCGCGTTTTCTGGGGCGCGCCATTCAAGACCCCTTACACGATTCCAGCTTCTACCATCGCTGATAATATTGATTCAACGGTCCAAGCGCAACTGCAAAAACGGTCTGACGTTTACGGCGTTTGGGAAACGGTGCGTGAAGCAGTTGAAACACTAGATGAAGATACCTTAAAAACATTATTGAATGCCCAAGATAACCACGTACCCGTTTGGGGCTGCGCGCCAATGGCAACGGGCACTAAGTTGAACGAATACTTGATGAGTGGCGTCCGGGTCGATCACGAGAGTTACGACCATCAGGAATTATTGGAAAAGGTTCGCAAAGGGATCAACGTTGTGATTCGTGAATCATCAGTGACGCATTTCTTAGCCGAAAATATTCGCGCTATCACTGAAACAAACGGTCAGATTGCACGGCATGTCAGCTTTTGTACGGATGACGTTAACGCAATGGATATCGTCAATAAAGGCCATCTCGATCATTTAGTGCGCTTGGCAATCGCGGCCGGGGTTGCGCCAATGACGGCCATCCAAATGGCAACAATCAATAGTGCTGAAGCCTACCGCATTGATGATCAAGTCGGCTTAATCGCACCAGGGCGCAATGCGGATATCTTATTGGTTTCTGATTTGGAAGCTTTTGAGATTAAACGCGTCTTGGCTAAAGGTCAACCGGTGGCAACTGACGGGCACATCAATCAAAGTATTGAACGCCCGGTTCGCCCGGCTAGTTTAGCTAACACTATTATCAGAGAGGCTGTCCAAGCCAGCGACTTTGAATATCATGTGGCAGCAGATGCAAGTCAGGTCACTGTTCAAACGATTGCCAGCGAAGGACCTTTTGTCCGCCATGCTAAGACTAAGACGTTGACGGTTGAAGACGGCATCGTCCAAATCGATCCAGCAAAAGACGTCGCATTGATTTCCGTCTTGGAACGTTTTGGTAAAAATGGCAACCAGTCACTAGGGTTCACTTCGGGTTGGACACTCAAAAAAGGTGCGATGGCTTCAACCGCTGCACCCGATGATAACAACATTATCGTGATGGGTGTTAATCCAGACGATATGGCTTTGGCGGTCAATACGTTGATCGAACGCGATGGTGGCCAAGTGGTCGTTGCTGATGGTCAGATTTTAAGTTTCTTACCACTACCAATCGCCGGGATTGTCAGCGATGTAACGCCGGCTGAATTGGCAGTTCAAGAAGAAGGCATTTTAAAAGCCAGCCAAGCTATTGGGAGTGAAGTGGTCGATCCGATGTTTTATATGACGTTCTTACCAATTACAGCGATTCCCGATTTAGCCATTACTGATTTAGGAAACGTTGATTGTAATGAATTAAGACTATTTGACCCGATATTAACAATTCAATAGGTAATAAAAAGGGATCCGACAAAATAACTTTGTCGGATCCCTTTTTTGTAATATTGAGGTGTTTATTGGTTAAACGTGTTCTGTAACCCATATCCTTCCGGTTAACCCTGAGCGCCAAATAATCGCCGAGCGATTATTCGTCCCTCTGTGTTAATCCTCGGGATAAAATCAGGGTTACGACACACTCTGATTTTAAACGTGCTTTTGCCAGTAACTTTCTGTGCTTTGCTAAACTTATCAAACCGGTGATTTCATCACCAATTCGCTAAGCTCTGCAAATGCTCAAAAGCTAACCACTGGCAATGCACTCTTTTGAAAACGTGCTTTTTGAAACTGACTTCTGCGCTTAGCGTCACTCGTCAAACAACTGCTTACAGCAGTTATTCGCCGAGCTGTGCTAATGCTCAAAGTCAAACCGTTTCAAACGCACTCTTTTTTGATTAGGCGAGTGGTTCGCCGTCCGCTTCTTGATAGCGTTGTAAGATGTAAATCGCGAGAATCACTAAGATCGCCCCGCTCATTTCAACCCAGCTGAATTTTGAGTGGAAGAAAATGATGCTGAGGATGAAGGTGATTACGGGTTGCACGGCATCTACGATACTGATTACGGTTGATGGTGCGAAATTTAAACTGTGTAATAAACAAAGATAAGCAAAAACTGTCCCGATTAAAATGACAGCTAAGATTGCAATAATCCCAGAACCATTTAAATGAGGTGGTGCTTGCCAGAATGGGCGGTTGATGTTAAATAAAATCCCACTGATAAACATCCCCCAACCAAGCACTAAAATCGGTGATTTTTCATTGACGATAGGGCGTGGTAAAACAACGTAAAACGCTGCGGTAACCCCTGATAAAATCCCCCAGATTAATGAATTAAACGGAATTGTCAATGTATGAATATTTCCTTTGGTAATTGAGAGGAAAACCCCAACTAAGGCAATCCCAAATGAAATCAAATCAATTCGGTTAGGCCACTTGCGAACAAAGGCGAGCGTTCCAATTACGATGAAAAGTGGGCTCAAGTATTGCAAAATAGTAGCCGCTGCGGCGTTCCCAGTTTGAATACTCATGAAGAAGGTGTATTGATTCCCCATAATCCCAAAAAGCGCGTAGGCGATTAACCAGGCTGTCAATCGCTTAGATTTAAAGATTGAGAAGATATCTTGTTTGAACTTAATCGCACCGATTAGTAAGAGAATTAGACCGGCACCTAAGGTTCTAACAGATAAGAACCAAGTCGCAGGGACTTTTTGCCCTTGCGAGATAAATTCGAGGATTGTCCCAGAGACGCCCCAAAGTGCAGAAGCCATGGTTGCCCAAAACATCCCTTTAGCGATATTTTGCGGCTTTAGTTGATTTGTCATTGCTTTAGCCATCCTTGTTATTTTTTAGTAAATCCATAACTATTTATTATAGGCTAAATGGGCGTGATATGCCATTTACAAAGACGAAATTTTCCGAAAATATCTCGATAATTAATCATTAAATATTCACAAAGGAAAGCTAATATACTACTAATAAACAGATTACGAGGTATTGTGTATGAAAAAACGTCTGAAACAAGGAACGATCATTCTCCTAGGAATCATCTTAGCGGGGCTGCTCCTTTTTAAATTAGTAGGAAGCTCATCGTTATTTAACAAGGATATATTGAGTACGTCTCAGATTATCAAAAACATTGGTAGTCAGACAATCAAGACGCGGCAGACGAGTCAGGAGAAATTAACCGCGACTTATAAAAAAGCACTTAACTCTGATCAATATACGAGCGCTAAGCCCTATGTTAAGGTCAATCCTTATGGGACGTCACCTCTGAGTGCGCTGGTGTTGTTTAAAACAAATACGGCGACTAAGGTCACGGTCGAAGTGGTGGGGAAAACCGCTAAGACCAGCATTAAGAGTGAAGTTGGCAAAAATTACACCAAGAGTCATACCATTTCGGTTTTAGGGCTTTATGCGAACTATCAAAATAAGGTGCGCTTAACATTAACGGATAAAGCGGGCCATAAGACGTATCAAACGATTACTGTCAAAACAGCCGCTTTACCGAAAGCAATTGCTTCGATGTCATTGAAGGTCAAAAAAGCGGATAAGACGAAGATGTCAATTGGCAATAGTAGCCTAACGTTCTTAGTGCGTTCAACACAATATCCAGTTGGGGTCGATGCGGATGGTGAAATTCGGTGGTATTCAACCAACTATGTTCAACATATTTTTAAAGTACTCAGCAACGGCCATCTTCTGTATTTAACGAAACCAGATAATAAAGATTTAGTCTACAATGATTTGTTGGAAACCGACTTTATGGGACGTGTTTATCGCGAATACCAATTCTCAACCGAAACGCGTAACAATGAATCGGCAAATGATAAAACCGAAACAACCATTATCCACCATGATGCGATTGAATTACCGAACCATAATTTATTGCTGACGGTTTCGGATGGGGGTTCAAAATACGTGGAGGATACAATGGTCGAGTTATCACGTAAAACCGGCAAAGTGGTCAAAGTGATTGATTTGAAGAAGCTTTTACCAGCTGAGCTCTATGAAACCTATAAGGCGACAAAACGTGCTGATGGCAAGTTAGATTGGTTCCACCAAAATTCAATCGACTATGATACCAGTGATGATAGCATCGTCATTTCAAGTCGCAATCAGGATTTAGTCATGAAACTAGATTACAAGACATCTAAAATTAAGTGGTTATTCAGTAGTAAATCGGCTAGCAAGTGGCCATTGAAATACCGTAAATTATTGTTGAAAGCTGCTGACAGCCAAACGGGCAACACGCCGCCACAATTTGGCCGACCGGCGAAGCGGACCAGAAGCAACTAGTGTTGTTCAACAATGATATGGCCGTTTCAAATGGCGATAAGAAGACGTCTGGCAAGTACTCCGAGGGTGTCAGCTATTTAATTGATGAACAGGATAAGACGATTAAGAAAACCTGGTCCTACGGCAAAACATTGGGTAAAACGAATTTTAGTGAAGTAATCGGCTGTACGCGTAAATTAACAAATGGCGATTACTTGATTGATTTTGGGTTTAACGATCAAGGCAAGACCAGTCGTATTGTAGAGGTCGATCCCAAAACTAATAAAGTGGTCTATAATTTGACGTTTACCAACTTTACGACAATTGGTTATGCTTATCGGGCCGAACGGTTCTCACTATATAGTCAGAATTATCAATTTAAGTTATGATGATTAGTAACTAAGTAGAAACGAGGCGCGAAGATGCAGTATATCGCATTATTACGGGGAATTAATGTTGGCGGTAAGCGAAAAGTTCAGATGAACTTGTTACGGATCGCGTTTGAAGATGCCGGGTTTACGAATGTGCGGACCTATATTAATAGTGGTAATGTGTTATTTGAAACACCAGAAACAGAGCTGGCGGAATTGGTGGCGGTTTGTGATCAATTGATGGTCACGACGTTTGGCTTTTCAGTCCGGATTGCAATTGTTACGGCTGATTCTCTAATTGCAGCTGTGGAACAAGCCCCTAATTGGTGGGGAGCAGCTGCTGGGACTTCCCATAATTTAATTGTTGCAATTGCCCCTAAGACAGCGGCTGAGCTGAGTGAACAACTTGGACCGGTTAAGGCTGATTATGAGCAGGTTGCTGTTACGGGGCAGTTTGTTTTCTGGAGTGCACCTGTTAAGACACATGGGCACACGCGCTGGGCGACAATTGTTAAAAATAAGGCACTTTACCAGTGGATTACAATCCGCAATGCCAACACCGCTCGGAAATTAGCAGCTTTAGCACAAGACTAGTTACTTAAAAGCGTCAAAGTGGCATATCATTTGATATTCGTATATACTTATGGTAACAATCCAAAAAAGAAATGAGTAAAGCGATGCGTTTATCAAATTTGAAACAGACGATGCTGCAAATGGGTTTAATCTTAATTGCGTTAGAAATAATTGCAATTGGGATCCAACTCTTCTTTGCCCCCCACGAAGTAGCAGCCGGTGGGGCAACCGGTGTGGGAATTTTATTAGAGGAATTAATGGGCTGGCGGATTTCGACGGTGGTCTTAGTGATCAACATCGGGATGCTGATCTTAGCTTATTTTCTCCTCGATAAAAAGACCACGTTAAGAATCCTCTTTGGTAGTTTTATGTTACCAGTTTGTTTGGCCATCACTCCGCAGGCGATGGTGGTTGAAGATAAACTGTTGGCGATTATTATCGGGAGTGTGGTATATGCTGCCGGAATCGCCTTGTTATATCGAATTGATGCATCTAGTGGCGGTTCAACCGTGCCACCATTAATTTTTAAGAAGTATTTTAATATCAAACCAGCATTAAGCTTGTTGGTCGTTGATTTATTAGTTTGTTTTGCCAATGTTTTTGTTTCTGGTTTTGAAACCTTTATGTTAGCAACCTGTTCATCGATTCTGACATTGATTACGATGAATTACATCGAAACAGGCCTCAACCGGAAAAAGGTGCTCTACGTGATGAGTAACGAACAGTTGGCAACTATCAAAGAACATTTGGTGGAAGAAGCTGATGTCGGTGTGACAATCTTTGACGTAACAGGTGGTTACTCTAACGAAGACAAGCAAATGTTGATGTTAGTGGTCGAAAATCAGGCCTACCAACACATCATTAATAAAATTCACGAAGTGGACCCGCTAGCGTTTACGATAGTCGGCAACATAGCAGAAGTCCGCGGCGGCAGTTTATAAAAATAAGCGTGCGTTTTAAACAATAAAAAAGGGGTTGGGACAAAATTTATTTTTGTCCCAACCCCTTTTTTGATACCCGAATTTTTATAGTCTAAACGTGTTATATAAGTCATATCCTTGTGGTTAACGCCGAATGTCAAACGATTGCTTACAGCAATCATTCGCCACTCTCTGTTAATCCTCAGGATATACCCGACTTATATAACACTTTCTTTTTTTACAGATGGTTAAAATAGCGTTCCGCTTTTAAATTTTGAACGGTGAGCATCACGACGAAGCTGATTAAATAAAGCGTCGAGATGAATAACATGACGGTTAGAATGGAATAGTGATCCAGTAACCAGCCGATAATCACGCTTGAAAATCCACCGACACAGCGACCAACGTTCATGATGACGTTATTGGCAGTTGCCCGAACTTCAGCGGGGTAGAGGCGACTAACAATCGCTCCGTAGCCGGCAAACATCCCGTTTGAAAAATAGCCAACAAGTGCGCCGACAATCAAGAGGCCGGTCATATTTTTAGGTAAGGTCAACACATAGACGCCGGCTGCAGACGCGAGTAAGAAGCTGCTAAAAGCAACGCGAGGTCCGATGCGATCGAGAATCCAACCAAAGGTTAGCATCCCGGCTGACATCCCGACAATTGTTGCGAGCATCCAGGTGGAAGAGCCAGCAACACTGAGGTGTAACTGTTGTTGCATCATTGTTGGTAACCAGTTCATTAACCCGAAGTACCCAGCGATTTGAACCACTGCCATAACCATTAAAGCTAACGTTTGATGCGTTAATTGACGCGTTTTGAAGAGGGCTTTAATTTGGCCTTTAGGTCGTGCTTGGTCGGTGTCAAAGTTGCGACTTTCGACTAAGTGATGGCGAATGAAGAAGGTGATAATCACTGGGAATAGCCCGAATAAAAATAGTGCGTGCCAACCGTATTGGGGTAATACCCAAGCGGCTAAAAGTGAGGCGGCAATCGCCCCTAATTGGCCGGCAACACCGACATATGATGAAACGCGCCCGAGTTGTTTTTTGGGAAAGCTTTCCGCAAGGACTGTCATGCCAATCCCATATTCGCCACCAGCACCAATTCCGGCTAAAAAGCGACAAAGGTAGATGAGGGTGAGTGAATTTGCGAAATACATTGCTGCAGTGGCAAAGGCGAAGATAAAAATCGTATAGGTGAACGTCTTAATGCGCCCGACGCGATCGGCTAAAACGCCAAAAAAAACGCCACCTAACAACATCCCGATATTAGTAATCGTTGCGATCAGTCCTGCTTGGGTGCCACTGAGGTGTAACTCAGCAATAATGGACGATAAGGCAAAAGACAAGAACATAACGTCCATGTTTTCGAGTCCGAACCCGGCGGTCGTTGAGGCGACCACCTTAGACTGGTAGCTTGTTAATCGATGTTGGCTGTGTGCCGTGATAGTTTTCATATTCAATTTTCCTCCAAAAAGGACGCTCTCTGTCGTCCCTTATTTTGCTTTGTGTCATTCTAGCACAGATTAAGCGCAAACCCAAGGTTAAAAAAATAGAAAGCGGTTTAAATAAAGCGGGTAATTGATTGACGACACTGTCATAATCTTCTAGTATTAGAGGTATACCAGTGATTTATAAAGGAGGAGCGACAATGGCAACGAAGAAACGACATCATTTTACTTTTCCAAGCGCCTATACGGTGATCTTATTGGTCTTATTATTAGTGATGATTTTGACCTATTTCATGCCGTCTGGGAAATACGCGAGTTTACAATATAATACCCAAAGCAATAATTTTACCATTACTAGCCCGACCGGCCGTGAATCAACGGCTCCCGGGACGCAAGCAACACTCAAGAAGTACCATGTTAATACGAGTTTAGCGAAATTTAAGGATGGCTCCGTATACAAACCCGTAGCGATTCCGAATACGTATCAACATTTGAAAAAAGCCAATACCGGCCTTTTTGGCGCGGTTAAGCAGTTCTTGAATGCGCCTATTCAAGGCTTGGCTGAAACAATCGATATTATTACCTTCGTCCTTATTTTAGGGGGAATTGTGGGCGTCGTGAATAAAACCGGGGCATTTGCTGCCGGAATGGCTGCCCTATCTAAGAAGTTAAAAGGCCGTGAAGCTTGGTTGATCGTGATTGTGACGAGTTTAATCGCACTCGGGGGGACCACTTTTGGTCTTGCTGAAGAAACGATTGCCTTTTATCCCATTTTAGTGCCCATTTTCATGGCGGCCGGCTACGATGCGCTGGTCGCAATCGCCGCGATTTATTTAGGTAGTTCAATCGGGACAATGGCGTCAACGGTGAACCCGTTCTCAGTCGTTATCGCGTCGAACACCGCCGGGATTAGTTTTACAGAAGGGATGGGCCTCAGATTAGTGATGCTCGTCATCGGAACGGCGATGTGTATCTTCTATACCATTCGCTATGCTGAAAAGGTGAAGAAGGATCCTGAAAAATCATTAATTTATAGTCAAAAAGCAGAATTAGAAGCTCATTTCTTGGGTGATCAAGAAAATAACGTCGTGCCTAAGTTTGATTTCCGGAAGAAATTAATGTTAATCATCTTTGCGGCCGGTTTTGTCATCATGGTCTTTGGCGTTAAGGAATGGGGCTGGCTCTTCAATGAAATTTCGGCCTTATTCTTAGCGATTACCTTTATCTTAGCCTTCATTTCTGGCTTGTCTGAAAAAGACTTCGTAGGTGAATTTGTGGCTGGCGCTTCTGATTTACTAGGGGTTGCCTTGGTCATCGCCCTTGCACGGGGTGTGACGATTATCATGGAACAAGCTCAGATTAGTGATACCTTACTTTTCTGGCTCAGCAATGGTGTTTCACACATGAGCGGGGTCATCTTCTCAACCGTGATGTTCTTCGTCTTCATCCTATTAGGATTCTTTATCCCATCGAGTTCCGGCTTGGCCGTCCTTTCGATGCCGGTCATGGCACCGTTGGCCGACGTGGTTGGCGTTCACCGCGACGTGATTATCAGTGCCTATAACTGGGGGCAAGGGATCATGTCATTTATCACACCAACTGGCTTGGTTTTAGCATCGTTAGCGATGGTCCATGTCACGTTCGATAAATGGTTGAAGTTTGTGCTACCATTGATGTTAGCAATCGGTCTGTTAGCTATGATTTTACTCGGCATCAGTGTTTATCTATAAAAAATAAAGAACCCGGACAAATTAATTTGTCCGGGTTCTTTTTGATATTTGAAACTGACTTCTGTGCTTAGCGTCACTCGTCAAACAACTGCCTGCAGCAGTTATTCACCGAGCTGTGCTAATGCTCAAAGTCAAACCGTTTTAAACGCACTTCTTTTTTAACGTGCTTTTGTCAGTAGCTTTCTGTGCTTTGCTAAACTTATCGAACCGGTGATTCCATCACCAATTCGCTAAGTTCTGCAAATGCTCAAAAGCTAACCACTGACAACGCACTTCTAATAGATTTTAAATTTCGTAATTGGCCAGTAGCGTAACTTAACGACCCCTTGAATCCCGTTATAAGCTGAGGCATCATCACTGATGAAGCCGACTTCTTTGTAACGGCTATCCTTAGAAACGGTCCGGTTATCACCCATGACGAAGTAGTGATGCGCTGGGACCTTCTTTTGACCTAAAACATCTTTGAGATCAAAAGTGGGACCGTTTGTTTTGGGGTTAAGTGTGAAGTAATCTGAACCAGCGAGGTAGGTTGAAAAATCAGCCTTATAGGCTTTGAGATATGGTTCGCTGACTTTTTTACCATTGATGTATAGCTGGTCGCGATCGAATCGAACGGTATCGCCAGGCATTCCGACGATTCGTTTGATATAGAATTCCCCTTTAGCATCAGGTGCTTTGAGAATGACGACATCGCCCCGTTTGAGTTTGGCGTGGCGAAGCGCGATAACGCGATCATTTTGTGTAAAGTTCGGTTGCATTGAAGGTCCAAAAACTTGTTCATTGGAAATCACGAAGGTTAATAATAACTGTGAAATACCCACCATGACAGCGGCTAATAGGACAATTTGTAATGTTGATTTCCAAAATTCTTTTGCTTTATTTGACATTTTGGCACATCCTTAAAATTCAGTACCTTCATTGTACTACAATCAAATGCTTGATGACAACAAAGTCGTATAGCTACTTAACGATTAACGGGCCATCTTATGGATGCTTTGTCGTTCTTGGCGATCAGATTGCGCCGCAGATTGATCGTTGATTGACTGGCTTGCGATTAAGTAACCGACACATACGATTCCAACTAATACTGCGAGTAGACGCGCTTTCTTTGACATAATAATCCCTCCAAGTAGATGATAAATTTAGTTTAGCATCGACAAGTGGTTCTCACCATCGAACGAACTAACGAAATTGAAGCTAGCGTGACAATTCTGTTATATTTATGAAAAGGTAAAGAGGATGTCTCTCGACAAGGCGTTCGTGGTATACTAGAGGCATTATTTCTAAGAGGTGAAAGTAATGCCAATAATTGAAGCTAATTTTACACCCGTATTACTCGGTAGTGATTTTAATGTTTATGGAATGGCACGCTCATTCTATGAATTAACAGGAAAACCCGTGCAAGCTTATGCCGGTGCTGAGCTTGCCCCAACGCGCTATACAAAAATCGTGGATGTGGATATCACACCTGGTTTCAGTGAAGATCCCGTCTTCATTGAAAAGATGCGCGACTTAATTTTAAAATATCAAACACACACAGAACCAGTGATTTTAATTGGTTGTGGTGATGGGTACGCTGAATTAATTGCTAAACATAAAACAGAATTAGAAGCAGCCTTTGTTTGTCCTTACATCGATTATGATTTATTAAAACGTTTGAATAACAAGGAAAACTTCTACCAAGTTTGTGAAGAATTCGACTTGCCTTATCCTAAGACTAAGACAATTACGCAACAAATGGTGCTTGATGGTCAAGTGGACCAACCTTTTGGCTACCCAGTGGCGTTAAAACCCGCTAACTCTGTTGAATGGTTAGATGTTCATTTTGAAGGTCGTAAAAAAGCATTCCGGATTCAATCACAAGCTGAATTCGATATGATTATTAAAAAAATCTATGACAATGGCTACACATCAGACTTGATTTTACAAGACTTCATCCCTGGAGATGACAGTCGGATGCGTGTTTTAAACGCCTATGTTGATCAAAACCACCAAGTGAAGATGATGTGTTTAGGTCATCCATTATTGGAAGATCCCGCACCATCAGCAATCGGGAATTACGTGGCGATCATGCCAGAATACAACGAAACAATCTACAAGCAAATTCAAACTTTCTTGGAAGCCATCAAGTTCACGGGTTACGCCAACTTCGATATGAAGTACGATGAACGCGATCAAACTTACAAGTTATTTGAAATCAACTTACGTCAAGGCCGGAGTAGCTTCTTCGTCACATTAAATGGTTACAACTTGGCACAATGGGTTGTTAAGGATTACGTGACTGGCGAATTGAAGGACCAAGCAACGGTTTATGCCAATAAAGATAATGATCAAGCAGCACTTTGGTTAGGTGTTTCAAAGGGTGTTTTTGAAAAATACGCGCGCGATAACGAAGATAAGACAAAGGCTTTAGCCTTAATCAAAGCGGGTCGTTATGGCACAACTTTCCAATATGCAAAAGATAACAACCCTAAACGGTGGGTATTAACACAATGGATGTTACACAATTATCGTAAGAACTTCGCACGTTATTTTAAAGAAAATAAAGGGTGATCGCGACTATGAAACAGTTTTTTACAGTGCTCGGCGGCATGGGAACGGCTGCAACCGAAAGTTATATCAGACTTCTTAATCAACGGACACCAACGACTAAAGATCAGGATTTCTTGAACTATATCGTGGTTAATCACGCGACAATTCCTGATCGGTCAACGTACTTAATGGACCACAGTCAACCAAGTCCGGAACCTGATTTATTGGAAGATATTCAACAACAAAGTCTTTTGAAACCAGCCTTTTTTGTCATTGCCTGCAACACAGCGCATTATTTTTACGACGACTTGCAAGCAGCTGCCTCAGCACCGATTGTTCATATGCCTCGGGAAACGGTCAAGAGTATTCAAACAACCTATCCAGATGCTAAACGAATCGGTATTTTGGGTACTAAAGGGACTGTGACTGATGGGATTTATGATGAAGCATTGTTAGCTGAAGGTTATGAAGTGGTGAAACCTAGTCTTGATTTGCAAGAACGGACGATGGATTTGATTTTCAATGATATCAAGGGCCAATCACAGATGAAACCTGAGAAATATCATGCTATTCTAGCGGAGATGCAAACACAATGCGACGCGATTATTTTGGGTTGTACAGAATTGTCACTGGCACAAGAATGGGCACCTGACCATGATTTTCCAGTAGTTGATTCACAATCCGTCTTAGTGGATCGGTCGATTGAATTAGGCCTTAAGTTACGTGAAAAGTGAGTTTGAAAAATGGCGAATTTAGTAATTGTTAGACACGGCGAAAGTGTCGCCAATCAACTGAAGACCTATACCGGTTGGTCGGACGTGGCGCTCACGTCAAAAGGGCGACAGCAAGCCCATCAAGTTGGCCGGCAGATAAAAGACGCTGGCTTTCAATTTAGCCACGTGCACACGTCTTTATTGAAACGGGCAATTTTGACCAGTTACATTGTTTTAGAAGAACTCGATCAATTGGCGCTACCAATGACTAAGAGTTGGCGCTTGAATGAACGACACTACGGTGCTTTGCGTGGCTTGAACAAAGACACGACGAGAACCGTTTTTGGTGTCCACCAAGTAGCGCGCTGGCGGCGCAGTTATACAGCGGTGCCGCCACTTTTAATTCGGTCATCAACTGCGCGTCGCTATCGCTTAGTGCCACGTAAGAGTCGACCACGCGGCGAAAGTTTGGCGCAAGCCACCCAACGTTTATTACCTTATTGGCAAGATCAAGTGGTGCCGGGGTTACTTGCTGGGCAAGATCAGCTAATTGTTGCGCATGGCTCGACTTTGCGTGCCTTAATTAAGGTTATTGAACAAATTTCAGATCAGGCCATTGATGGCGTGGAAGTCGCAAACGGTGAAGCGCTTTATTATCAATTTGGCACAGATTTAACAGTACTCAAGAAGGGAAGACTAGCACTAGGTAGTGAAACGGATGAAGAGAAAGAAAATTAATATTGCCTTGACGATTTGTGTTTTAGTATTAGGTGTCAGTCTGACCTTTTATTTTAGAAGACAATTTGGTCGACAGGGGCAAGCATTGGCTAATACGCAAATGCAATTGAAGTTAACCAAAAAGCAGTTAGATATTCAGCGTGCCAAAGTCAATAAAAATGATATTGATGATCGGGTGGTTAATGAATTAACGACGCCAGAGCAGGCATATTTAAAACAAGAATTATTAGATAATAATTTCAGTGGCACCATTTTAATCGTTCGCCATAATCATGTCATTTATCAAGGTGGCCGTGGTTACGCGAATAGCGAACAATTTACGACGCCCAAAACGACGTATCAAATTGGCTCGGTGCAAAAGTCACTTACTGCGGCACTCGTGATGAAGGCTGTTGAAAATGGTCAGTTGAAATTGACGGATCATCTCAGTCGCTTTTATCCACAAATTCCCAAAGCAAACCAGATTACATTACAAATGATGTTGGATATGCGTTCAGGGCTTTTTGAAACGAGCGCGCCTAAAGTTGTTCAAACTGATGCACAACGTCTCCAATTTGCAATCAAACATTTGCAGGTTAAAAAGATTGGCCAACATGCCTATTCGCCAGTCAATTATGTCTTGTTAGCGGGGCTTTTGGAGCAAGCCACACATAAAAGCTACAATGATTTGATGAAACAACAGATTATTACGCCGTTGGGGGTTCAGGCCTTTAACTTCATGCCAAACTTTTCGGATCCACAGCATGCGACGGCTTATGCCTACCAAAAAAATGGGGCATACGGTGCAGAAATTGAAGACCCGGCCTATATCTATACACGGGAACTTGGGACGGGTAATCTCTATGCGACTGCTAGCAGCTTGTATCAAGTTGAAGAGGCAATTGTGCAAGGTAAGGTCTTTAAGTCGAAGTACTTACAACAATTACGGCACACCAATAATGGCCAATATTCAGGTGGTGTTTATAATTATCGCGATTATTTCACTAGTCACGGTATTGAAGCAGGCTTTGAAAGTCATGTTCAGATGTCCCAAAATGGTGAATCAGGGATTATTTTATTATCCAACCAATATAAATCAACACCATCGTTGGTCACGATGAGTAAGCAAATTTATCAACAATTACTAGTCTAAAAAAAGAGCGCGAGACAAAAAATAACTTTTGTCCTGCGCTCTTTTTATGCGTTAGTTTTAATCGTTTGTTTGAAATGGCGGGCGCCAATCGTGAATAAAGTAAAGCCGATTAGACAACCTACCCAGTTGAGAATGATATCGCTGATAGCGAAAGTCCCTAAGTAAAAGACGTATTGAAGAATTTCAATTCCTAAAATGGTAAGCAATGCGATAATGTTGGTTTCAGTGAAATCCGCTTTTAAACTATAGAGACCGCCCAGTGGGATGAAGTAGATGACATTTAATAGGGCCTCCAGAATTGTACGGCGATCATGACTAATAAAATCAAATGGATTCAGGCTGACAGCATGGTAAACACTGGCTTTTGTGAACAATACGATGAAGAGTAGCAGGAGATAGACGCTATAAATCAAGTATCCGTAAATCGGTGAAAGGCGCTTTAAGTCCCACTGAATCCAGCCTAACCAGAGCGCGAGGGTCAAAAAGAGAATTAATAGGACGGTCGTCTTAGGAAATCTAGCCATCACACGGGTTAAGCGGGGATAACCCCAAAGTGTGGGTAAAACGATGCGATGAATGAAGGCTCTACTAAAGAGAAAAGATAAAACCCCCGCCAGAGAATATTCTAATATTTTACGCATGAGAACCTCCTAAAATAGTGCTTTTTTAAAGTTTAGTATGGTGTAAACGTTCTTTGAATTCAGCCATAAAGTCGAAATTTTGAGTATCTGATAAGGTGTGTTCTAATTTGGTGAGCAGCTGATTAAGCGTTGCTTGTTCTTCACTTGAAAGGCTGCTAAATAAGGTTTCCGTAAACTCATCGCGGCCATCAAAGGCTTCTTGGATAATCGCACGACCAGCTGGTGTGATAAAAACGTGAGTCACACGCTTGTCATGTTCATCAGATTGACGGTGAATATAGTCTTTAGCAGCCAGTTTATTGAGGCACTCTGTCAACGAAGAGGGCCGAATCGCCAACGTTTGAGCAAGCGTGCTTTGCATTTGCCCATTTTGTTGATGGAGTAGTTTTAAAATGCGAATTTGACTGACAGATTTATGGTGCGATGAAAATTGCATACCGTAATAATGGCGATAGTGGTGAATGACTTTATTAAAGGTCTGAAAAAGATCGTTGCTAAGTGTCGTCATTGCGACTCCTTCAAGTTTAAATTTAAGTAACTGGTATAGGTATAATACGCCAAGCATCAAGGTAAAGCAATATTGTTCAACCTATCACATCGCTCACGTGATAGGTTGAACAATCAGGCTAATAAAAAAACCACGACCAACATTGGTGTGGCTTTGAGCGGATTCACTTAATTAGTGAGCTGATTTTAAAAATTCGAGTGCCGCTGCATAATTTGGTTCGTCAGTTTGTTCAACGATTAATTCTTCGTAGCTGATTGTGCCATCTGCTTCGACAATCATAATTGACCGTTGCAACGTATTATTGCTAGGAACGTATAAATTGAGGGCTTTACCGAAGCTCAAGGCTTCATCGGAGAGGAGTTGCATCAGTTGAACACCTTCAGCGGCACACCAGGCTTGTTGTTGTTCAACGGTATTCGTTGAAACGGTGTAGAAGTTGATATCTGTAAATTGATCAATTGCTTGATTAAAGTGTTTTGTTTGAATGCTGCAAACACGTGTATTGATATCTGGCACAATGCTAATCAATGTTCGTTTGCCCAGTAATTGTTGGGTTGTGCGTGTTTGGTGATCTGCATCAACCAATTCAAAAGCGGGTAATTGCTCACCGACTTTAGGTGGTGTCCCAATTGTCTCGAGTGGTTGATCATGTCTTGTAATTTGCATCTTAAAACCCCATTTCCTAGAAGATGGTTTCATTTTAAGCTGAAAGCGATTGAAACACAATTAAACAGGCTTATGATAAGCTTAATTAAAATGAATGATGAGGTGGTTATTTTGGAAACTAAAAAAATTCAGGCGCTCTATGCCAAAAAGATGTTTAATCAAATTGTCAAAGAGGTGAATGTTAAGCCGTTATCCTATGAAGTAGTTGACGCAAACGGAGATGAAACTGCCGTCTTAATTGGTCAGACGCAATGGGCGCAAATTCAGCAATTGTTAGTGATTAAAAACATTGATATAGCAGACATCGACTCGTGATAGTAATTTAATTGTAACAGTCCTGTAACAGTCAGATGATACACTGATAAACGGATAAGAAATATGGACGGTATTAAGTAGTTAATTATATTAAAAACAGGAGTGGACAAAGTGAAAAAATTAGGTAAGTTAATGGTCAGTGCGTTAGCGATGTTATCAATCAGTGCACCAATTGCGATGAGCGTGGGTGTTGTTAGTGCCGATTCAGTAACAGATACAAAGGCTGCCATTACGAAAACTAGTGCTGAAAATGCCGCTTTGTTAACGAAATTAAACGATGCTCAAAATAAAGTGTCAGAAATCAATAGCCAAGTTTCTAACAAGGTCATTGCCATTGATGATGCTAAAGCAAATATCAAGTCAACTGATCAACAAATCGTTGCACTTGATCAATCAATTGAAAAAGCTAAAGCTGAAGTGCAAGCCCGTAAGAGCGTGATGAAGAAGCAAGCTGTTTCACTTCAAAAAGAAGCGGGTAACAGCGTCTCAGGGAACGTCTATGTTGATTTTATCGTCAATAGTGATAACTTCTCAGATATGATGAGTCGTGCGTCAGTTGTTGGTAAGTTAAACCAAGCCAGCAAAGAAGCAATGACAGCTGTTAGTGATTCAGAAAGTACATTGGCAACTTTAAAAACAACGCAAGAAACTAAAAAGGCAGATTTAGTTAAAACTAAATCACAATTAGAAGCTGATCAAGCTAAATTAGTGACTTTAAAAGATGACGCTGAAAAAGAACAAAAGCGTTTTGAAACAGAAGTTGAAGGTCATAAAACACAATTAGCTAACTTACAAAGCCAATTGGATTCACAAACGGCAGCCGCTGTTGAAGCCGCTAAACAACAAGCGGAAGCAGACAAAGCCGCTAAAGCTGAAGCACCAAAAACGGCAACAAAATCAGAATCAACATCAAGCGATATTAAGAACGAATCATCAGACAAAGCTAAGATAGAATCAGTTTTAAACAATAATACTGGTGCAACAACACCAAGTAACAACAGTAACTCAGCCTCAAAAGCAACAACAAAGCCAGTTGCTAACACAGGTTCATTAGTGTCAAACGCACTACAATTTATTGGTACACCATATGCATGGGGTGGTGCACAACCTGGTGGCTTTGATTGTTCAGGTTTAGTGATGTATGCAGCTAAGATGGCTGGTATCAGCTTACCACGGACATCACAAGAACAAAGCAAGCTTGGGACACAAGTGTCATTATCAGAATTACAACCTGGCGACCTTGTTTTCTGGGGTGGCGTTGGTTCAGCACATCATGTTGGAATTTACATCGGTAACGGTTCATACGTTCATGCACCGGCACCTGGTCAAAGCGTAACAACCATGTCAATGCAATATTACAAACCTGACTTTGGTCGTCGGATTTAGTTAAGCAATTAATATTAAACAGAAAAAAGTTTGGCTCTCCCTGAGAAGGAAGGGTCAAACTTTTTTAGTTAAAATAGATGAGAAGTGGGATAAAAATGGTAGAAAAACAGTTATTAGTGATTACAGGCGCCACCGGTAGTGGTAAAACAACGGTTAGTCATTGGTTAACCGAAATGTATCAGATTCCCCAAGTCGTAACCCATACGACGCGGCCTAAACGGCATAACGAAGTCGATGGTGTGGATTACTATTTCGAGACTGAGTCATCGCTTGCACAGAAGCATTTAATCGAATCAGTGACTTATTCAGGCTATCATTATGGTTCTTCACATGAAGCGCTTGAGCTAGCTTGGGCGAAGTCCCCATTGATCAGTTTAGTGGTTGATACCAAAGGGGCTCAGACCTATCTGGAAACCTTTGGCAAACAAGTAACCGTCTTATTTTTAACGGTCTCGGAAGCAACAGCTTTAATTAGTCGCTTAGAAAAGCGTAATGATTCACCAGAAGCAATCCAAAAACGTCTTGCGAGTGCGGAATTTAAACGGGATTTAATGGTTTCAGGACCGTTACATGATCAAGCACAGATTATTGTGAATGATGACTGGCAAGAAACGCAAAAGACATTGACGACAATTATTGAACAGTTACGTCAATAACAAAAAAGGGAAGTCCGACAAAACGTTGTTTTGTCAGGCTTCCCTTTTAACGATTAGTGCTTAAGCAAGTTGTCGCTTGTTTGCACGGTTAGGTTGTTTCACTTTAAATGTTAATTTTTGGACAGCTTGTTCAATTGTAATACCACTTGCACTGATTTTTTCATTGTTCGTTGCAGTTGCGATAAATTTTTGAGTTTGCGTATCAAGTGAAACATGATACCAATTATTAGTTTTGTTTTGTAATTGCATAATTAAAATCTCCCTTCAAATAACTAAAACACTGGTAGAAGGCCAATGAAGACGGTTTCCTAAAAACCATCTGAGTATTATCATAACGCTTGACCGGGTTAATTGCAACTATTTTTACTCGAGTTTGATTAAAATTTGTTAAAAGGGGAAATTGTTTTTCGTCACGGACCATTATAAGAGCGTATAATAATAGTGTGTAGCAATTAAACCATTTAAAACTAAAATGACGACGATTAATGCTATAATCAGTTATTCTGAATAGTAGGTATTAAGAAAGGAACCGATTAAAATGAGTGAAATGACGACGGCGCTGGCCGTTTTAAAAGCAAACGGATTTAAGATCACAAAGCAACGTCGCGAAATGTTGACTTATTTAGCGCAGTACGAAAATCATTACATCCCAGTGACCCAAATTGACGATCATATGCGGGCGATTTTCCCAGGGATGAGTCATGATACCATTTATCGCAATATTAAAGACTTTGAGCAGCTCGGTTTAGTGGAGCAACAAACTGAAGGCGAACAAGCTCATGTGAAGTATCAGTGTGATTTTGAACATCGTCACCATCATCACTTTATTTGCCGTAACTGTGGCAAGGTGATTGAGTTGAAGATGTGTCCACTGGATTTCTTCAGTGATCAACTCCCCAACTGCCAAGTTGAAGGACATCAATTTGAGTTATACGGTCTTTGTGAAGACTGTCAAGAAAATGAATAGATAGGAAGGAAGAGTGTTATGGCATTTCATACGCCCCCAATCGTGCCCCCAGCAGCGATTATTTCATTAATTATTGCAATGAGCGCAACGAACGTCGTTGTTAATACTGTTAAACCGGTCGCTAATATTAAGACGGAGCAAAAGACTTCCGTTTCAGAAAGCTCACAAAGCAGTGTAAGCAGTAGTCAATCAGCGAGTCGTTCAGAAAGCGATGAGACGACTAGCAGCCAATCATCTAGCGAACTGGAAGAATCAGTATCAAGCAGCTCGGAATCAACATCAACGCCGTCAGATCAAGAACAATCAAGTACAGATAATACGACGGAAACCAGCTCAAGCGAGACGACTGATACAACGCAAAACGACGAGTCAGCTGATTCAAGCGATACAACAAGTGATACTCAAACAACAACTAATAACAGCAGTAGTGCAGCGTCATCAACAGGGACATCCCAAAACGTGGCCAAGGTCACTAGCGGTAGTGCAACGCAATAACGAACTGCTGTTAATATTGAAAGGCGGAATGCGCAATGTTATCTTTTTTGGATATCATTAATCATTATTTTGGCTACTTAAACATTAATAATCGGGTTAAAAACCGAATTTTTTCAATCATCTGTCTAATCGGTGATTTTTACTTACTATATAAGAGCATCTACTACTTTAGAGCACAAGCAATTGGACGAGGCGTGATTAATCTAATTGTTTTTTTAGTATTACTCTATTTTGCAGTGATGAATCTTTATTTCTATTATCGTGGTCGCAACGCGGTTGTCGATGTGTCACCATACGTCGAAAAGGCGCTGGGTGGCGATCCAACTGCGCCACATCCCTTAGCTGGACAAACAGCTAAGCCTAAAATCATCTCACAAGTCCAGCCAGCAACCGGCTTATTTGAAGAGAAGGATTTGCTACCAGCACAACTAGAAGTCGATAGTGCGCATCAACAACAACTCGACCAATTAGTCGCACAATTAATTGAAGCTGGCTATATCAGCTTAAATTACGCTGGGTTGGCAGATGCCGATATTTACGAGCAAGCACAACATTTCCAACGCCCAATTTATGCAATTGGTGAACGAGTGGCCTTACCGTTTTATGAGCTTAAACAAGAAGACGGTCAGTGGGTGGTTTATGGTGGCATTAACGCGATGGCCAAGGCGCCACTTGCTGTTATCAAATCAGTGGGGCTCACACCAATCCAGGAATTAACCGATCGTTATCAATTAGCGATTGCCCACACGTGGATTACTGGTGGACCACATAAGATGGCCGGCCGTAGTGGGGTTGTTGAAGGCAGTGATCCTTATCAATTAATGGTTCAAATGGCCTATCAAAAAAGAGCTTAAATCTAATCTGGAGGAAAATGAGTGGAAATCCATAATGAATTTCTAGATTTGAATTATCGTTATCAATATTATTTATTAGAATTAGTCGCTGATCATGGGGATTACTATCTAACAGTAAATCGTGCGATGAAATTATTGGGCTTATCTAAGTTCAAACTTAGTCAATATGTTGAGACGGTTAATGCGGATTTAGCGATGATGAGCCCTGAGAGTTATTTGAGAATTAATGGGGATGGCATCTTTGAAAGTGGCCATATCAGTGAATCAATCGTCCGTAAAATTCGACTAGACTACTTACAACAATCCAATTTATTCAAGATGTTTGAATTTAGTTTATTGAATCCAGGCAAAAATGAAACGACTGACTTTTGCGATGCTTTATTCATTGGGAAAACTAAGTTCTATGAATTGCGGAAGGAAATGGTAGAAGTCGCAGATCATTTTAATCTTCAATTCAAAAAAAATCAGTTGATTGGCCCAGAAATGCAGATTCGCCAGTTTGTTTTTGAAATCTATTATAGTTACTTTAATGGCATTGAAAAACCATTGGCGTTATTCCAAGAAACTGTCGACCAGATGTTAGTGACGATGCGCGATCAGTTTCAGATTAATCTACTACCAACGACAATTACAAAGTTGGAGACTTATCTCAAGGTACAATCACTGCGATTACGGGGGAAAAACGCGTTAACTGCCCCCTTATTAGCGCCCGATTTTAAGACGCAACAACCGCAACTATGGCAGCCGGTATTGAGCATGCTGACGACTAACTATCAGTTATTACGAATTCCGCTAGAAGTGGAAGCAGAAGGTCTACTGACGTTTTTATTTACCGAAAGTTATGTACCACTTGAAATTGACTATTTAACACCGGACCTTAAAAATGGTGTGTCGCAAAAGACCGGCCAATTTGTTAGCAAAGTTGAGCACGTCTTGATGAAAGATGAAGCGCATAGTGAACAAGCTCAAAATATTCTGGCTAACTTAGCGCATGATTTAGATCAAATTCATGCAAAGCATTTAACCTTTTTACACAGAACCAACAACCTTTATTGATGAACAACAATTGACCTATTTTGCAGAAGCAAATCCACTATTTCATCAAATTATTTTGACGTTTACGACCAAACAAGAAACGGATTTGGATTGGCGTAAACAGGCGAGTTTGTATTATGATTACATGTTTGCCTGTATTGAAGATATTCCGCTCGAAATATTAAAAGATCGTGTTTATATTTGTGTGGATTTCTCACAAGGTAGACTCTATAATCAGTATATGAAGAAAACAGTCAACTACTTTAACAATCTGAATATCGAAGTGCAAACGACCGTTGATGAACGGACGGACCTCTACCTATCTGATTTTTACTCAAGCACGTTGACCTGTGAACAATTAATTTGGAAGAATCCGCCTACTATTTTGAACTGGCAGCAATTTGGGGATTTAGTGGTCGCGATTAAAAAGGGGAAACTATGAAATCAGGCAAGCAGATCCTCGCCTTAACAATTCTTAGTTTAGGCGTTTATCGTTTTTCACAAACTTTTTTGATGCAACAAGTTCAAAAAGTATCAGCAGCAGATACCGCTGTTGGAAAAGAAAATTCAGGTGCTTTAACGGGTAATGAATTGAATATTACGGTTAAAAACTATCCGACAAAGGTGATTGAGTCATCATCAGACTCACAGTCTTCAAGTTCGTCTGCCCAAACAGAGCAGCCAGTTTCAAAGACGCAACCTGATCAACAAACGACTAATCAATCGACAACAACGGCCCAACAAGTTCCTGCAGCACAGCAGGATCAATCTAAGACAGCAAATACGCAAGAAGTAGCAGAAGAGCAACAACGTGCAGCTCAAAAAGCGACTAATGCAAGCGATAAATCAACAGCGGCGCAATCCGTTGCGCAAACGACCCAGGATCAAGCTAAAGCTGCTGAGGCAACAACCGCTAATACAGCTAAAAATACCCATAAAATCGCAAAAAAAACGATTAAGAAACATGCTAAGGCAAGCAGCCAAGGACATGGGAATCAACAAGGGCAAGACAATGCAAACCAAGATCAACAACAAGCAGATTTTCTGAAGCATCACGCTCAAGTTGAAAAAGATATCGCGATGTTCCAACAAAGTATGAGCCCTAATACACCATCTGGCGGCGCAACAACTCAAGTCGGGGCGGTCTTTGGTGCACTAGCAGGACAAGGGGTATACGCTGTTCAAAATGAAATTGAATGAGGTGATAGAATTGAAGCAACAGCATTATTTTCGGAAACTAACGGTTATTTTGACGGTTGTTAGCTTAATGCTGAGCCTTTTTGATATATCCGCATTAGCAGCGGCAACCGATACTAAGAAGCAATCACCAGTTGAATCTTTTGTAATTCGTGGGCTTGATGATAATGAACAAGCTGTTCCCAATGCTAAAATCAGAGAATGGCAAATACGACTATACGTTAAGTTCAGATAATCGTGGTTTTTTCAAAATAGTTGTTGAGACACTAACAGGGCATACTGTTCGTGGCATCATGCCTGGGAAATATCACGTTAGCTCAATTGCTGCACCAACTGGGTATCAATTGGAAAAGTCTAATGAACTAATTGAAATTGCTGCGGATCAAGCTAATTTCTATCACTTATACTACACTGATGCGAGTCGAGGTGACTTAGTTGTTAAGACGCAATTACAAGACGGCACACCGGTGTCTGGTGTTGTTTTAATGGCGGTTAATCAAAAAACAAATGAAAGTTACACGGCACCAGCAAGTGATGACAAGGGTTGGACTAAGTTGACATTACCAACGGGACGTTATCAATTGAAAGTGATTTTTCACCCAGATAGTAGTGAACCACAGTGGGCTCCGACTGTCACGGTTAGCGCTAATCAATCGTTGACGACGACGGTTGTTTTTGGCAAGACCAAAGGTGAGATGATGACAACAGTTACGGACCAAACAACTGGTGATCCGCTTGTCGGTGTTCAGCTACATTTACAGTCAATTAAGGATGCAACTTATCAGAAGACTGGAACGACTGATAATTATGGACAGGTGAATTGGACAAGCTTACCAACTGGCGATTATCGCGTTTCCGTTACAAAGATGATCCCTCATTACAGTGTTGTAGGCGCTAATGATCAAGTTATAACGGTTACTAAAGATAAAACGGCGCAGGTCAATTTTTCGGCAATTAGCCAGACTAAAATGTTAAAGATTACCAGTCTTTCAGAATCCGGAATAGCTTTACCACATGTGAGCTATCGTGTTACGACGATGGCTAATGAACAATACCGAACCGTTCAAACTGATGATAACGGGCAGGTAACAGTTGGGCAATTACCCGCGGGGCGTTATCAGATTCGAGAAGTTGCAGTACCGGATGGCTATCAATTGGCTAACATTTCCCAGGAAATAACCCTTGATCAGGAAACAACAGCTGTTTCGTTTGTTCATCAGATACAACGAACGGATGCGAAACATGACGTTACTTTGAATGCGTCTAATGCGCAAGGAAAAGCGCTAGCTGGCGTTCAACTAAAGCTCAAACTGATGGGTTCTAAAGAAAGTTATGAGCGAACAGTTACGACAACGGCAACAGGTAAAGCTACTTTGGCAGCTGTTCCAGTAGGCGACTATCAAGTGACGCAAGAATCAACGGTGGCGGGTTATCAGCCAGCCACTGCTGTTCAGTCATTAACAATTAGTAACGACCATCAGAATACTGTAGATTGGCAATTGCAACGAACGGTAGCGGATGTTACTTTTAGAGTTCGCGATGCCGCAACGCATCAACCGTTAGCCAATGCTGCTTTTACTTTAACGACAGCAACGCCGGCTGATAACGGTCAAACTGTTTTTGTTTCTCAAAAGACGAATCAAGATGGTGAAGTGACCATTAAGCAAGTACCAACAGGCGAAATAACTTACGAGCAAATTGCCAATGCTGCGGGCTACGAGCCACTAGCAGCGATTCAAACGGCGATTGTGGGTGCTGATGGGGCACAAAACACTGAAGTAACAGTTGATAATCAGCGGCTAAAAGTGACTGAAAAACAGCAAATTATCGTGCATAAAACCAATCAACAAGGGCAAGGGCTAGACGATGCGGCCATTAAATTAACTAATTTGGCAACTGGTCAGACACAAATGCAAAAGACGGTGTCCGGGCAACTACACTTTACTGAGTTGAACCCAGGACGGTATCAGATTCAGGAAACAAAAGCTCCAACTGGCTATCAGTTGGATCAAACACCTCAGTTTGTGACGATTAAAGCCCATGAAAAACGGTTATACCAAGTCCGCTTTGCTGATAAACGTGAAGTGACTGCGCCAATCAGTCCATTGCGCATTCAGATTTTAGATAATCACTTTCAAGGTGTTGCTGGTGTTTTACTGCGACTAACTGCCGATCAACCAGATGACCAAGGTCAGACCGTTTGGGAATTGACAACTGATCGATTCGGACAGGCTATACTCCCCAATGCAAGTACGGGGCACTATCGGGTTGAGGTTTTACAAGTACCGACCGGGTATCAATTGTCGTTTGATCAAAGTCAATTAGATGTCAGCCGTTATGGTGAAAATCAGTTACAATTACAAGCTAATCGAATTGAGATGCCATTGCAAACCTTAACGATTAATAAAACTAACTTAAAAGGGCAACCTTTATCAGGTGCTGTCTTTAAAGTCGAGTCACTGAAAACTGGTCAGATGACTAAAGTTGAAACGGATCAAACCGGTCGGGCTGAGTTGCCGGACCAAAAACCAGGGCGCTATCGCGTAACTGAAGTGGAAGCACCACTTGGTTACCGGTTAGCAACTGAACCTAGAATTGTAGCGTTGTCTGAAAAATCACCGCGAGCAACACAACTAACGGTAACAGATGAAGCACAAATGGGGCAGTTACTGATTAAGCATACAACTAAAAAGGGCGCACCGATTGCAAAGGCCTACTTTGAGGTTAAGGATCAAAGCGGTCGAGAAGTCGGTTATTATCAAACTGATAGTCAAGGACAGATTAAATTGACCCAACTAGCAGTGGGGCAATATACTGTTCAAGAAATCAAGGCACCAACTGGGTACGAAATTAATTCGGCAGTGACAAAGGTGGCCATTACGGATCGTAAAACGGCAACGGTCGCCATTAAGGCTGAGCAACAAGCACCCGATGTTAAATTGGGGAGTTTTGTATTGATCGATAGGGATCAGAAAACGCAGTTAGCGATTGCTGGTGCAACTTATCGATTGGAAACGTTAGCTGGTCAGGTGGTTCGGCCAGAAATTGTAGTGGGTGCAACTGGTCAAGTCGTAGTTGACGACCTCACACCTGGTCAATATCGACTCGTACAATTGACGGCGGCACCTGGCTATCAAAAACAAACTAACGATCAAATCATCGAGATTAAACAGGATGCGCAACTTAAACAAGTGACGATTGAAAGTCATCAGTCACAAGGGACAGTCATTGTAAATCAAGTAGATGGCAATACGAACCAAGCTTTGGTTGGAGCGAAATATGAATTACAAAATCAAAGTGGTAAAGTGCTTGTCGAAAACTTGAAGAGCGATGAACATGGTCAAGTTCGCATCACACATCTCGATCCTGATACGTACCGTTTGGTGCAAGTATCGGCAACTAAGGGCTATGATCCGCTTAAAAAGCCGATTGTCTTTACGATAACCAATCGCTAATCAAACTATTACAACTTTTCAAAAATTGTTGATGCTAATGATTAATGATTGTTTCGCGATATTTTTCAAATCTAAAAAAACCCCGATATTTATTCGCGACCTGCTGGTATAGAATAAAGATAATCAAGTAAGGTTGTTAATACCGAACGAAGTGGGGTTATCAAAATGTCAGTATATTACCTAAATAGAAAAGATCCTGTAAGCGAAATGATTAAAACGGTTCAAGCCGGTATGGCAAGTCTTAGTTATTTTGACCACCTAGAAGAAATTTGCCGTGACGTTAATATCAGTTTAGACGATGCTATCTTATTACAACGGATTAATGAGATGACAACGGGTCGATATGTTGATGCACAAATTGTATTCAGTGCGGGATTGGTTGAAGAAGACCTCTATCGTTTAAAGGATGCTGGCTGGCTCTTAGGGATGCGCGATAGCGAACGGACAAAACAAATACGTGATGTTAAGTCCACGTGCGCAAAAGGCCTTAGAAACGATTTCAAGTGCCTATGAACAGGATGGCCCAGTAATCGCCCCTAAAATTGATTCGGCTGATGTGCAACGGATTATGCAAGCAGCGGATAAAGTTTTTCAAAAATATCAATAATTAAAAAAATAGCGTCGAAAACAATTACTGTTTTCGACGCTGTTTTTTTAGTTATTCTTGAACATATTTTTGAACGGCACCTAGTAAATCAGGGCTGATTTGTGCCCGAATTTTAGTCCCTTCTTCTTCATAACTTTGTTCCAGAATGTTGGCGCGTTCGCTTAAGTAAGCAACCGCTTGGCCTTCTGTAAACGGAATGAGAAAATCAAGAGTTGGATATTGTTCAAAGAGTTGCTTGTTGATGAGCGCGATTAAAGCATCAATAGCAACCTCATCACGTGCAGAGTAAACGATTTGTGTGCCATCGACTTCTGGGTAGCGGGTATCAGGTTTTAAATCAGCTTTATTGTAAGCCTCAATGACCGGAATATCCTTAACACCTAATGAGTCGAGCGTTTCTTGTGTTGTTTTCATCATATCGAGGTAATTAGGATCTGAATAATCGACAACGTGAATCAATAGATCAGCACCCGCGGCTTCAGCCAAGGTTGATTTGAAAGCCTGGATCAAGTGATGAGGTAATTTAGTAACGAAACCAACCGTATCACTTAATAAGAATTTCTGCTTGTTAGGAAGAACAATTTCGCGAACACTTGTATCAAGGGTTGCAAATAACATGTCCTTTTCAAAAACTTGTTTTTCAGGTGTGTCTGGATTCAAACGTTGTAAAATACGGTTCATCGTTGTTGATTTACCAGCATTGGTATAACCAACGAGTGCTACAACAGGGACCGCATTTTTAGTCCGTTGACGACGTTGGACTTCTTGTTGTTGATCAATTTGGGCTAATTCACCCTTTAATTTAGTAATCCGTTTTTCAATTAAACGACGATCTAATTCAAGTTGTGTTTCACCGGCCCCACGGTTAGTTGAACCACCGCCACCTTGTTGATCCAGTTTGTTTTCTGAAGGGTGTAAACGTGGTAATTGATATTTTGCTTCGGCAATCGCAACTTGTAGTTGGGCTTCCTTAGTCTTGGCGCGGCTCGCAAAGATTTCTAGAATCAATTGAGTGCGATCCAGAATACTCATTTCTAATTCTTTTTCAAGGTTTCTAATTTGTGAAGGGGATAGTTCATCGTTAACGACAATGATATCAGCGTCAGCTTGAGCGGCTTCAGCCTTGATTTCTTGGACTTTACCCTTACCAAAATAAGTTCGGTGACTAGCTTGATCGATGTTTTGGCGTACTTCACCAACCACTTCTAAGTTATCAGCGCGGGCTAATTCGCCTAATTCACGCATTGTGTAGTCAAAGTTTGTTTGGCGATTGCTAACGCCAGTAATTAATACTCGTTTTTGTGCCATTTTTGTTTCTTGCATATGAGACTCCTTTTTTGTTAAGTTGGCCCTCTTTAAGGGAATCTTCTGCATTAAAAAAGAAGCTGGTAAGCAGCTTCTTATCGTTAATTAGCAGTATTATAAAAATAGAGTCAATAGAAGCGCCCTTAAAAAAAGACCAAACAGTTATTCAATTATTAAACCTGGACGATCAAATTGAGTTGACATGTTGTTGACGCTCCTTTAAAAAATCTAGTTGGTTAAAACGGCCGATTTAACGGCTGTTTTCCCGTTAAGTGTAACATGAAACAATTAAAAAGCCAATCGTCAGTAAAAGACGATTGGCTTTATTTAAATTATTCAGCGTCATATGCCTTTTGGAAAAGGGCAACGATTTCTGCTTTAGTTGCCTTACGTGGGTTTGAAAAGGCGTTGCCGTCTTTCAAAGCATTTTCGGCCATCATTTCGAAATCGGCTGGTTTAGCACCGATTGCTTTGATGCTAGTTGGAATACCAACATCGGCTGCCATTTGGCGCATCCCTTTGATAGCAAGTTCAGCGGCATCTCTTGTTGAAAGGCCATCCGTATTTTCGCCCATCGCGCGTGCTAATTCTGCAAAACGGTCGGGACAAGCGACGATGTTGAATTCTTCAACGATTGGTAATAAGAGGGCACAACAAACACCATGAGGGGCATCATATTGGCCACCTAATTGATGGGCCATTGCGTGCACGTAACCAAGATCAGCGTTGTTGAAAGCCATGCCTGCTAACATTTCAGCTTCGCACATCTTGGTCCGCGCTTCGATGTTATGGCCGTTAGCAACATCTTCGCGCAAGCTTTCTTCAATCAACTTGATGGCTTGGAGACATTGGCCATCAGTAATCGCATTACGGTTGGTTGAAATGTAGGGTTCGATGGCTTGGACAAAGGCGTCCATCCCGGTTGCAGCCGTTAATTTAGCGGGAACATCTAACATTAACATTGGATCGTTAAATGAAACGAGCGGAATATTCCGCCAAGAAACGACGACAAATTTAAGATGGGTTTCTTCATTTGTAATAACGCAGTGGCGGGTTAATTCTGAACCTGTTCCGGCAGTTGTATTAACCGCTAATAGTGGTGGTAGGGCGTTTTCTAAGGTTTCAATCCCAGCTAATTTGGTAATGTCGTCACCGTTAGTGAGCAAGATACCAATTCCTTTACCACAATCGTGAGCGGAACCACCCCCGACAGTAATGAGGCCATCACAACCATCAGCGAGGTATTGCGCCTTGCCGGCTTGAATATTGCGGTCTTTAGGATTAGGTTCAACACCGTTAAAGATGCTATATTGAACACCGGCTTGATCCAATGAAGCGAGTGTTTGGGCGACAGGACCGTCAGGAACACCTTCTAAAAAAGTATCAGTCACGATTAAAGGTTTGGTAATATTTAACATTTTGGTGCGATCACCAATCTTTTCGATGACGCCAGGGCCAAAAAAGTTAACGCTAGGCATTAAAAAATCAAAGTTTGTTTTCATAATGATGGGGCTCCTTATTTTGAATTATTTCACAATTCAATGATAACGCTTACCGAAGCGAAACACAGCGGACAAAGCAATAGAATTGTCCATTCTAAGTAGAATAGCGGTATGGGGTATTTTATGTTAGAATGAAAGCGTTACAAATAGCGAGGTGTTAACTTTTTGATTAAGTTCAAAAGTTAACAATTGTTATCTTAAATAATAATTGGGGGGGATTGGAGAATGGCTAATTTAGCGCTGATTGATGTTGGGGGAACAACCATTAAATTTGCCTTATGGGATGGTACTGCTCATAAGTTAACAAAGCAGGGAATGGTTGCGACCCCTAAATCGCTAAATGCTTATTATGCAGCGTTGACCAAAATTGTTCGGACATATCAATTGTCAGATCAAATCGTCGGCGTGGGAATGAGCACACCCGGGGCAGTCAATAAAGCGACTGGGATTATTGAAGGTGCCAGTGCCCTCCCGTACATTCATAATTTTGAAATTCAAAGTGCATTAGAAATGCGATTTGGATTACCCGTCATTATGGAAAATGAGATTAATTGTGCAGCCTTGGCCGAATTAGGCAGTGGTTCAGCAGAGGGCTTACAGAACGTTTTATATTTGGCGATTGACTCAGATGTTGGGGGTGCGGTCATTATTGATGGACACATTCAACATGGCTCGCATCTGTTTAGTGGTGAATTTGGTGCGATGTTAATGTCTGATGGTCATCCGCTAAGTGAGGTGGGAACCATTACTTATTTAACGCAACAATATAATCAACAAGCCCATGCTGAACTGACGGGAACGGAAATTTTTGCTTTGGCGAGACAAGGCAATTCTTTGGCACACCAAGTGACTACGGCCTTTTATCAATATTTAGCGCAAGCTATTTATAATTTACAATATTGTTTTGATCCAGAAGCCATTATTTTAGGGGGCGGTCTTGAAAAGATTGATTTTTTAGTCCCCCATATTGAAATTGAACGTCGCAAATTATTAACGCAAGTTCAGCTGGCGCCATTTGAGACACCACTTTTAGCGAGTCAGTATCAAGACGATGCTAACCTAATGGGAGCATTGGTTGATTTTCAACAGTGTTACCCGCAGAAAATGCTTTAACTGTCATTTATTTTAGTTTAAAATATGATAACTAATGTTTTTTTATACCTAGGAAGGAGTGATTGATATCAAAACGCAAACACCACCTCAAGAATTAAATCGAACAGTCGGCTTTACGGCCGCCTTATCAACAGTAATGGGGACTGTTATCGGCGCAGGCGTCTTTTTTAAAGCATCATCAGTAACAGAAGTCACAGGTTCAACGGGGCTAACAATGTTGGCCTGGTTGCTTGGTGGTATCATCACGATTTGTGCGGGCTTAACGGCTGCTGAACTGGCAGCTGCGATTCCAGAAACCGGCGGTATGATGCGCTATATTGAGAAAACTTATGGCAGTGTTGCAGCCTTCCTACTAGGTTGGGCGCAAACAACGGTTTATTTCCCGGCCAATATTGCTGCATTATCAATTATTTTTGCGACACAATGTTTGAATTTATTTGGATGGGCGCCTAGCTGGCAAATTCCGGTTGCAGTCATTGTCGCAACGAGTTTAACAATTATGAACTTCTTTGGAAGTCGTGTGGGTGGCTTTGTTCAATCCTTTACGACTGTCTTTAAATTAATTCCTTTAGCTATTATTATTATTTTTGGGTTAATTAACCCGGGGACTAACGCAAGTCACGTTTCACTCTTTACTGTAGCAGGAACGGGTACATCGAATAATGTCTTATCAGCATTGGGTAATGGGGTATTAGCAACGTTATTTGCCTATGATGGCTGGATTCATGTTGGGAATATTGCCGGGGAAATGCGCCATCCTGAAAAAGATTTACCAAAATCAATTTTGTTAGGTCTTTTTGGAACAATGGTGGTTTACCTCTTAGTTAACGCAGTCTTCCTACTAGTCTTACCAATCTCACAGATTGCTGGTAACGAAAATGCCGCTGCCGAAGTAGCTGGTCATTTATTCGGCGGTTTCGGTGGCAAGCTAGTAACCATCGGGATCTTAGTTTCGGTTTATGGTGCAATTAACGGTTATACAATGACCGGGATGCGCGTGCCATATGCGATGGCAACTGAACAACACTTACCATTTAGCAAACAACTTAGCCGCTTATCAAAAGCTGGCATTCCAATTTTATGCGGGATTTTACAATTAGTGATTGCGATCGGTATGATTTTTGTGGGTGGTTTTAACACATTGACCGATATGTTAATCTTCGTCATCTGGATATTCTATGTGATGACCTTTGCCGCAGTGATTATCTTGCGTAAACGCGAACCAGAAATGAAACGGCCTTACAAAGCAGTTTTATATCCAGTAGTCCCATTAATCGCGATTTTAGGGGGAACGTTTATTGTGATTAACACCTTATTCACGCAAACGATCTTAGCCTTAATCGGGTTGGGAATCACATTGATTGGCTTACCAATCTATTACTACTTAGAAAAGAAATATCATCAAGCTTAAATAAAAAACGGCTAAGACCTTGTAAAATCACAGGTCTTAGCCGTTTTTATTTAAGCTGTTTTTTTTCGTTGATACTTAGCGATTAATGGGAGGATGACCCCTAAGCCCATTAATGAAACGGAAACCACGACGTTTAAGATCAATTCGTGGGTGTATTTAGAAGTGCCTGGTGTGGCATCCTGTGGGAAGATACTGAAGATTGTCCCTAATGCGGTGATAAGCAAGCACCAGAAACCAACAATAATCGCCCAAGGTTTGTTTTTAATGTACGTATATTCTGATGGGTATTTGTTGCTGTTGAAGCGGACCCGTAAGAAGGCGACGAAGATGAAGCAAGTAACAAATGGTGAGACGATACCGTTGATATTCAACAACCAATTAAAGATATCGTTGATGGCGGGTAAGAAGGCACTTGAAGCCAGCACGAAAGTACAGATCCCAGTGGTTAACCAGTAACCGTTGATTGGTAAGCCTTGTTTGTTAGTCTTTGTGAGGGCTTTAGGTAAGAACTTCTTAGCAGTATCAGATAAGAAGATTCGGGTCCCACCATCGAGTAACATCGCGAGTTGCGCGCCCATGTAGATGGCTTGTGTAACGGCGAAGATGTAGAGCAAGACTTTGCCCATATGGAATTGTTGACCTAGCGCTAAGAACGCGTAGTAAGAACCGTTCATTTTTAAATCATTAGGTAAGTGGTTGGCATCAAAGAAGACACCAATCGCAAATGAACCGAAGATTGTTAAGAAGGCTGTCATTAAAGCGAGGGCCATCATGGCTTTAGGGAAATCTTTTTTGCCATCTTTCATTTCGCTGACATATGGTGCGACTAATTCGGCACCGTTCATGGCGAAAATTAAAAGGCCGATGGTTGAGAAGTAATGTAAATCGAATTTAGGAATAAAAGTATGCCAGTTCATTGGTTGTGTGGCGATAGGGGCGCCGTTAAATAGGCCGGCAAATGTCATGAGAACGAATAAAATCGTCATGATAAACATTGCGCCACCCCCAACAATACTGAGGATTTGCAGTGACGCTGTAAATTTATGTTGGAAGAAGATGAATAGGATTGTGATAGCGGCTGTTAAGAGTGCAAATGTCGCCCGTGACAACTTATCTTCAATATTACCGTTCCCCATGATAATCCAGAAGAAGGAAACGACCATTGAGTTGGCAACATCGACTAAGTAAGGCAAACTGGCAACCCAGTAACACCAAGCAGTGAGGTAACCCCAAACATCCCCACTGGTATGGCGCATCCAACTGGATAAACCACCGCCATCTTTACTGAAAGCTGAGCCTAAGTGGCCAACCATTAATTCATAAGGTAAGACATAAGCGAATAATAGCACGATCCATGAGAAGACAACCGCCATCCCTTGGTTTTGAAAGTTATAAATAATATCATCGAAGCCAATTACCGTGACAAAATCCATTAAAGCGAGGACTTGCCAGGTAATGTATTTCTTTTTTGGTTCAATTTCATCCATTACAAAAATACCCCTTTTCTGAAAATAGCAATGTTTCTATTATAGTCAAAGATAATTAGGAAGACAAAATTTTTTTGATGTTTCACATGAAATTTTTAAAAAGTGAACCTTACAAACTTGTTATTTTAATCTAGCGAATTGTCATTTTAAAAACAGGCGATAAGTTATTTAATCCGATATACTAGTTGTATTAATGAAATTTGGAGGCATTTAACTATGGATACACCAACAGTTGTTAGCGTAAAAGATGTACAAAAAACGTACGGTAAAGCTAACGAAAAACAATATACAGCTTTAAAAGGCGTGACCTTTGATGTGCAACGTGGCGAATTCGTCGGCATTATGGGTGCTTCTGGTTCAGGGAAAACAACGCTTTTAAATATCCTATCAACTTTAGATAAACCAACCGCCGGTGAAGTGAAGATTAACGATCAAGAAATTAGCCGCTTAAAAGGCAATGCATTAGCTGACTTTAGAGCTCAAGAAATCGGCTTTATGTTCCAAGATTTTAACTTACTTGAAAATTTAACAGCTTACGAAAATATGGCATTACCATTAACGCTCCAAAACGTGACTGGTAAAAAGGTCCGCGAAAAAATTACAACAATTGCCAAAACGTTATCAATTGATGCGATTTTGAATAAGTACCCAACCGAATTATCAGGTGGACAAAAGCAACGAGTGGCTGCTGCCCGGGCTTTAGTGCATAATCCAGCCATTCTTTTTGGGGACGAACCAACTGGTGCGCTTGATTCTAAGAGCGCCCGTGAATTATTGGATACAATGGCCCAATTAAACGAAGAACAACGCGTTTCAATCTTATTGGTGACTCATGATCCATTCTCAGCAAGTTATTGCCAACGGATTCTCTTCATCAAAGACGGTCAAATTGGACAAGAATTAGTGCGTGGTGACAAAACACGTGAAGCCTTTTACCAAGAAGTTTTAGATACATTAGGAACATTTAATCACTAGGAGGAAGACTAAATATGCTATGGAAATTATCATTAACCGGCATTAAAGGCCGGTTTAAAGACTATTTAGTCCTTTTTTCGGGCCTAATTATGTCGAGTGCCATTTTTTACA
Source organism: Latilactobacillus sp. (assembly GCF_033176295.1). NCBI lineage: Bacteria > Bacillati > Bacillota > Bacilli > Lactobacillales > Lactobacillaceae > Latilactobacillus > Latilactobacillus sp. The sequence continues at coordinate 38,123 of NZ_JAMQEX010000011.1, forward strand.
TGTTCGAAGCATTAGCGACTAATAAGGATTTTGTGACGAGTAATTCCCCAATTGGCATGGCAGCGATTGTCTTCCAAATTGGTTCCGTCTTACTCGGCATTATCACACTGGTCTACATTATCTACGCCAATAGTTTCTTGATGAGTATGCGGCGCCGTGATTACGGGATGTTCATGATGTTGGGTGCCAAAGGGCGCAAGATTGCCCAATTGATTGCAGCTGAAACGCTCGTCATTGGGACGGCTGCCACGTTAATTGGGACGGCGATTGGGATTGGGTTAACGCAAGTTGTGAGCCAATTCTTACTTTCTCGATTAGACATGCATATCAAGCATTTCTCACCACTCTACTTACCAGCGGTGATTACCACCTTGATTTTCTTCATCGTTTTATTCATCATTGCGGCGGTTGTTAACCAATATCAATTATTGAAAACACCTGTCTTACAATTACTCCATGATGATCAACAACCAAACCGCATTAAGGAAAATAAAGTTACGCGCTTAATTCAAATCGTTTTAGGCCTCGTATTCTTAGCAGTTGGTTATTACATGATGATTGCAATCGCAAAATTCCAAATTATGGGATTAGTGATTGCACTGATCACGATTGTATTAGGTACGTACTTCCTATTTAACGCCTTTTTCGGTTGGTTATTGATGCTCTTAAAACGCAATGAAAAGTTGCGGAATAAGGGTTTAAATAACTTCACGTTAGCGCAATTGAGTTTCCGAATTAAGGATTACACAAAAATGTTGGCTTTAGTGGCAATGCTTTTTGCACTTGCATTAGGGGCGATTACGGTCGGAATTGGTTATCAAAATGAAATTCCCAAGATTGCTGACTCGGCATCTGCCTATGATGTGGTCTTAAATCAACCAACACAAAAGGCTTTGACGCTGACTAAAAATCTCAAGGGGATTAAACAAACGGCGACGTATCAAGTGAAAGAAGATGGCAAAACCGTTTATTACCGAACAGAGCAGTTTAAACAAACGCCGCTATTAACTATCGAATACGGTAAGACAGGTAGTGTTTCTTCTGAAACGAAGGTCCGCAAAGTGCCATTGAGCGAACTTCAAACAGGGGATACCTATCTCTTCAGATCAATTCAAGTACCAAGTCAAACGGCTAAAGCAGTTAAACTCATTTCTAATGAGGCCTTTGCACAAATTGTAGCACCAACCAAGGTTGTTAAAACCTACGATGTGCAAGACTTTAGCGCTAACTTACCTGTCATTAAGAAGTTATATCAAGAACAACTCAAAGCCAATCCAGAGTTGAAGGCTAACCCAGAAGCTGATAGTAGTAAGTATGTCAGCTATAAGATGGCTAACGGCGTTTTCAGTGGCCTTGAATTCATGGGCTTCTTCTTAGGGATTGCTTTCTTAGCAATGTTAGCTAGTTGCCTAATGTTCAAAATTTTATCGGGTGCGGCTAGTGACGTGAAACGCTATACGATGTTGGCTAAAATTGGCGTTCGTCAAAGCCTTTTGAAGCAATCAATTGCCAAAGAAATCGGCGCATTATTCCTATTACCAGGGATTGTTGGTGTCGTGCACGTCTTGTTCGGCTTACAAATGTTCAAAGAATTAATGATCGATCCATATAATCAAATTTGGATTCCGTTCGGTATTTTCATCGTGTTATATGCCGTGTACTATGTGGTGACAACGTGGCTATATCGCGGAATTGTTTTAAAAGAAACTAAATTTGGGGAATAAATAAAAAAGGCCTGTTAAGCGCAGTTCAAAGCGCTTGACAGGCCTTTTTTGGATTGGAAGAAGGATTGACAATCGCTTATGAAAGCGCTATATTGTTGATGTTGAAGAAAAGACGCGCGGTTTTTCTTTTTTATTTCGCATTAAATGTTAACGATAACATGACGATGAAGGAGCGTTAAGATATGCAATTATTAGATGATGATTTTCTCTTAGACAATGACATGGCCAAGATGTTATACCACGATTATGCAGCGCAAATGCCGATTATTGACTTTCACTGCCATTTGAACCCTTCAGAAATCTATCAAAATAAGAACTATACCAACATCACTCGCATCTGGTTGAACGAAGGGACGTACGGCGATCACTACAAGTGGCGTTTAATGCGTGCCAACGGTGTTGATGAAAAATATATCACCGGTGATGGCGATGATTATTTAAAATTTATCGAATGGGCTAAGACAATCGAAAATGCCTACGGTAATCCACTTTACGAATGGACGCATTTGGAATTACGCCGCTTTTTCCACATCGATGAACGTTTAACAGCGGAATCAGCACCCCGTATCTGGGAAAAGGCTAACCAACTCTTACAAACAGACGACTTCAAACCACGTCAATTGATAAAAAATTCAAATGTACAAGTGGTCTGCACAACTGATGATCCTGCTTCTGACTTACACTACCATCAGTTATTAAAACCGGAAGAAGCTGCCAACGGCTTTAAGACGTTACCAGCAATGCGCCCTGATCAATTGATGCAAATTGATCGTGACGGTTTTGGTGGTTACTTGAAGACCCTTGGAAAAGTAGCTGGGGTTGAGATTCATGATTTTGCAACGATTGTAACAGCTTTGACGCAACGGTTCGAATTTTTCAACGAAATGGGCGGGCGCTTATCGGATCATTCGCTATTGACTTACCATTTTGAAGAAGCGACTCAAGCGGAATTGGATGCGATTGTTGCTAAAGGGATTAATAACGCTGCACTCAGTGAACACGAAATTAACCAATATTTGACGATGTTGTTAGAAGCATTGATGAAACTCAATACGCAATTCAACTGGACGATGCAATTCCATATCAATTCTGATCGTGATTTAAACCGCCCAATGTTCGCTAAAATTGGTCCTGACACGGGTTATGATGCTGTCGGGACACAACCTGACATTGTTAAACATATCAGCGCACTCTACACGAAGATGCAACAAACTGAAGACGTGCCTAAGTCAATTTTCTACTCACTAAACAGTAATGATTGGTTAGAATTGGCAACCATGATGGGCTGTTTCCAAGGTGGGACAACGCAAAAATTACAATTGGGTGCCGGCTGGTGGTTCAATGATACCGCCGAAGGAATGACCCAACAGTTACAAGTCTTCGCGCAACAGAGCCTCCTACCACACTTTGTTGGGATGTTGACGGATTCCCGGAGTTTCCTATCATATCCACGCCACGAATACTTCAGACGTGTTTTATGTAGCTTCTATGGCCGCTTGGTAGAACAAGGTCGTGTGCCAAACGATGCTGCAGAATTAGGGCGTGTTGTTCAAAATATTGCCTATAATAATGCGCACGATTATTTCGACTTTTTTTAAAATAAATGGAAGAAGCCTGCGATGAATTATCGCGGCTTCTTTTTTATATTCAGCGTGCGCAATGATTTCTGGTACAATGTTCTAAGAGCGTACAGAAAGGAAGCATGCGGCGTGAAAAAGGCTGATAAGACAACCGTCACGATTCGAACGATTGCACAACTTGCAAACGTCTCGCATATGACGGTTTCACGAGCACTGAATGATAGTGAGCTGGTAAAACCAGCCACGAAGGAGAAAATTTTAGCGATCGCCAAGGAGATCGGCTATGTGCCTAATATTAACGCGAAGAGTCTAGTGACAAATCGGTCTTATATGATTGGGATTTTCTTTACCAACCTTGAAACAGGGACTTCTAATAGCTTTATGACGGATGTTGTGGCCCAAGCGCAAGCGGTATTGCCCAAGAGTTATTCGCTTTCGATTAATAGTGTCGCCAAAGCGATGGCAGGGCAGTATATTTCAATTAATAACTACGACGGGATTATCGTTATTAGTCAGTCTAAATCTGATTATGATTTTATTGAATATGTGCATAATCTGGGTTTACCGTTAGTTGTTTTGAACAGGGTGATTGAGCGGAATGATATTAATAATTATGCGATTGGCGATCGATTAGGTGGGGAGTTGGCCACTAATTATGCGATTCAAATGGGCCACCGTAAGCTAGCGTTGATCCGGGGCGTTGATTCGTTCGAATCATCCGTCCAGCGGACTAATGGGTTCATGCAAGCTGTTGAGGCGAATGGCATTGCAGTTGACCCGACACTAATTAAAGTCGGCGATTACCGACCAGAGAGTGGCCATGAATTGATGCGGGAGATTCTGGCGAGTGGTAATATTCCGTCCTGTGTTATTTGTGAGAATGATGATATGGCGGTTGGTGCGATTAGCGCCTGTGTTGAACTTGGTTATCAGATTCCACGCGATATCTCATTTATCGGGTTTGATGATATGGCATATGCCAAATTTATTACGCCGTCATTGACGACAATTAAAAAACCGACTGCCCAAATCATCGAAATGGGTGTCGCTAAATTAATGGCGATTGTTGAAGGCGAGCAATCAGACGTTGAACAAAAAATTGTTGATCCAGAAATGGTCATCAGACAATCAGTCGTTAATTTATATCAACACTAATAAAAGAAGCGCTGAAAACCAAATTGGTCTTCAGCGCTTCTTTTGATATTTTAAAGGGTTAATTCATTATAACTTTGAACAGTGACGCCTTCATCAGTGAGGACCACTTTTGTGATACTGCCGTTCATTGGGCTGACCGTCACGTCAAATTGACCATTGCCAAATTTACCGACGATACTGCGAATGGTTGTGCCATGACTGACCATCAAGACATTGTCGCCATCTGAACATTCTGAGCGGATTTGTTTGAAGCCTTTACCAACGCGGGCCCAATATTCGGCCGCATTTTCAGCGTCGTTAAAAGGATCAGCTTCTTTCATGAAGTCTTTTGAAGCATCGAGTGAGTACTTCGTAATGATTTCTTTGAAAGTTTTAGCGTCGTGGCTAGCGCCAGTCATGTACCAAGCTTTCGCTGAATCTTCACCTTCATAGTAACCGTAGAATTCTTCGCGGAAATGAGGGGTGATTGTATAGGGTGTGTCGAGGTAGAAACTCTTTTTAAGAATAATCTTAGCCGTATCCATCGCGCGACTGCGATCACTTGAGTAAGCCTGGGCGAAGTTAACCTTTGAAAGTTGTTTGCCGGCTAGTTCAGCGTCTGCGATGCCTTTTTCGGTAAGGGGTGAATCGGACCAGCCTTGCATCCGGTTGTAGCGGTTGAAGAAAGTTTGTCCGTGACGAACTAAGTAGAGTGTAATGCGTTTCATGTAATGACCTCCATCGAAAGCTTTAATTAATTCTATTCTAGCATAGATAGCGCTTCATTTTCACATGAAACAAAGTTATCTCTAATATCAGGATTATTAATTTAACGAATGAGCGTATATCTTTAAAAGTTGGAATATATATGATAACTTATTACTAATATTGTATTTTACAAAAGTATATTTTTAACAACATTAATAAAAAGGGATGATTTTGAATGGCAAACAAAGTAAGCACTGCAATCAGTGTAGATCAGTTTAATGAATGGTACCTTAAAATTGGTCAAATCTATCATAAAATTAATCATATTACGGTAAGCCATGATCTTAGTTACGACCAATATTTGATTATGCGAGAACTAAAGCGAATCCCTAGTATTGAAGTGACAAAGCTGTCCCGGATGTTTGATATTACGAGTCCGGCGATTTCGCGCAAGGTCAATGTCCTCTATAAAAAGAAATTGATTACTAAAAAGCGGAGCGATATTGAAGATCAACGGAAAGTTTTTATTTGTCTAACACCATTAGGTGAACAGTTAACTGAAGAGCTGGAAGATGATTTTGAAGCTTTATTTAAAGAAATGATTGGCGAAATTAATCAGGAACTAATGCCGCTTTTCAAAAGTACGGATTGTTTTTATAACTACCTTTCAAAAAAAGCACAGCAACAAGCCTAATTTAAAAAGTAAAAAGCACCTAAGCTATGATGAAAATCCGCTAGGCAATGACTGCTGTGGATTATCACCAAATCCTAGGTGCTTTTTTGGGTGTTAATGCTCAGAAGCTATCCGTTTCAAACGCACTTTAAACGTGCTTCTCGAACTACCTTTTCCGGTTAACTAAAAAATGATAATGATGGTTGAAAAACACCATCATTACCATTTTTCTGTTAATCCTCAAAGCCAAAACGTTCGAGTTAGCACTCTAAACGTGCTTCCTGGCGTAATAATTTCCGCTTAATCTAAAAATCCCATTAATCCTAAAACCGGATTAATGGGATTTTTGTATTAATGCTCAATTACTAAGCACGCCAGTCAGCACTCTAGTCTTTGAAGTTGCCACTTTCTACGTCCTTGATGAATGTCTTCAAGTGGTCGAAGTATACTGGGGCGTTGTCAATCATGTGATGATGACCACCATTTGGTGTTGTGACCAAACGTGAATGTGGAATCTTTTCAGCCATGATCTTAGCTGTTGCGATTGGCATTGTTTCGTGTTCGCCAAATGTGATTAATGTTGGGACAGTAATCTTGTGGAGTTGGTCACGGAAGTGCCAGTCCTTCAATTTACCAGTCACAACGAATTCGTTGTCGCCTTGGAAGACGCCATAAACGTCTGTTGCCATTGTTGGGATTAAATGTGAGATAGCTAATGGTTGTTTGCGATCAACGTAACCAGCGTTTAACTTGTCAACAAGTGCTTGGTATTCGTCGTTATCGTAATCGTTCTTAGCTTCACAGTCTTGCATGAATTTTAATTGTTCAGGCGTCATGATGTCTTCGCGAATTTTGTTGATGTTGGTTACATATTCGTCGATTTCATCGACCATACTTGAGATAATGGCACCCTTCAAGTGTTGGCCGTATTTAGCAGCGTACATTTGAACTAATGCGCCACCCCATGATTGGCCGATTAAGTAGAAGTTATCGATGCCGAGTTTTTGACGGACTTCTTCAACTTCGTCTAGGAAGTAATCGTAAGTTAATAGTTGGTCATTGCCTGGTTTTGAGTAATCAGGTTGATCAGAATAAAATGAACCAAGTTGGTCGTACATGTGTACTTGCACACCAAGATCAGCTAATTCCTTACCGAAGTTTTCCCAGTATTCGTGATTGCCACCAGGGCCACCGTGTAAGCAAAGTAAGTGAATATCGCCTGTTCCTTGCGTGTTCGTCCACAAATGATAACCATTATCCAATGTGAGGATCGTTGTTCCTTGTTTCATATCTGCACCATCCTTTAATTATGATAGTTTCATTATAAACCTATTAAAGGAAATGTGCGAGTGTTAACAAGGATTAGTTGCGGGTTTCTAATTGCCGTCTAATCGCTGGTACAGCTTTTTTGTTACCGGTTAAAATCAAGTGATCGTTCAAGTGAATTTGCGTGTCACCGTGTGGCATAATCAGTTCCTGATTGCGGTAAATTCGGCTAATGGTAACTTGGTCCACAAATGGCAAGTTGGAAATCTGTAAGCCGGTGAAGCGTCGGTTTTGAACGGTCACTTCGAAGAGGCCGGCATCGGTATTGTCGATGATTTGAAGTGTCGATGGCGTTTCAATTAAACTCCGCAGTAGGCTAATATTGGCTTCGTAAGTATTGAAGACTTCAACGCCTTGTTCTTTGAGCTGATCGTATTTTTCATCTAAGATATCCTTTGCTTCAAACCGGGCGATAATCCGGGGAACCTTAGCGTCAAGTGCTAGTTGGGCGAGGCGATAATTTTGTTCATGGTTTAGATAACCGAGAATGATAATATCAGCATCAAAAGCACCGGATGTCACAAGGCTGTCCTCGCTGAGATCCGGTAGTAAGGTCAGATCAGCGGCGCTGTGGTAGATTTCGTAATTACCTTGGTTATCAGTGAAGAGTTGCGTGGTATAAAGCCCGTTTGATAGTTGTTGGGTAATGGGAATCGTCATAATGTTGGCGCCGATAAACTTAACGCGTTTGCGCGGTAAATCTTCGGGTGTTGGTTGATAGAAGCGATTGAATAGGATTGGACCGAGGATACAACTTAAAATGGCAGCCAAGGTGAAGGCCCCGGATTGTTGTTCGGTAATGGTTTTTAAGTTTAGACCCACCGTTAAAATGGGCAAGACCAACGTAATTGTTGTCGCACTTAAAAAAGTACCTGCAATCGCATTAGTTTGTTTAAAGCGCCGTTTTAAAACCCAGTAGGTAGCTGCTTTGGAGAGCATAAAACCGATGAAGAAAAAGGGGATTAACGACAACGATTTACGGTCTGCTAAGAGCGCTGGTAAATTTAACTTAGCACCGGTCATGATGAAAAAGATTGGGATGAAAAAGCCGTAACCGATGGAGGTTAACTTATCGGTTGTTTCTTCGCGTGGCCGTAATAATTTCATGACCATTCCGGCTAAGAAGGCCCCTAAAATACTTTCGGCGCCGACTTCTTCAGCAATTGACACGAGTGTAATGATTAAGAAGAAAGCCAAACGGATGTCGAGTTGCGTGGTGGATTTATCAATCCGGGCGAAGAAATGATAGACGCCTTTGAAGCGGACTAACAAATAAATCGCAGCAACGAAAATTAATGATAGGAGCCAGAGACTTTTCGAACCGGGGTTATTGAGGGATGAATAAACCGTCAATGCGACCAACGGAATAATTTCGCCCAACACCGCAATCAAGAGAATCGTTTGGCCGAGTGGTTGGCTAAGCAGTTCCTTTTCCTTGAGCGCGGCAATTACGACACCGAGGGCAATCGTTGAAAAGAGGATGGTTGCCAGACCAATATCTTTAAAGAGGCCACTCCAAGCGAGCAAGCCACTTAAACCAAATGAGATCAGTAAGATAAAGGCAAAACTGGTAATCGCTAATCTGACAGGACTCGGTTGGACTTTTAGTTGGGGATCAGTTGGTGTGGGTTGTTTTTTAAAGAGGTCAAAATCGATTTCCATCCCACTTAAGAAAATCAAAACGGTCACGCCCAGCGTTGAGAGTTCCGTTAAAGTCGGGGTGGAGACGATTAAATGGAAGCCACTCGTCCCTAAAATAATGCCGACGATAATTTCGGCGACGGCGGTGGGCAGATAGGACATTTTAAATTTAGCCATCAGAAGCGGCGTCATTAAAGCCGCTAATAAAACGATGACAAGTGCAAGGTTAGTCATGACTTGAATCCTTTCGAAATACAAAGTTGTTTAAGAGGATACACTAGATACTTTAAAAATTAAAGGTCAATTTACAATTCGACTAAACTTGGTTAGTATGGAAGGAATAAAAACAAGAAGAGGTCAGGTCACGATTATGAAAATAAAAGAGAGTTTAGCCGTTGGCAGCTTTGCTTTTTTCGGTGGTATCTTGCGTTATTTAATCGGATTGGTATTGAATCAGCCAACTGGGTTTCCGTATGGGACTTTGTGCGTCAATTTAATTGGGGCGTTTTGCCTACCATTTTTGATGCGCTATATCGTGGCACGCTTACATTTGAGTGACCAATTAGCCTTGGCAATTGGGACTGGCTTTTTCGGTGCTTTCACAACGTTTTCGAGCTTTAGTGTTGATGCCATTCGATTGGTAAATCAGCAACAATGGTCAGCCTTTGCTTGGTATGTCGGGATCAGCATGGTCGGGGGCGTCTTGTTGAGTTTACTAGCGGATTACTGGGCGGTTAAATTGACACACAACCCTGAAGAACAGGAGGTCTCACAATGACTATTTTATTAGTTGGTTTGGGGGCAGCGCTGGGGGCCATTTTGCGGTATCAATTGACGCGAATTGGGAATCACATCGCTAGTGAATTCCCACTGATGACCTTTTTAATCAATCTAACCGGGAGCTTTTGTCTGGGCTGGTTGACCGCATCTCAATTAAGTCAGCCGGTGACGCTCTTTTTAGGCGTCGGTGTGCTTGGCGGGTATACGACCTTTTCAACCTTAAATAGTGAGTTGAGCCAATTGTGGTTCCGACGCCGGTATCACATCTTCTTTGGTTATTGGCTTTTGACCTATGGCCTGGGGCTTTTGGTGGCTGCAGCCGGCTTTTATGCTGGTTTATAGCTGACAATAGCCAGTAGGCCGATTGACTCGCACTCATGTGAATTAAGTGTTAAACTGGTAGGGCTATTTATTTAAAATAGGGAGGCATTTGCTTTGACTGACGTACAGAAATCATTGGAACAAAGCCGATTAACAGAAATTATTGGTTTAATTAAAAAAGCTGAGACCCATTTTGAAGGGGCTGTTAAGCGCGCAAAATCGGAAGAAAAAGAAATTAACGAGAACTTCTTCAACGACGTTCGCCTTAACTTCAATAACGATTCCGCGATGACTGAAACCGCCGTTTCGATTGAACAGCAGCGGCAAATGCTACAAGAACGCAATCACTCGTGGCAACAATCTTCACGGCAATTGGAAACCTTGCAAAAGATGGAAAAGACGCCATACTTTGCCCGTGTTGATTTTCAAGAAAAGGGTGAACCTAAATCCGAATCAATTTATATCGGGTTAGGCTCATTTACAGATACCGACGATCATTTCTTAATTTATGATTGGCGGGCACCAATTTCATCAATTTACTATGAAGGTAAGACGGGCGCTGTGACGTACCAAACACCAGACGGTCCGCAAGATGTGAATATCTCACTTAAGCGTCAATTTTTGATTGAAGATGGCCAAATTAAGGCCTTATTTGATACGCAAGAAACGATTGGCGATCAAATGTTATTAGAAGTGTTAGGTGAAAAATCTGATACACAGATGAAGAGTATCGTGACGACGATTCAACGTGAACAAAATCAGATTATCCGTAATACCGATGCTGATTTGTTATTCGTTCAAGGGGCAGCTGGCTCAGGGAAAACGTCAGCTATCTTGCAACGCATTGCGTTTTTACTCTATCGCTATCGGGGGAATTTAGATTCGAGCCAAGTGATCATGTTCTCGCCTAACCAATTATTCAACGACTACATCGCAGATGTGTTGCCTGAATTGGGCGAACAAAATATGATTCAAATGACTTACTTCCAATATGTGGCACGCCGGTTACCAAACATGGCGGTCCAGAGCCTCTTTGATCAATTCGAAACACCAGTTAACGAAACCGATGGCCGGATTAGTCGCTTGAAAGAAAGTCTCGTCTTTTATAAGGCTGTTAAAAAGTACGCTGCACATCTTGAAAAAGCCGACATGCGCTTCCGCGATATGAAGGTCAAGGGCCGCGTCTTAATTACTAAGGAACACATCAGCGAGGTTTATTACCGGTTTAATGAAAACTACCATCTCGGCAATCGATTAGATGCCACTAAAGAAAGTTTGTTGCGGACATTGAGCCACAAGGTTGATCACGAAACCAAGGCCGACTGGGTGACTGAACAAGCCGAGAATATGAGTGATGAAGAAATTCGCGAATTGATGTCTGGTAAAGATTTCAAGACGGGCGATGCTGAAAGCAAGTTTATTGCTAAGCAGATCGTGCTAGAAGCGTTCAAACCCGTTCGCCGGTCTATTCAACGCAATCGCTTCTTAAGCATCCAGGCGCAATATATTCACTTCTTACGGGTTGTGCCACAACTTGTGAAGTTAGCCGATTTTGATATTACAGAAGAGCAATGGCAAGACCACGTCACGCATTTTGTCGCACAATTGAAGGCTAAGCAGATGACGTTGCAAGATGTCACACCTTATCTTCACCTCTACGATTTGATGACGGGTAAAAAAGGTGAACGTGATATGCGTTTTGTCTTCATCGATGAAATTCAAGATTACACGCCTTATGAATTGGCCTTCTTGAAGCTCCACTTCCCTAAGGCGCGCTTCACATTATTGGGCGATTTGAACCAAGCGATTTTCACTAAGGGTAACAGCACAAATCTCTTGCAACAAGTGCAACAATTATTTGATGCCCAAAATACAAAAGTGGTGCAATTAACGCGTTCATATCGGTCAACGCAACAAGTGACCGACTTTACCAAGGGCTTATTAAAAGGTGGCCAAGCCATCGAAGCCTTCAACCGAGTTGGCGATAAACCAAACTTGATTGTGCGCCAATCAGAAGCTGAGTTAGTGGCTGATGTTAACCGCCAATTAGCCGCAAATGAAGCGGATGAATTATCGACGGCGATTATTACCAAGACATTGGTGCAAGCCCAAGAATTGACGAAGATGCTCAAGGAAACGGGAACCAAAGTCACCTTGATTCGTTCCGAAAACCAACGTTTAGCAGCCGGGACATTAGTGGTCCCAAGTTTCTTAGCTAAAGGTTTGGAATTCGATGCCATTATTGGCTGGCAAATCAGTGCCGCCAACTACAATCATGAAGATCAACGGCAATTGCTCTACACGATTTGTTCAAGAGCAATGCATCGCTTGACCTTGTTAGCCACTGACGCACTCTCACCACTGATTGATAACGTCGATCCAGAAAAATATACATTAACAAAATAATACGACTAGAGGGACTCATCAAATTGCTTGGTGAGTGCCTTTTTTTGTGTTAATTATGGTAAAATGTAACCGTTTAGCAGTTAGTTAAGCCCTGGGAGGATTAAAGCATGAAAAACGAGATGAACTATTATGAAATCTCGCGAGAAGAATGGCGTTATTTTCACGGCCGTGGCGAAAAATACACCGCCATTACGGACGATGAATTACAGCAAGTCAGCGGCTTAAACGACCGCATCTCGTTAACGGATGTCAGTGACATTTACGTGCCACTCCGTCATTTATTACAAATGAAGTATGAACAATTCCAAGAAAATCAAATTAAGCAGTCTGAATTTTTAGAAATCAAACCGCATAAAACCCCGTTCATTATTGGTATCGCCGGTAGTGTCGCGGTCGGTAAGAGTACCACCGCACGCCTATTACAGCTATTACTGAGTCGGGTCTATCCAGATAAGACGGTTCAAATGATTACGACCGATGGCTTTTTATATTCAACCTCTGAATTGAAGCAAAAAGGGATTCTCGATAAAAAAGGGTTCCCCGAAAGTTATGATATGCCGCAGTTGATCAGCTTCTTGAATGCTGTGAAAAATAACGTGGCGCCGGTTAAAGCGCCCAAGTATTCGCATCAAATCTACGACATTATTCCGGATGAGTTTGATATCATCGATGACCCCGATATTTTAATCGTCGAAGGGATCAACGTTTTACAATTACCGACAACTGAACAAATTTACGTCAGTGATTTCTTCGACTTTTCAGTTTACGTGGATGCCAATCCAAGTTTAATTGAGAAGTGGTTCCTAGAACGATTTGACCTCTTATTAGATCTCGCAAAGTATGACCCAACGAACTATTATTATCCTTATGCGATTAGTGATCGCGCCAGCGCCTTTAAGATGGCCCGGCGTGTCTGGCGTGACATCGATTTACGTAATTTGAACGACTATATTTTACCAACAAGAAACCGCGCCGATTTAATTTTGCATAAAACCAAACATCACCTGATTGATAAGGTATTTCTACGAAAATATTGATAATAGAATGAGTTTTTTCACAGGAATGGCTGTCATCCATTGACGTTTTCATGATTAATCAGTAGAATAGATACATTATAAAAAAGTTTTAGCGTTACTAATCGAGCTGAGTGAAACGAGGACCATTTAAGTTTTACTCAGCTTTAATAAAAAAGGAGTGAGTTGTTTGGCCCAAAAGGACATGCAAGATTTCGATAAGATTATCGTTTTAGATTACGGTAGTCAGTATAATCAATTGATTACACGTCGTATCCGTGAATTCGGGATTTTCTCTGAATTGTTGCCTAACACGACAACAGCAGCAGAAATCAAGAAGATCGCCCCTAAAGGAATTATTTTCTCTGGCGGCCCAATGAGTGTTTACGATGATGGTGCCTTTTCAGTTGACCCCGAAATTTTTGAATTAGGGATTCCAATTCTCGGTATTTGTTACGGGATGCAGTTGATCAGTTTCAAAAATGGCGGTAATGTTGAAGCATCAACAGAACGTGAATATGGTAAGGCTGAAATTACAGTGACTGACAAAGACAGTGACTTATTCAAAGGTCTTCCTGAAAAACAAACAGTGTGGATGAGTCATGGTGATAAAGTGACTGCAATTCCAGAAGGTTACGTGACAGTTGCTGAAAGTGATAATACACCATTTACAGCCATTGAAAACCGCGACAAACATATTTACGGGATTCAATTCCATACTGAAGTGCAAAACACTGAATTTGGGAACGATATCTTGAAGAACTTTGCATTTGGCGTCTGTGGGGCCCAAGACAACTGGACAATGAACGATTTCATCGACATGCAAATCGAAAAGATTCGCGAACAAGTTGGTGATAAGAAAGTTCTTCTTGGTCTTTCAGGTGGCGTTGATTCATCTGTTGTTGGGGTGTTATTACACCGCGCAATTGGCGACCAATTGGTCAGCATCTTTGTTGATCACGGCTTACTTAGAAAAGGCGAAGTTGAACAAGTTATGGAAAGTCTTGGCGGAAAATTTGGCTTGAACATCATCCAAGTTGACGCTAAAGAACGTTTCATGAGCAAACTCGCTGGCGTTTCTGATCCAGAAAAGAAACGGAAGATTATTGGTAACGAATTTATCCAAGTGTTTGACGAAGAAGCAACTAAGTTAAACGGGATTGACTTCTTAGCGCAAGGGACTTTATACACTGACATTATTGAAAGTGGTACAAGTACTGCGACAACCATCAAATCACATCATAACGTTGGTGGTTTACCAGAAGACATGCAATTTAGCTTAATTGAACCTTTAAATACATTATTTAAAGATGAAGTTCGTGACCTTGGCGAAAAATTAGGCATGCCATATGAACTCGTATGGCGCCAACCATTCCCAGGTCCTGGCCTTGGGATTCGGGTCCTCGGTGAAGTCACTGAAGACAAATTAAAGATTGTCCGCGATAGTGATTTAATTCTGCGTGAAGAATTTGCACTCGCTGGTTTAGATAAAACCGTATGGCAATACTTTACAGTCTTACCAGGCATCCGTAGTGTGGGTGTCATGGGTGATGGCCGGACATACGACTACACAGTTGGTATCCGTGCTGTTAACTCAATCGACGGCATGACAGCCGATTTCTCACGGATTCCATGGGATATCTTGCAAAAGGTTTCTGTGCGAATCGTTAACGAAGTCGATCACGTCAACCGTATCGTGTACGATATTACGAGCAAGCCACCATCAACGGTGGAATGGGAATAAAATCCTAATCAAAACACCGCAAGTCGTTTCAACGACTTACGGTGTTTTTTTGTGCAATCAATTTAGTCTTTTAACGTCAGTTCTTTGAAATCAGGCGTAATATTAAGGTACCATCTAATTAATCTTAATGATCTATATTTTTGTCGCGATTCAAAATCAGGCCTTGATGATAGGGGGCTACGTCACTTACGGTGCGGGGATGATTTTAGCCCAAGTTATTCGAAAGAGCGTACAAAGGCACTTTTCGAAGTTATCAGATTTAAAAGTCCAACTGTTGGGTTTTGTGGTGGGGGCTTGGTTGATGATTACGCCGCATCTAATTTTATTAGGCATCTTATTGATTAGTTTCTTTGGCAGTGCCAACAGCATTCTTTTGAATCACCGCGCTTATTACACCGGCGTCACAACGCCCGCACAAACCTTAATCGTTAAATATCGGAATACGTATCTCGGTAGTATCCTCATGCAATTTATCTTGATTATTGGCTTGATGGGCCTAGCCGTAATGCGGCAACAAGACATGACGACCGTGATTGCCCAAATCAGTGGCAGTGTCGCAATGTCGGACACCACCAGCCAGTTGATTCACTTGGCTGGTCTGATTAGCGTTGGCTTCTTAACGCTGATTGCCGGATTGGCAGGCAGATATTTACCAGCGATGGATGAAAATCCGCTGGTTTAACTGTACAAAGGTACTTTAATTTTTAAGAATGCTACCGGTAAGCAATCTACAGAATCAAATTCAGTGGTATCAAAATCACTATCAAACTAACCCAGAATAAAAATTATTTAAAACAGATTTCACAGATAATATGATAACATCAGGTATGGTGAAAGAAGAATAAAATAGATAGGAAAGCCCTTAAATTAGTATTTATATGATTTGAGGGCTTTTATTTGGTGTTTTGTTCATAGAGATAAATAAATTGTTTTGCAATAATTAAACGAAATTCCGCAGATTGTTCATTACCTACTACGGATAGCGTATTTTCATCTATCATATCGTCGAAATAGTCAACTGTATTTTGCTTTATGTTCATTAATTGGTTATATGTTGAATCCGATATAAGTATTTGATATAAATAACTCACATCAACGTATGAATCTATAGATTCATACGTTGATGAATTTAAATCTGTCCGACGAGAGATGGATGTACCAAGTGTAGTAACTTTTCCTAAAAATTGGGAAATAAAATCTAGAACTTCAGTAGCAGTTTTAACTCTTCTTTTAATATATTTATCACTATTGGTTTTATCGCCATATTTTACCCAGTATGCGTATAGGAAGTTAGAAGTATCATGAGAAGCAACCGTGATTTCATTATTTACTGAAAGGGAGATAATTATTTCGAGTGCATGTTTTTATATTCAGCTAGTTCGTCCTCTGTTAAATTAATATGATATTTACTATCTTTTTTTTCGGAGTAAACATCAACTTCACGAATAAGTAGTGGTAAGGTTTCAATACGCTTTTTATGGTAGTTATGATCTAACAAGGTGATGTAGTCTGCTAATTTTGTATTAGAACCTCTTAGGATATCGTTAATTCTAAGAAGAAGGGTAGAGAACGGGGAAAGTTGGAGACCTGGTGAATCATATTTAGTTTGAAAAGTATCCACTAAATCTAACAAGTTGGTTGAGAGTGTAAGCGTATCTTTAACTAGCGAAATATTATCTATAATTAGACGTAGTGCAAAGTCAAAGTTATTTGTATTTATTGTACTAAACAGTGCCTTATTTAGTTTATCAGGAGTATCAGATAATTGAACAATTTCTAAGATTTGTTTATTTGAAACGTTTATTTCACTATCAAGTGATGCAAAAAAGAGGTCGAAATAATTTTCATCAGCTATACGCTTTAATTTACGGAGCGTATCTTTATTACTAAAGTTAGTGTTTGTGTAAAGTGCATCGAATGCAGGAAACAGTTGTTGAAGTATTTCCTTTTGATCAGAGTTAATATCTAATTTATCAGCATCTATGGTTCTTTTCTTGTTATGGCTATCTAAACGATATTTAACTGACGGAATGTGGATATGATTGATGAGTAAATCACGATGTGTTTTGATAATTTCGTAGAAACGTTTATCAAAAAGTCTAATTATTTCTAGTATTATTAGGTCAACTATATTGATTTCTGTATTGGAAATGGGCATTCTAAATCTTAGAACATTAATGATTTTATTAATATCTCGAGGTGATTTGATATATTTATTTAATTCAAAATATAGACGTTGAAACCGTTGTATTTCATCTTCAGATAAAGTGATTTTATGTTCAATTAATAATATATTTATCTTATCAAACAGAACGTGATCGATTTTTTCTTGTGTTAGTGTTGGAAGATCAATAGGAAGTTGAATAATCTTTTCAATATATTCCGAACCGCTTTGCCCGAATGGAAGTTGTTCTTCAACTGCAGAGGATACATATTGAATATCAATTGGCAATACATAGCTGATTCCACCGTAATCAGCTTACATCCAGCTATAGTATTTATTGATCGAAGAATATTTATTATTTGTTTACCAGGTAGTCTATCTAAATCATCGATAAATACAATTATTTTTTTATTTTTAATATAACTTTCAATTCGATTACGGGCTAAACTGATGTTATCACTTGAGGATAGTATTTGCCCTAAATAACTTACTGTATTGAGTATTTTACCAGAGCTAGAATTCATATTGTTTTTAGTACTGCTGTCTAACGGAATTTCAGAGCTTAGATCAAAAGGGAGTTCGGCTTTTGATACTTTTTTTAATAAATGACCAAAACGTGCCCGTTTTGTTTTTGCCTTTTTATCAGTAAGTTTCGTTGAAATTTGATTGAGAATATCCCATAAAATTATTTCATGATCACCCCCTAAAGCCCAAGCATTGATAGAAATAGAATATATGTCGTTTTTAGAAGCTAATTGTTTTAAAATTAAATTAATAGTGGAAGTTTTACCTGATCCCCACTTGCCATATAGTCCAATAACATAACTCTCAGTATCTTTAAAGTTAGAAATAATTTTAATAAAGTCTGTAGCAAATACAGCTCTATTAAATTCATCGTTTGTGGGTTCGGTAATTGGTTGATCTGAAGTATATTTACTCATAGTTATTCCTTTCAAGTAATAAAGTTATTGTTACTAGTATAGGATGTAAAATAAATAAGGTGTAGGAGGTTATTATCCTGGAAGATAAAAGTTTTGTAGAATTTACAATGCGTGATGATTTTTCATTTCCTGTATTTGTTGGTTATGAATTAATGAATACAGAGAGTGGTATTAAAGGAGTTGATCCTAATAAGAGAATTGCTGGACAATTGACGCGATCCCATGGGGCAACGTATTTAGATTTAGCAGATGCACCAGAAAAAAAGATGTATCAACATAATAATGGTATTACTTATAATAACAATGATAAGGTAATCTCAAATGGAGATACTAATAATTGGTATGCCACATCCTGGGATGGATCACGATTGTTTATTTTAAGAAAATTTTTTAATGTTGACTCGAAAATGCATTTTGCATACAATCATTTTTCTGAAGAAACAACAAAATGGTTAATAACTGATTTTGAAATGGTCTCTCAGTTTATGCTAACCGATGAAGTTTATCAGGCTAAGTTATATATGGATCATATATTTTCATGGTTTAGAGTTTATAATCCGAATCAAGATCTCTCAAAAGTTAATTCAATTGAATATAATGATCTAATATTTCAAGAGAAAAAATTAAAAATTTTGGTACGTGGAGAAGGCAACCAAAAACAGGAAATTCATTCTATAATTAAAACAGTGAACTTAACAATGTGCCTGCTTTTTGAAGAATCACAGAATCGACAGTATATTTATCAAATTGCAGTAGCTCTGAGAAATATGTTTCAGATAATTATTAATAAGAGAATTGGAATATCGCGAATTATTTTAAATAGAATTAACGGAGATGAATTAATTCAAAGTGATGAAAGAGAGAATTGGTTTATAGAGCAGTCCTACTTACCGGAAGAAAGTAAAGAGATAATTAGTGATATAGGAATACCGTACGCAAGTATTTCAAGTAATTTTAATACTATTCTTAAACAATATTTAGAGGATGAAAAACTGCAAAACTTAGTAAACTCTTTTCTATTAGTAGATCAGTTCAAAATTCCGATTGCCACTGCTATTATAACGTTGGTTTCAGGGATAGAAACTTATTATAATCAAACGAAATATAAGAATGGGAAAACAATTGGTAATGCTCACAAAAAATTACAGCGTTTTCTAGCGTTACTTGATAATTCATCGGAGATTGTACAACAGGAGATTCCAAATTTAACGGTGGATGAATTAATAACAAGAATGAGAGATAGTCGGGATTATTTTATTCATGGGGATAAGGCAGATAGATTTGTATCAGAAGCAGAATTAGTTCCGTATTTAATAGTATTTAAGAAGCTATATCAGCAAATACTTGCTAAATTAATAGTACTTGATGTAAAAAAGAATAATTAGGATATAAAGTTAAATGATACAATGCGACAAAGAAAGATGTTAGAGGAGTGTTCAAACATGAAAGATATCTATGTCGTTGGTGCTGCAATCATCAAAGATAACCAAATTCTATGTACCAAACGGGCTACTGATCGGATTCTTGGAGATTTATGGGAATTTCCAGGTGGCAAGATCGAAGCGGATGAGGCGCCAGAAGCTGCTTTAGTGCGAGAATTAAAAGAAGAGTTGGGTGCTGATATTTTGGTTGGCCCAGCGGTTGCAACTGATGTGCACCAATACGATTTTGGCAACGTTCATTTAACGGTTTATTATGCGCAGTTCACAAAGGAAAGTTTTGGACTAGTGGCGCACAGCCAGATGAAATGGTGTCGTCAATCTGAATTGGACCAATTAACCTGGGCGCCGGCAGATGTGGCAGCTATGCAAGCCATTCAAAAACAAGATTTGAGTCAATTAACGTTCAAGTAGGGAGTAGTTATGACGGATTTACAGACTGAATTACAAAATTCAGCTTTAGCGGGATTGGTTGATAAAGAGCGCTACATTTCTCAGGACGAATACCTGCCGAAGTTATTATTTAACACGGCAGAAGACCATGTTAAGACGCATTTGGATGAAGAACTGATGACTTGTCAGCACTTCACTTTTGCCGTGGCTTTCATTACCGAAGCGGCCTTAGCGATGTTGAAGCCTAAGTTAGCGGACCTCGCCTTAAAAGGCGTCACGGGCCGTATTTTAACTTCTAATTATTTAGGTTTTAACAATCCTAAGGTGTTTAAAGAACTATTAAAAATCCCAAATCTTGAAGTACGAGTTTTAAAACAATCGGATTCATTTCATGCTAAGGGCTATATCTTTGATAAGGGTGAATACCAATCCATGATTATTGGGAGCTCGAACTTGACCGAAACCGCGTTGATTCGTAATTACGAATGGAACTTAAGAATTACTTCGTATGAAAATGCGGCGTTAACTGATCAAGTTATCAATGAGGTCGAACAGCAATGGCAGCGTGCAGCAGCATTAACGCCGGAGTGGATTACAGATTATGAAGCTGATTATCAAACGATTGTTTTTAATCGTCAGAAAAACGAACCGATTGAAACTGTCGCTGAAGAGTCTGCGGACTATATTGCGATTACACCTAATCATATGCAAAAAGATGCATTGAAGTCGTTGAATTTCTTGCGACATGAAGGTCATCAAAGAGCATTAATTGTTTCGGCAACCGGGACCGGGAAAACTTATTTGGGCGCGTTTGATGTCAAACGTGTAAATCCCAAAAAATTCTTGTTTATTGTGCATCGTGAACAGATTTTGAAGAAGGCTAAAGCCAGTTTTCACCAGGTCTTAGGCGGTGATTGGTCTGAATACGGGATCTTATCCGGTAATGAAAACCAGCGAGAGGCGCGGTATTTATTTGCGACGATTCAGACGTTAGCTAAGGAAAGTACATTATCGCAGTTTGATCCTGAAGAATTCGACTATATCATGATTGATGAAGCGCACAAGTCAGGTGCTAGCAGTTATCATCGGGTGATTGATTACTTTAAGCCACAGTTTTTATTAGGGATGACTGCGACACCTGAACGAACGGATGATTTTAATATTTATGAGTTGTTCGATTACAATTTAGCCTACGAAATTCGCCTTCAAGATGCTCTGGAAGAAGACATGTTAGCACCATTTCATTATATTGGTGTAACAGATTACGAATTAAACGACGAAATTGGTGAGGAGAAGACACCATTACAGAACTTGGTTTCCTCTGAACGAATGGATTATGTCGAACAACAGTTAAACTATTATGGTTATTCAGGTGATCAGGTTCATGGGTTAATTTTCTGTAGTCGTAAAGATGAGGCCAAAGAAGTGGCGCGGATTATGACGACTAAAGGCTATCCTTCAGTGGCTTTGACCGGTGAAGATAATGTTGATTATCGAGAACAAGTCATTCAAGACTTTGAAACTGGTCGGTATCAATACATTGTGACAGTTGATATTTTTAACGAAGGGATCGATATTCCTTGTATTAATCAAGTTGTGATGTTGCGGAATACGCAATCCAGTATTATCTTTATCCAGCAACTAGGCCGTGGCTTGCGGAAGTTTCCACGTAAAGATTTTGTGACGGTGATTGATTTTATCGGGAACTACAAGAATAATTATTTGATTCCGATTGCTTTGACGGGTGACCATTCACGAAATAAGAATAGTCTGCGTAATAAGTTGAGTACGGATCAAATTATCGGAATGTCGACGATCAATTTTACCGAAGTTGCCAAGCAACGAGTATATGATTCGATTAATAATAGTAATTTGACTGAATTGAAGCAGTTACGCGATGATTATCAAGACTTGAAGAAACGTCTTGGCAGAATGCCGATGTTGTTTGATTTTACAACGCATGGTTCGATTGATGGCTCAGTGCTGATTGCTAAATATGACAACTATTATCAATTCCTGTTGAAGATGAAAGAAGATGTGCATCTTAACAGTTATGAAGATACGGTATTAAGAATGCTGTCTAAAGAGTTATTGAATGGGATGCGAATTCACGAGCTATTATTATTGAAACTCTTGTTTGAAAAAGATGGTGTAGTATCAGTTGATGATTTCAAAAAGGCTCTCGAGCAAGTAAACGCTAGAGTGGATCAGAAGACGTTAGATTCGATGCTATCAGTATTAAACTTAAAGTTCTATCAAAAAGCAAACCAAAAGAAGTATGGTATGGAACCATACGTGATGTTATCGAATAATGAGTATTACTTAAATGAGGAAATTTTGCGGGCTTATCAAAGTAATCTGAATTTTGATAACCTAGTTGATGACGTGCTAGCAACAGGGCTATTTAAAGCAGATGATTATGATCAGACTCAACCATTAACGATTGGAAAAAAATACACAAGAAAAGATATGTGTCGACTCCTGGGATGGGAAAAAGATTTGTCAGCAGTTGTTAATGGCTACAAACTAGCCTACAATACTTGTCCCTTATTTATTACCTATACAAAATCACAAGACATTGATGACGGTATCAAGTATGAAGATGAGTTTTTGAACAGCCAGATAATGCGTATGTTTACTCGAAGTCCACGGAAATTAGATTCACCAGAAGTTCAAGCAATGGTTCAAGGCAATGCATCTGGCGTATTAAAGATGCCACTATTTGTAAAAAAGAGTGATGATGAGGGTAGTGACTACTATTATCTAGGGCTTGTTAACATTGATCAGAAGTCATTGCGTCAAGAATCGATGCGAAATAAAAAAGGCAAGACAGTTCCAGTTGTTACAATGAATTTAATTCTAGAAAAACCGGTTCAGTATAATTTGTATTTGAATTTAACGAAGAATTGAGAAAAGAAAAACCAATTTAAATCTAAATTGGTTTTTCTTTTTGCATTCATAGTCTAATTAGACTATACTATAAAAATCAGTTCAGGAGGATTTTTATGATGAAGTCAATTTTATTAGTCGGCCAGTCAAATATGGCTGGGCGGGGATTTATTCAAGATGTGCCGGTATTGCGGCACGAGCGCGTGAAGATGTTGCGCAATGGACGCTGGCAAATGATGGCTGAACCAATTCATTTTGATCGTGAGGTTGCGGGTGTTGGGCCGGCTACATCATTTGCGGCGGCTTGGGTCCAGGCGCACCCGGATGAAGAATTAGGTCTAATTCCGTGTGCTGAAGGGGGCAGTTCAATCGATGAGTGGGCGAGTGACGAAGTGTTGATGCGCCACGCGATTGCTGAAGCCAAATTCGCACAGGAATTTAGCGAGTTAATTGGTGTCTTATGGCACCAAGGGGAAAGTGACAGTCTAAAAGGCGGTTATCAAACATATGCTGCCAAGTTAACAGCGGTCTTTAGTCATTTACGCCAAGCATTGGGTCAAGCAAACTTACCCATTATTGTCGGGCAATTACCAGATTTTTTAGGCCAAGAAGGGTTCGGCGCTAGTGCGACAGAATTCAATGACATTAATCGGGAAATGGCGAACGTGGTTGCGCAAGATCCCCATAGTTATTTAGTCAACGCCGCCGAATTAACGGCCAACCCTGATGGCATTCATATCGATGCGGCCTCACAACGGCGCTTTGGCCTGCGTTATTACGCTGCTTTTGCCAACCAAGAGGATGTCCTCGCAGTACTACCAGATGAAGCTATTCAATTAGAAGCACTTTATCAACGACCAGAAACCCCGCAGGAAAAGATGTATCGCTTGAGCCGTGCTTTTGCACTTGGCCAAATGAGCTATCCAGAATTCATCGCGCAGTTAACGGGTGAGGGGACTGCCAAATGATTCAGTTTCTAATTTTGGGTTTATTGAAGAAAAAGCCAGGTGCTTATGGCTACGAATTATTAGCTGATATGGAAAACAATTATTTCGAATTCTTTTTGAACTTTACGAAGGGTTCTTTTTACTACAACTTACAACAACTAGCGGAAAAGCAATTGATTGAAAAAATAGTGGATGATGCCAGTGATAAGCGCGAGAAAAATCGCTATGTGCTGACTGCGGGGGGAGAAGCGGCTTTTGAAAAACAGTTCGCCCATTATGGCGGGCAGAATAAGCCAATTACTTTCCCATTCTACACACCACTACTATTCACTGATCAAGTTGAACCAACGCAAATGCGCGAACTCTTGCAGAGCCAAATTGCACAAACTAAGGAAAAAATCCAAGCGATTGAAGCGGCATTAAATACCGCAACCAATCTACAACCGATGTTTATCAAAATGATGGCCAACTCAAAACGACACCACGAAGTTAATTTGGAGTGGCTGCAAGAACAACTAGCAGAGGGAATACAATGAAGAGAATAGTTGATTTAGTAATTACCATTATAGTTTTACTACTATTTGGCGTGCTTATTTTTAGATTTGTGACGGATTTTAAAAAGACGCTATTACTAGTAACTGTGTTAGCAATTGCGATTATTTTGAAGCATTATATCCGTAAAAAATAAGTTGTCGTAATCTCTTTTAACAAAAAAAGTCTGTCATAAATTTAGTGGGATACTAAATGATGACAGACTTTTTTTAATAGGCTTGCATAAATAAACTAACTGCTAGTCCTAGTGCGGCGATGCCAATCCCAATTTTAGTTAGGCGTTCTGGTAGTAGACGGACGATGATTGGGCCAATGAGGCCGCCAATCAAAAAGCCGATTCCAAGGGGCAAGACAAGGCCCCAATTGATGGTCGTTTGAAGCGCGTAGACTAGTGTTGCGATACAGTTCGCGAGACCCATCGTCAGATTTTTGGTGGCGTTGTATTCTTGAAACGGCGCTTGGCTGATGACTGAAAGCAGTGATAGCATCAAGACGCCAGAAGCAGCCCCGAAGTAGCCGCTGTAAACGCCGACTAAGAAAACGCCGAGCCAAGCGAGACTAACTTGCCATTTAGCGGGTTGACCAACTTGGAGATGGCGGGGTAAGAGGATTAAAATGCCGGCAGATAAAATGAAAAAGGGCACAATTTTTTGGAATGTTTCTGCTGGAATTTTAAAGAGTAATAAGGCCCCCACAATACAGCCAATCAAGGTTAGCGGTAAAAGTGTGATGAGTTCCCGTTTTTGATGTTTTAATTCCTTGCGTGAAGCGAGTGACGCGCCAACGCCGGTGAAGATTAAGCCTGCGGTGTTGGTGACATTGGCTGTGACCGGTGGTAATCCCAGTGCAAGTAAGGCTGGGTATGAAACGAGTGATGCGAGACCGCCGACGGTACTAACGATGCCGGCTGCCACGCCAATCAAAATTAATGTAAGGCTCAATTGGATAAATGACATGAATAAGGCGCTCTTTTCTATAACGAACTAACGTTTTAATATTATAGGACTTGATCGTAGTAACGGTAGGCGCAATATTCAACGGGATACTTGAGTGCGTAGATGTAAAAAGCATCGCTGACAGCGTCACTGATGGTCATTATTTCACTACCACCATCAGTTAGTAAGAAATAAGTCATGGCCAGTGCCAGTAAAATAACGATTGAATCAAGAAAAATAGCCATCACCTTAGCGGCTTTGATGGTGATTAATTGCCAGCGTTCATCGTTCTGGTAGGCCCGCGACTTATTGTGTTTGAAGCGAAAATCTAAAAAGATGAAAACTGCTAACAGAACAATCAGAATTAACATGATGAGTTGCTTCATTTTGAATCCTCCTCTGGTGAAAAGACAGTTGTTATTTCGACCCCAAAGACCTGCGCAATCTTAAAAGCGAGTTCTAATGAGGGTGTATATTTATACTTTTCGATTGAAATCACGGCTTGCCTGGAAATGCCGGTTCGTTCGGCGAGGTCAGCCTGGGTCCAGTTGCGCTCAGCGCGTAAGACTTTAATGCGATTTTGAATCACGTAACGAACTCCTTCCATAATGTAATGAACTAGTTACTTTCAAATTGTAATGAGTTGATGACATTTTGTCAATTTTATTTTGAAAGTTAACGCGATTGTGGTTGGAGGATTAGTGGTTTAAAATAGGGGGTAGTTAGAAAATGATAGGCTGAAGGGTTGGTTGGCAGATGATAAAATTAATCACTTTTGATTGTTATGGGACGTTGGTTGATACGGCACCATTTTATGAGGCTGCGGGAGAAATTGGCGTGCAACATCAGATTGATCGCGGACTTTTTCAAAAAGCTTTTGAGCTGTATGAAGATCGAATGATGTATGGCGAATATTTCATGCCTTACGAACAGGTCATCGAACAAGCCTTGCGGTATTGTGCGCATGATTTCAATTATGAGTACGAGAATGCAGATTTAACGCAAATGTTAACGGTGCAGGCTAATTTAAAAGTTTTCCCAGAAGTCATCGATTTTTTGAAAACAATGAAGGCTAAGGGGATTCAATTAGGAATTATGACGGATGCTTCGTTACCAATTCTCAAGCAGAATTTGGCGCAAATCCCAGTTGAATTTGATTATTTATACACCTCTGATCAATTAAACTGTTATAAACCAACGCTTAATTTCTTTGGCCAAGTTGCTGATCAATTAATGGTGACTAACGAGGAGCATTTGCATATTGCTGCCGGTTATTGGTGGGATATCATTCCTTGTCAGCGCCTGAATTGGCAACGGATTTGGGTTAACCGCAAGCAAGCCCAGGCTTTACCAACAACCGTAATGCAACATGAAGTGGCAGATTTAACAGCTGCAATTGATTTAATTTAAACAATAAAAGAACCGTCTTGAATGCCAATATTAGGCACGCAAGACGGTTCTTTTATTTATTTAACATAATATCTAAAATCACAGGGTCTGTTTCCCGAAGGCCTTCTGTGCCTAAACGTCCGATGCCGTGAATTGTCTCATCGATTGTTGGGCAGACAATGCCGTTACTATTTGGAATAACAATTCCTTGCAAGGCGAGGTTAACGCCGCGGTACATTGAGGAAACGGCGGTGGCGACTTTCATGGCACAAGCACAGCCGGCCCCGTCGCAGATCATCCCGGCCGCGTCGCCAGCCATGTTTTGAATCGCATGACAAGCATCTTCGTAAGTTCCGTCATAGAGATAAACCACACCAGCCGCGGCCCCCATTGCGGCCGAATCAGTCGCGCAAAAGGCGGATAAGACGGGCAAAAATGAGTGAATGTATAGGGCGGTGAGATGGGATAATGTTTGTGCCCGAATCAGCTGTTCCTCAGTCGCCTGAACGGCATCTGCCGCTACGCTGACCGGAATGGTAGCTGTGATGCCTTGATTACCGGAACCAGAGTTGGACATCGCAGGTAATTGCGCACCACCCATGCGCGCATCGGAAGCCGCTGCCGCGTAAGCAATCATCCGATTACCAAGATCGTTTTCAGTGCCAGAACCAAAGTGATTACGTTTGGCACCATTAATTGATTGGCCGAGTTGAAGACCATAGTCGTGCGTAAAGCCATCTTGGGCAAGCGCTAGATTAAGGGTGTGTGCCTCTTTCATGAAACGAAGGTGTTCCAATGGTTCGTTCATGGCAAAATCCCAAACAGCCTTAAAGTTCATAGTTTGTAAAAATTGTTTTGATTCAGAGCTCGCGTGCGCCGCGGGACGGGGGTGGTCAATTAAAATTTGGTTATCTTTTTTTAAAGAAAAGATATTGGTATGGCTGCCAGCAATCGCAACGGTGACCGTATTTTCAAGATCTTTAATGGTCACTTCAACATATAAATCGTCAGGGACAAGTGCTGTTTTAGCAGTCACTTTACCAGAATGAGCGAGGTCTAGAATGGTTGGTAAGTCTGTAGCGCGAAGGCCTTCAATAACGCTGAGGCCAACCGTCGCGTCACCAGCAATTGCCCCCGCGGCCGCAGCAACTAATAAACCAGGTTCGCCAGTACCAGGGACCATAACCGCTAGGGCATTTTTCATCACGTTTGGTGAAACGTGCACCTCAATGGCTTGAATCTCGCGATTAGTCAGTTGGGCCATACAAGTTGCGGCCCCAAAGGCAACGGCAATTGGTTCAGTACAACCGGTAGCGGGCACGACACCATTTTTGAGGGCTTGAATGAAATGTTTTGATTGTAAAGACATAATAATCACTCCTTATTTATTTTTTAAATGAATGCTAAGAACGGTGAAATCATCAGTAGAATACCGGTAAAAACGATGAGATATAGGCTAGGACCCTTGAGCTTATTGAGAGCGGGAACACGATAGACAAGATAGACGGGGATTAAACAACCAATCATTCCGAAAATTGGTGAACATAATGATGTAAAACTTAAAACGGGAGCATTTAGTAAGATTGCGCTCCAAGAAACTAGGATAGCGAAGATTAAAATACCGAAGCTAAGGTTCTTTTTGTTAATCTTATGCTTTGGCATAATCCGATGTAAAATATTAACGGCAATTCCCTGACAGGCTTCATGGAATCCAAGAAAGACACCAAAGAAGGCCGTCATAACAGCGAAAATATTTAAAATGAAACTGAGAATTTTAATTGAATTACCGTTCATATTCTGAGCAGCAATGGCGAGTGTCGAGATGTTCTTCTCGTAAGCTTCAACTGCTTGGTCATGACCTAAAGCAAGATTGAATGAAATGGCATAGAAGAAGACAACGAAAAATAGTGTGAAAAAGGCAATATTCATGGCACGAATTGATTTATAGCGTGCTACTTCAATATTTTTATTGTGGGATCTAAACGAAATAACCATTGGTGATAAGGATTGGAGGAATAAAATAGAAGTGAGTGTGAAAGGAAGCAAGATGATTGTTTGTTTAATTAAGTAACCTAAATCGGGAAATGCTGCAACATTTCTAAGATCCCAATGTTGGATCATCACAACGCCGAGGACAAAGACAATGATTAGTTTCGTACAAACCATAAAGGATGAAATTTTGAAAAGTAATTTTTCGGCACGAGAAGCAATTGCGACGAGCAAACAAATAACAATCAACCCATAAAATGGATTATTTGACCAGACTGTTTTAGTAACATGGAAGGAATGTAAAAATGAAGCGCTATCATTTGTAATCGCAGTGGAATAAACAAATACCCAGATTAGTAGCATTAAAAAGTAGAGAACACCTAGTAGGAAGCCCCAATTTTTACCCAAATAACCACTGATAACACTAGGATAGTCTTCGCATTTTTCAGATTCGGCTAAGGTATTGATGAATAATTTTTGGAATAAATACATAGCAGGATAAGCAATCACAGCTGAAACCAGGAAGACCCAGAGGCCAACTAAACCGACTTTAACAGGTAAAAAAACAATGCCGGCACCGATTGCCATACCAATACTCATAAAAACCCAGCCCCAGTCTGTGCCGTCAAACTTAGTGGCCGCCTGCCATTCCGTTAAAGACATGCCTGCCTTATCAGCATGTTTTTGAGATCTCGAAAGATGTGGTGTTGATTGTGTAGTTGTTTCCAAATTGCTCACTCCTTCATTAATTTTGAATTTAATAAATAGTTAGTGATTATTTAGAATAGTGTCGCCACTTCTTGAAGGTAACAGAAACAACACTGATATTAAGCTTATCAAGAATTAATAACCGATTTTTAATCATGTATAATCATCCTCTCAAGTATTATAAACAAAGTATACAACTGAGCAATACGTTTTACAATAATAATTTATTATTATAATAAATGTTTGTAATCTATCAAGAAATTAAGTATTATAAAGGATACTAAGAACAACGCTATTGTGAATGGAGGATGGTTCTGATGGTTAGCGAATTAGAGAGATATCAAGGATTAGTTCATTTTTTAGGTCAAGTTTTAGGTAGTAATTATGAAGTTGTTTTACACTGGATTAATCAAGATGATTCGTACTATATTGCAGCGATTGAGAATGCTGAAATTAGCGGACGTAATTTAAATTCTCCAATCACTGGTTTCGCGTTAGATCTTATTAGGAATAAAATATATCAAAAACAAGATGCTGTGGTTAATTACAAGGCTAGTAGTGATAAAAACCAGCAAATTCAAGGGTCTACTTACTTCATTAAGGATGATCAGGGTGTTTTGTTGGGATTGTTATGTATTAATTTTAATGCGCAACCATATTTAGCGGCGGTTGATAATCTTATTAATCTTGCTAATCTGGATTCGTTAATGGCATCAGTACCTACAGTGGCTAGCGAACATCAACAGCAACGCCAAGTCGTTACAAATGAAGAAGTGCTCCATTCGAGTGTTGAAGAAATCATTTATGCGGTAGTAGCACCCAATACACTGCAGCCAGGTATTAAGTTAACGCAGGATAAGAAAATTGAAATTTGTCGAAAATTAAATGAAAAAGGTATTTTTAAAATTAAAGGTGCTTTATCAAAAGTTGCTGAGATATTAGGCACCTCGGAACCAAGTATCTATCGATATTTAAAATTAATTAATCAGTCATAAATACAAAATAGCGCCACCGATATTTTCGGTGACGCTATTTTTAACATTATACTTTTTAAACCGTCAATATCTCTCGAATGCCTTCTTCAAACGATGTAATTTTAAATTCAGGGAAGCGAGTTTTGAATTTATCCGAAACGAAGATGTTGTCGGCTTGATAACGGGGGAGCAGCTCTTGTAGTTCGCGACTATTTTGATTGAAGAAACTTGCTAATTTGAATTGCCACATTTTAATAATCGAATAGGATATAGGTTGGTACGTGATTTCTTGAATCAGTTCAACTAAACCCTTGTAAGTAATGCTATCGGCACAAGGAAGGTGCCATGTTTGACCGTAAGCATCAGGGGTGTTGCCAATTAAAGCCATGGCGCGGCTAGCATCTGGTGTCCAAATTAATGTGCGCAAGAATTGATCGCTAACGGGAATACGTGCTTTTTGCCCGACTTTGATTTTGTTGAAAAGAAGTGTATTGGTAATACTATTGGTTTTGGCGGGACCGTAAAATTCAGGGGCGCGGCAAATAACAGTCTCTATTTGACCTGCTTGCATAGCATCAATAACGGTTTGCGCCATTTTTGCCCGAGCAGTTGCCTTTTGACCGTCTGGTTGGAAGGGACTGTTTTCGGTTTGCGGTGTCGCATTTTTAGCGTACATATAAGTGTTATCGAAGAAAACTAATTTACTGTGGTTGATTTGACAGGCGCGAATCACATTATCAATCATAATCGGAAATTGAACGGTCCACATATCAGAATTCATAGGTAAACCGGCTGTGAAATAGACAATTTCGCTCCCTGCGACGGCCTGATTGGTTTCTTCAAAATTGAGCAGATTAGCGGGGGAGAGTTGATCTTCAGGATTAACCTTCCGCGGGTTACGGCTCACAAGTCGGATGTCGTGAGTATAGTTTTTGTAGAGTTCTTTTGCGAGTTCTTGGCCGATTTGACCGCTACTGCCTAAAATTGTTTGCATAATTAACGCTCCTTATTTGGTGTGGGTGGTCATAATTTGGGTGACTTTATCGAGAAATTGCTTGAGTTTTACAATTTCGGTTGTGTCGTGATTGAGGTAATAAAAATTCTTCGTGCCTTCTGCGCGATAGTCGATTAGTTTGGCATCCTTGAGGACTTTGAGATGGTGTGAAACCGCGGGTCGCGATAAGCCGGTTGCTTCAGTGAGTTCGCTGACTTGTAGCCCGTCACAATCACTTTCCTCTAATAAGCGGATGATAATGGCTTGGCGCTTTGGGTCACCTAAGGCAATTAAAAATTGACTAACATCGGTTAAGTCTTGTTGTAATGCTTTGTAATTTGGCATTTGAAAATCTCCAATCGTTCGTTAGTTTAAATTATTAAACCATTAAGGCGATACTTTGTCAACGTTAGAGGATCATGATGCGCAATTCACACAAAACCCCCACTAGGTTGGACCTAGCAGGGGTTTTTATAGCATTAATTCTCTAAGCTAATTTGTGTGTTTTTTGAAAAAGGGATGATAGACGCTTGGCGTTTTGGTTTGAGGAAGCGGTGGCGATAGTAACGATATTGTGGGGTGAATGGGTGGGTAGATACTGCATGCCAAGGCTTCTCGTGACCACAGAAGTGGACGATTGCTGGGGCCTTTTTGGCTTCAATAAATTGTTGTTGTAAATGTTGTGGGGGTGTGGTCTTATCCATGATGATGTTGGTTTGGGCATTCCATTTAGGATGGAGATGCAGCCATTGATCATGTAAAACAGCATTCAGTGCATCTTGATCATGAAAGCGTAACTTCTCTGGATGATGGTTAATGAAGTCTAAAGTTTTCTCAGTGATGGCTTGTTGACGCCATTTCTTAAGATCCATTAACATCATGCCGGAGTTGAAATAGCGCGTACTGTGACACTTAATGGCCATTTTTTCGAGGCGCTGATGGAACCCGGCGTCTTCAACCGCAGCTAGCGGGAACTCGCCTAAATCAATATTCCAAAGGCGTTCAAGGTTAACGTTACATAGAGCATCACAGTCTAAATAAAGCGCGCGATCAATGCCGT
The DNA here is from genome assembly GCF_033176295.1 of Latilactobacillus sp. Lineage (NCBI taxonomy): Bacteria > Bacillati > Bacillota > Bacilli > Lactobacillales > Lactobacillaceae > Latilactobacillus > Latilactobacillus sp. The sequence continues at coordinate 70,547 of NZ_JAMQEX010000011.1, forward strand.
TTAGCACTTGCGGGATTAAAATCCGATAATAAGCTGATTTTAAAATCCGATCACTTTCTACGATATTGGCCAAGAGAGCCTCATCAACTTTGAGAAAAGTTAAATCGGCATTAAAAGCGGCAACCACCTGTTTTAATGGTATTTTGTCTGCTTCAGTTAAGTGGTCTTCTAACACATAGAAAGAATAGCGGCGTTGTGTGTCATTGTGATTCAAAATCGAAGCATATAAAATCGCCAAGGGTTCAATAAAGGCAGCATTAACAGCTGAGACAATGTTAATACTGTCTTTTTTTAATGCGCCTAATTGTTGACTATACGCTTGGTATTGCGCTAAAAATGGATGTTCTTTCAACGTATTCCAAGGTTTATTGTGCGTTGTAAAATGAACGATTTTAGGTTGCGCAATAGCTTCGTCAAAAAGTTTTTTATAAGTGGCATTAATTGGCTGATGTTTGCGGAAGATGAGTGAATTTTGTACATTCCAAGCGGGATGCAATAATTGAACCTTACCGGCTAAAATGGCATTCAAAGCGTCTTGATCGTGGAAAATAATTCTCTCAGGATGCTGATTGATAAAACGTAGCGTTAATTCACTAATTTGATTTTCTTCCCAACGGAAGGTGTCAATTAACATCACGCCGGAATTAAAATAAATGTTACCTGATTTTTCAGGGGAAACACCTAGTCGTGGTAGTGCTAGAGCTTGCCCAGGATCAATAATTGCGCCAACAATATTAGTCCCTAAATGGCTTTCATAAAGTGGCGTAATGTCGGTTTGGACAAGAATATCGACGTCTAAGTATAAAACGCGGCTAATCCCTTTGCGTAATAGTATTTGGGGCGCAAGAATGCGGTAGTAGGCCATTTTATTAATATGGTTACTTTCAGGACAATTTTTTAAAAGTTGTTGATTTATTTTAATAAAATCGACCTGATGTGATTGCTTGGTAATTTGTCGCACCAAACACTTGGTTTGTGGTGTGAGTTCATTATCGAGAATAAGAAAATGGACAGTTGTCTCAGCAGGAATATGCGCCAATATCGACTTAATCGCGATTAAAAGCTGGTCGGCATAATTATTATCTGCTGCGAACATAACATTGATCGTCTTGATAATCATCAACCCCTTTTAGAATAGTGATACAAGTTAATTTAAACAACTTGAAATTGTTTTGTAAAGGTAAATGATTATGCTAAATATAACTCAATCAGAATAGTTGAGAAAAATCAAGTCAATATTTTATAGTTAAACTGTAGCGCTACTAAAAAAATTATGGAAGGACGTTTGCTATGTTGAAAGAAGTGCCAATTAATAAAGTGAGATTAGGTAGAAGTACAGTTAAGACGCCGGATTTGAGTTTGATGATTGAAAAACAAGAATCAAAATTGAATTGTTTTCTAGAGGGTGTTACTGATTTAGAATTGGCCATCTTAAAAGCGAATAATGGCGAAGCACTTCTAGAAGGAAAATGGGGGCCTTTGGCAGTCGATCGAGTTGGCAATGTTATTAAAAACCAAACGATTAAACCCTATATACAGCAGTAACGAAGCGTCATAAAGTTGATAGTAATAGCGATTATTCAGAGAGGACGAGTAGATGGTTTCGAGAATTTTACCGATTGAAAACGGGCATAACTTCAGAGAATTGGGGGGTTACCAAACATTAGACGGCAAAACGCTAAAAACAAAACGCCTACTTCGAACAGCAAATTTAGCTGATCTTAGTCCCAAGGATCTAGCGCTTTTAAACAGTTATAACGTCTCAGTGGATATTGATTTACGCTCCAAAGATGAGCGACAACAAGCACCGGATAAAGTACCAGTTAGTGCTAAATATAAATCTGTTCCTATTTTCAAAGAAGACCAAACCGAAAGTACAACAACTGAGGCGGAACTCTATCAGCGCTATACAAACAATCCACTTGGTGGCCAAATGCAAATGCAAAAGGTCTATCAAGAATTAGTTCAAGATGAACACTCGATTAAGATGTATCGTCAATTTTTTGAAATATTACTTCAACAGTCTGCGGATAATCAGGCAACGCTGTTTCATTGTACGGGTGGTAAAGATCGAACGGGGATGGCTGCATATTATCTTTTGAATGCGCTAAACGTTCCTGAACCTGTTATTCGCCAAGACTATTTACTGACAAATACTGCCTCGCAACAACATATTGCCCAACGCATGTCACGATTAGCGGCTAAGCACGCATCCAGTGGCTTTATAAAAAGTACGCACGCTTTAATGAGTGTGCAATCCGCTTATTTAGACACCGCAACAACTACGATTAAGCAAAATTGGGGTTCTACGCAGAATTATTTACAGACCGCTTTAAAATTAAGTAAAAGTGATATTAATCAGTTAAGAGCAACCTATCTAAATTAAGTCAGGAAAGGTGATATTAATGGTCAAAGCAGATTTGAAAGACCCACGTGAGTTATATAAAGTATCCGGATTTGAGGAGCAAGAACAACCAGCTCCGGCACTACAAGGCAAAATGCGGCCGAAACCCGATTGCGGTGAGGCAGATTATCAAGGGCGTGAGCAATTGATGAATCGCAAAGTCCTGATTACAGGTGGCGATTCAGGAATTGGCCGCGCAGTAGCAATTGCATTTTCACGTGAAGGTGCGGATATTGCTTTACAGTATTTACCTGGTGAAGAAAGTGATGCTAATGAAGTCGCGGGGTTAATTGAATCAGCTGGTCGTAAGGCAGTTTTAATCCCGGCTGATTTTAAAATGCAAGAAGCACCGCAACAAGTGGTAGCACAAGCAGTGGCACAATTAGGTGGTTTAGATACAGTTGTGTTGAATGCCGCCCAACAGATTGCCCATCCAACGCTTGAAGACTTACCCATCCAACAAGTACGGGATAGTTTTGAAATTAACGTGGTGGCAATGTATGGCATTGCTAAAGCGGCGATTGCCCATATCCCAGCTGGTGGTAGTATTCTGACAACCACCTCGATCCAAGGATTCAATCCAAGTTCACAACTCTTAGACTATGCCGCAACTAAAGCCGCTATTAGGAATTTTACGATTAATCTCGCCCAACAATTAGCAGATAAAGGGATTCGCGTTAATGGTGTCGCGCCGGGCCCAATCTGGACGCCACTTCAATTAGCGCAAGGCCAGTTAGAGGGCGCATTACCAAAATTTGGACAGAATACACTTTTAAAAAGAGCAGGCCAGCCAGTTGAAGTCGCTCCAGTCTATGTATTTTTAGCTAGCAATGCTGCTAGCTACATTACCGGACAGATATACGGGGTGACCGGTGGCGAATCAATCAACTAAATTGTCAATTTATTTGCTTATATTATTGGCAAATTCTATAATTAATCCGAACAGAAATTAAAAAGCCCAAAGCAATCACTTACAATGGTAGTAGCTAATTCCAACCAATATAGGGAGTGATTAC
>NZ_JAMQEX010000012.1:0-61801 GCF_033176295.1 Latilactobacillus sp.
CTTCCGCCGGTTAAGTTAAGTCCATAAAATATGAATATTAATGAAAATACTGATTTAATAGGATTTATCGTGTGGCTAATTTGTTCTTGCAATTTGGGTCACGAAAAAAAGTTGGGTTTCCCCAACTTTTTTCTGATCTAATCTTTAAAATTTGATAATTAAGCTGTTGGTAAAGTTGTTTGAGCACCATCCATTAAAGTCCATGTGATAGGTGCTTGATAAGTTCCTGCCACAATGTTTTTTAATTCGCTCAATTTAAGTGAAGATACCTTATCACCAGTAGCACTAAAATCAGTAGTCGTTGTTTGAGCACCTAATTTTTCTGGTGTAGTTTTAAGGGTATTGGCGGTATTCATGATGACTTGTGCATCTTTACCAATGGTTTTAGTCGTTAGATTATCAACACCTTTACCAATTGTGATAACACCGGTTGCAGTCCCTTTGCTCTTTGTATCGATATTCTTAAATTCACCAAGTTGTGCGAATAATGTCCATTCACTACCAGCACCACGATAATCACTCACTTGTAACGTATTAACATCCTTATCAATATTACCTTGCGTACCGTCTGCTGGTGTAGCAGTTTGTGTATGGCCATCATTATGATGAGTACTATCAACAGCGTTACTTGTTTGTAGGAGGTCATCATTCTTTAAGTTATTGATAGTTGTATCAACATCACCAAAATGGAAATCAGGTGCAGCATCCAATGTCAATTGGCCAGCCTTAACCGTAAATTCAGCAGTCGTTGTTGCTTTTGCTGGTATTGCTTTAGTAGCTAACTGTTGCGGCTTGTACGCCTGCAACGTTGATCAATGTTGCACCTGCCAATGTAACTGCTGCTAATAATGCGAATTTTGTTTGTTTCATTGTAATCTTCCCCCAAATAGTTAGTTATTTAATAGTAATTAACCCTGTTATTTATTTACTTCTTTAAGGTCATTCTAGGTCATAAATCCCGAAAAGACAAGTTTCCCAGTTATTGTTAACCTTATAAAGCGCTTATCAAATTAATAGCTAAAAAATATTGAATAGCTGCTTTATTTGACGTTGTTCACTATATTCAAAATTGTGTATTACGCGTGCATACGGTTCTCAAAATGCCGATTATTCAACTTTATAACTGTTAATATGATTGAATAGCTGCTGATAAACTAACATATTTGTTTATTACAAAAATTACATAACTACTAATATCAACATTATTATTTTATTTTTTTGAATCCAAATTAAGCAATAGTTCTTCAACCCCCCTAAAGGCATTGACGTGGTATGTTATCTATTCTTAAAATTTTCTCACTATTATGACTGTTATTTTATTATATTACCCATTCAAATCATTGACCTTGCTAACATTAGCTGACAATAATTTTTTAACTTTTTTTCGAATAGATATTCAACTGGGTAAACTTTTATTATACTAGCATTATTTTTTTAATACTTATTGGACTGTACCACTCCTGTACCCCGTCAATTGTGAGAACATTCCTTTTAAAGTCACATTTGATTCAGTATACTGGTAGATAACAGCTATTCTTGGGGGTACTTCAAATGCGAACATGGCAAAAGACTATCATTATTATCCTAGCACTTATCGCAATACCGATTATTTATTTTGAGAACCAGTACTTTAGCCATCAACAAAAAGAGGCTCAAATTAAAACAAGCCAAACAGCGATCTTCAAAGCTTACCGAATCCATTCCGAAAATAATTATGCCAATTTCGCCATCTACACTGATACAAAATCGGCAGGAAAAATCTACTATTTTGTCCCCAAAAACCAACAAGGCCACGCCATTGATCTACGGCGGCAACAACAGCGCATTGGCGAACAACTCTATCAAAAGGCACGCAAGCAGAAACAAAAAGATATTGTTGTTTACATCACCTACAATGGCGACAACTTGCACGATGATACCTACTGCTTAACACCGACTGGGGCAGTCTACAGCCGTGTCGAACATCATTTCAGCACTAAATTCGGTAAATTCACCGATCAATTGGGACAAGAAGCGGTTTATAACCTCGCTAACCAAACACACCCCGTGACCTTTAAAGACTTATATCATGATGCCGCTACCCTACCAATGATTAAACAACTCGCTGTTGATCAACAACTTAAAAAATACAACTACACGCCCCACCAATTAAAAACCTTGGAGAATCTTGATTTTCCAACTGACGTCAATTATCAACAGTTCTCTTTTTCACAGCACGGGTTAACGCTAAACTTTTCAAAAAACACGCTGGGAATCAAACAGATCACATTGCCACTAGCGACAATCGGTCCTTATCTAAATCCCGACTATATCGCTGAAGGCTACACAATGCCAAGCGCCAAGAAGAAATCCAAATCAGTTGCCCTCACTTTCAATACGGCTCTTGATACGGACAGTGCCAAGCAAGTCCTTGAAATTCTCAATGAAAAAGCGGCACAGGCCACGTTCTTCCCCACCGGTGAAGCAGCCCACAAACATCCTAAAACACTCAAAAAAATAAGCGCGGCTAATCAAGCAATTGGTAATCAAAGTTACGCTGCCGATGATGCAATCGATACAATGAGCGAAGCTGACTTATCAGCAAATCTTGCCAAAACAGATCAAGCGATTTTCAAAGCAACTGGCGCACTACCACGATTCATGCGCGTAACCCCTGATACCACCAATAAGGCCATTGCGAGTGCCAGCCAACGCGCGTTGATTAGTTGGTCGGTTGACTCAGAAGATTGGCGCACTGATATTAAAGCTACTGATATTACCAAAAACGTTATTGAGCGCACAACTGGCGGTGACGTCATTCTACTTAGAACTGCGCCTGAAACAATCAAAGCTTTGCCAGCTCTCATCGATCAATTGCGAGCCAAAGGTTATCACTTAGTAACAATTCCATCATTATTTGAACACCGTCTAGCACCTTTCCAACAGTACGCTAAGGCCGCTGATCCTTATCAAGATTAAAAAAAAGAACCCCGAGACGGCTGTCTCGGGGTTCTTTTTTTTAATCAGTATTATCGACAACTTTATCAGCCGTTGATAATTCCCAAGTTGCTTCCAACTTATATTTGCCTGGGCGTTTAGCACATTGATCTACCTTGCCATTATGGAATTTCAAGTTAACGTCGCTCTTATAAAACGGCATTGACTTGGCCGGTTGTATGGCGTCTAACTGCTCATCTCCCGACAACTGTTTTTGTGTATCCAGTGTTAACAATGGGGTTTCTGGTCCTTTTAATAAATCACCTAAATTTAAAATCTGGCCCGCTTCCCAATCATCATCCGTCCCCGTTTTCAACGAGTACAATTGGACGTTAAAGTCGGTCGCATCCTCTTGCAACAATGGATTATCGACGAGATCCGCACCTGAAGTGCTGTTCTTAACAACTAATTTCCAGTCCATATAAAATGGATTTTCAACGTTAATTTGCCCCTTAGCAATGCTGACCGGTTCTTGTTCAGAGGTGCCTAGTGTATAGGTCCCAAAATCAAATACCTTTGGATAGTTAACCAACAAATCACCATGAACATTCAAGGTGTAATTAGTAATTGTATTATCATACTTTGCCTTAATTTCACTAGCCACAATAAACGAAAATTTATTCTTATGCAGTAAATGCCAACCGATAAAGGCCTTTTCGACGCCATTAACCACATAATTACCATCAATCTTGCCGGCATTATAAATGGTTTGATCATCGTAATTATCAACATTATCCTTCGTCTTTAAATCTTCCGTGACGTCGGCAATCGATAATTCGACTGTCTGAGCTTCACTCGTCTTATTGGGTTGCAACGGATTTTTACCGTCCGGCTCATACTTTTTCCACTTACCATCATTCATCCGCGACCATAACACATTGCTGGTCCCAGCTGGTTGATCGATTAAAAAGGTGTTTTTAAAAGCACGCCCATCCAAACGATGCATCGTTTCTGATTCCGGATCGATTTCAACGTTATTATTTAGTGAAAATTGGAAAACATAATTCGTCGTGACATTTTCAGGACTAAAGTTAACGCCGTTGGGCAGGGTCACGGACAAAATCCGCGGCACTTTGGTCGTTGATTCCAAATCAGAAGTCCCTGGGAATTTACCATCGGCATTAAAGTTCGCCCCAAACGCCTTATCAACTGCCACGTTCCCGTCCAGATAAATACTCCGATTCGTAATAACATTCCCAGCAAAACTATACTGAGAACCCCCTTGAATAATGATGTTGGTATGGGGGGCTAAAATCGTCCCAATAAATGAATAATTTTCTTCCGAACCACGATTAGAATTCAACGTAATCGCAGCGTCGTCACCACCATTAATCGTATTAAAGTTGTTCATCACATGCGCCGCTGAATTATAACGGACCTTGGTATTATCGGCCGGCGTTAAATCCAATCGAGCATTATACTGTGCTGTTGTTTGTGGATAATATTTATTATCCACCGGCGCATTGGCCTTAACCTGTGCCGGTGTGTACGCCCGCATACTATACGTTGAGCTGGCACTAAATTTGAATAAATTGGTAAAAATGTTAACAGTATCATCAGCAACACTTATGGGGGTTGTCGGGCTAAGCCAACTAACACCTGTTTACGCCGCAGATACAACGGCTAAATCAGTGGGAACCCTTGAAATTAAAGACGGGACACAAACTTTGACAAGTGTCGATAGCCTTAATTTCGGCGACGTTGCATATAATGCAAATGGCATGACAAAGGACTTGAAAGGTACTACTGAAAAGGCTACTGTGGAAGATACAACATTTTCACAAACAGCTTGGACAATTTCTGGTCAAACTGATTCGGATGTTGCTGAATTAACAATTAATGGTCAATTATTGTCAGCAACACCTAAAGCCGTCTTCACTAAAACTGCTGATGCAAAATTCGGCGAACAAACTGCAGCAGTCAAAGATGCAAACATGTCATTAACTGCTAGTCAAGCATTTGACAACGGTACAAATGCAATCAGCATGGATGTCAATTGGACACTTGCACCTACAACTCCAAGTGCTAAATTCAACTAATCACAGATAATTCATGAAAGGTCGGGACAATTTTTTGTCACGCCTTTTTTAATACCCCCCACTGAAAGGAAGGTTCTATGAAAAAATCGCTCCGCGTTTTCCTCCCATTACTGTTAGCCCTCTTCTTCCTAACCCCCACGAAAGCTTGGGCGGACACGGCTAATTTTTCAATTAAAAAGGTCGACACCCCCGAACAAACTAAAGCAGCTGATTTCTATGACATTTTAGCCAAACCTAATCAAAATACGCACCTCATCGCTAATATCACAAACGCCAGCGATCAACAATCAACATACACCGTTACACTCCGTAACGGCGTGACTAACGATAGCGGCCAAATCGCCTATGTCCCAAATACAAAAAAGCAAGCGGCCAAACACTCAACCAATTGAGTCCAACTGCCGTTAAAGTAACGGTTCCCGCTAATAGTAAAAAAGACGTGACAATCCCCATCAAGATGCCTGCAACAACGTATTCTGGGATTATTCTAGGCGCCATGCACGTTGAAAAAGAGACGGCACAACAAAAACAAACAACCAAGAAAGCCCAAATCATCAATCATTACGGGATTGAAATTCCGGTCGTCGTTCGTACCACACCTTCTTCAACACCAGACACCAAACTGCAACTAAAAAAGGTGACCGCTGGTTTGGACACGAATAAACATTCTGCCGTACTGGCAACCCTTTATAACGAAAGCAATTGGGTCCTAACGCCGCTTAAAGTAGACGCTAAGGTTTATCGCAAGTCAAACCACAAACTACTCTACAGCAGCCATAAAAAAGGCCTCGAGATGGCACCTAACTCAAGTTTCAACTATGTCATCGAACCTGGCGATGAACCGCTTAAAGCAGGTACTTACACACTAGACATGACGGCTAAATCAGATAAGAAAACTTGGCATTTTAGCAGCGAGTTTACAATCAAACGAGCAACACTCAAAGAAAACGCCAAAAATGAATTGAAATCACCAGAAAAGAAGAAAAGTATTAACATCATCTGGCTGATTGTTGGCTTCAGTATCTTATTACTCATCCTGATTATTCTTTACTTGCTCTACAAACTACGTCAAAAAACAAAAGAACAATAATAATGAAAAGGCGCCGAGACAGTTGTCTCGGCGCCTTTTTTATTATCTAACGATGTTTACTAAGGTCTACTTTTTCTAATGGAATAACCTTTGTTTTATAGCGAATCTTGTAATAACTGTACAAAATGATGAACAACGGAATACTCATGTAACTAATCCCGATCGCTGTCCAATCAAAGTGGGCAAACGCTTGAATATCCTGGCCAATAATGACAATCACACAGAGTAAGAAAGCAAAAATTGGCCCAAATGGGAACCACCGTGCGTGGTATTTCAATTCTGACAATTGATGACCTTGCACTTTAAAAGCGCGTCGGAAACGATAATGCGAAATCGCGATCCCTAACCAAGCGATGAAACCAGTCAAACCACTAGCAGCCACAAGGAAAAGATAAATGCGAGTGCCAAAGACACTGGTCATAAAGGTCAAAGCCCCAATAATCGTTGTCCCGATCAAAGCCATGACTGGAATACCGCGTTTGTTTGTCTTGGCAAAAATCTTAGCGGCATAGCCGTCTTCGGCCATTGACCACAACATTCTTGAAGAAGCATACATCCCTGAATTAGCAGCCGATAACACTGACGTTAAAATAACTGCGTTCATAATGCTGGCAGCTGATGCTAAACCAGCACGTTTGAAGACCAAGGTAAAGGGACTAACCGCAATGTTGGTTTCACTAGCACCTAATAATGAGGGGCTTGTATAAGGAATTAAACAAGCGATAACGAAGATTGATAAGATGTAGAATAATAAAATTCGCCAGAAAACTTGTTTGATTGCCTTTGGGATACTCTTTTCAGGCGTCTTCGATTCCCCAGCGGTGATCCCAATTAATTCTGTCCCTTGGAATGAGAAACCAGCAACAACGAACACACTCAACATCATTGGTAAGCCACCAACAAATGGCGCTTTCTTGATAGTAAAGTTGCTAAGGCCGGTCCGATGACCACCCATAATACCAAAAATCGTTAAGACACCAACACCTAAGAAAATAATAACTGTAATAACTTTGATTAATGCAAACCAATATTCAGTTTCACCAAAAGATTTCACACTCGTGATATTAATCAAGAAAATCAATAATAGCGCGACTAAACTAAAAATCCAGCCCGGCATATCCGGTAACCAAAACTGCATGACTAAGGCTGCGGTACTGACGTCTACGGCTAACGTAATCGCCCAATTAAACCAGTAATTCCAACCAAGCGCAAACCCTAATGCTGGATCAACAAACCGCGTTGCATACGTTGAAAACGACCCTGAAACTGGCAAGTAAGTTGCCATTTCACCCAAACTGGTCATCAAGAAGAAAACCATAATCCCAATGCCACAATAAGCAAGTAACGCGCCACCTGGACCCGCCTTGGCAATTGCCGACCCACTTGTGACGAATAAACCTGTACCGATACTACCACCCAACGCAATCATCGATAGATGCCGCGTCTTTAACTCCCGCTTCATTTCATTTTCTGCCATACTACTTCCGCTCTTTTCTCCATTATTTCAAGAAAATCGCACCAACCCGCGAATTTAGCAAACAAAAAAGCCTTCTTGTCTGCTAAAAACGACAAAAAGACTATAAGCCTTATATTAACCGTTGATAGCGCCCCGTAACGTTTCGTTACGACAGTCCTTGATTTATTCAATCAAGTCCCAACATCAATTTGAATAAGCAAATTGACATTTCGGCAAATTCCCCTTTAATTATTCCTCATCACTGCTTAGTCAGTTCAGAATAACGACTGATGGTTTTTGCGACCTCTTATCTTGTTAAAGGTAGTATATCGAATTAAAGCGCATCCGTCAACATTGGGCGCAATGCAAATTTCAGCTAAAAAAAGAAGATCGCCTACTGGCAATCTTTCCATTTTAATTATTATTCTTCAGTCTTGTCTTGCTTATTTTTCCGCCATAATAGGAAGAGTAAGAACAAGATTAAGAGTACCATGACACCGATAATCACGTATAACCACCAGTTACTTTGTGGTAATTCAACAGCTTTACCGTTGTATTTTCTGGCTTCTTTTTGTGTGATTTCAAAAATCCTTCGACAATAGCCACTGACCCTTGTTCGAGTTGACTTTAATCTTAATATTATAACGACCAGCCTTCAGTGGTTGTTTTTTTAAATCAATCCCGTAATCAAAATTCGAGTTGGGTGCCATCTGTAAATCAGTTTGCTTGCTGTGATAAAGCACCTTACTTTGTCCAGCACGGCGAATCTTAGCGTCGACTTGCATCTCACCAATTGAGTTTGCTTTTGTATTTTGAATATTTGATAAAATCGCAGTGTGCCCGTTCAACAAGCCAGGTTTAATCCGATTTAACCGCAAATGTGGTTTCACAGTTTGATCGGATTGCGTTAACTTAACGCCTAAGATATAAGAATAGCGGTTCGTCAAAGACGTGCCCTTCTTATGATCTAAAGCTTGTTCAACTTGATCTTGCTTAACTTGTGAGACATAAAACCCGCCTAAAATGGTACCTTCAAAAGTCGCTTTAGGTGCATTCAAGGTAAAAGTTGCTGTCCGACTACTTTCAGCAGGCACCTTCAAGCGTTGCGCTGGCGACATCAATTTAGTAAATGGGTATTTTAACGTTTTATCGTACTTAGGATCGGATTGACTGTAATCAATCACCCCATTTTGATTGGTAATTGCCGTATTTGGTGCGACATCTACTTCAAGGTCTTTTTTCCCAGTATTTTGGACGACGACCGATACTTCCTCTTTTTGACCAGGTTTCACGCCCAAATCGTAATAGCCTAAATTCTTATCCGTTTGATTTTCCGGATAAATCGGTGCAACTGAGTAAGTTACCTTTTCGGCATGAACAACCTGTTGATTGACAGTAAATGCCACAAACAACGTTGCCAGCACGCCCATCACTAATCCAAGCCATTTTTTAAAGTGTGTCATTTTCTAATCTCCTCTATCTTAAGGGGCCGGTGTATTACCTAATGTCCAATCAATGGTCCCTGTGTAATCACCCGCATAGGCCCCAGCATTCACTTTTAACAATATCCCTTGATTATCATCCCACTTAATCGGCGTAATGTCATCATCTGATGTTGTTGTTTTAGAAGCAATTCTTTGAGGGATTTCGGTGACGTCTGTTGATTTTTGACCATCAACATAAACTAGACCACCATCTAACTGTTTGTGATCTGTCGTCCGTGTCAAGCCTGTTGAGCTGGCATATAAATCCCACCGCGAACCGGTACCACGTGTATCAGCCACGGTTGGTGCCCAATCAGTATTATCACGTTTATTAATCGTATTTTTGCCAACCGTTACTGGCGCAAATCCAATTTCATTTTTAACCTTATCTAATAGAAGGGTACCACCTTTTAGTTTAAAGTAGATTGTCATTACTGTCGATTTTTCGTTGTACCCAGCGTTGGTCATATAAAGCGTTAATTTATGGGTGTCGTTCAACGATAAACCAACCGTCGGAATCCCACTGACTAACTTAGGACCGACATTATTTTGCGCGATGGTCTTTTCTGCACCATCGTCAATTGCATAATGTAATGTCCCAAGCGCGTGACTATCAATCTTACCAGTCGCTGATGATTGTGACCAAGAGCCTGTTAAAGCAATTGGTTGATTCTTATCAAGCGCAATTGGTTTTTCCTTTGTTGGGTCAGTCCACTTTTTATCTAAGACAAGCTTAGGGAGACTTGTGACGTAAACGGCCTTTTCTGTCGATTCACGGGCCATCTTACCATCTAAACTGATTTCATAGTTCCGACCTAAATTGGTCGTCCCATCAGTTGGGGTTGGGTCAAAAGCGGTTAGCGTAAACTGAATCTTAGACGTGCTATTTTTGGTAACGTCACCCATATTAACCCCAGTACTAAAGGTATTTTTCCCTATCGTACCAAAGAAGTCATTTTCTGTCGCATCGTGCGGTGTCAGTGTATTACCGTTCAAATCAATAGAAGGTGTTTTGAAAAGACCCGTCGACACCTTATTCTTCGATACTAATTTATTATTGATCATCAAATCATCGGCAACATAGGAGACCCCCTGAGAAGTATCCGTTCCATCAGTCTTATAGCGTACACCCACTTGTTTCCAATCAGAACCACTAGTGGGGTCGTTATTAATTGTTAGAACCCCTTTTAACTCTTCTAGCGGTTTCGCCGGATTGTCCTTCGTTACTTCAGCACCAAGGGCATTCCCATTTTTATGGTACACTTTGTAATTTTGTGACGTAATCGGAATATTCGATATTTTTTTTAAAAGCCACTTGGTTCAATTCGTTACTCTTACCAGTTTTACCCGTGAAACCCCAGTAAACTTGCGTTGTTCCAAAAATATTATTGACAATAATTGGTACCTTAACGGGGTCTTGACCATCAAATTTATAGGTCAAAGTATGATTGGCATAACTCCACTTGACATTAAACTCATGCCATTTACCATCTGATCCAGGAAATTCCTTAACATCATTATGAATCAAATGAATTTTAGAACCTATTATCCCGAAATCTTTATAACTACTGGTTAAAGCCAGATAATTCCATGCGATATGATTTCTAACTAGTGGTTTACTCGTACCCAAAATACCTGTCGGTGCTGAACCCCAATCATCATTATGTCTTGTATCAAACTCTACTGCAAAACTCTTCTTAATAGCTGGACTAACATCCACACTACTTACACTACCCCAGACACCTAACTGCTGCCCTGTTCCGCCTGTTTGAATTGTATTGTAACCACGTGGATCAGCATGCATCACAAAAGCCATCCCGTCAGCTGCATTACTGCCACTATCCCCAAAGTTTAAGAGCATCGTCGCCTCAAAATCCTTGCTTAAATCAATCCTGTTATCCGGATTAGACCAAATAGCCCCCGACTGATCGTTGGCGGCTGGATTGATGACAGTTACACCATCAACAGGTAATTCACTGTCGGATTCCTTTAGTGGTGGTGCGAATAAATTCTCAACATTTGTAATATGCGCTGGTACTGGGTCAATTGCTGCCTTTGTTGGGTTAACTACCACCAAGATTCCTAGCAATAAACTAATACCTAGCACTAAAAATTGTATTGTTTTATTAATACGCATTGCCAGTCCTCCTTGAGCAGCTTTTCTCAAACGACTAATTAACTGTTACCTCAAGTGATTTCGACTGGGAAATCAACTGAGGTAACAGCTCATTATTGAGCTGTTACTACTATTATAACCATTGTAAAATGCTATCTCAAATTAAGGGTTAATTATGCTTTTGGTGTTGCGGTTAATGTCCATGTTAATTGACCAGTATAGTCACCAGCGTATGCGCCAGCTAAAACATGGAGATTTGAACCACTAATCTTGTAGTTCCAGTTCCCTAACCCTTGATCCTTACCAGCTGTGATAATATTTTTAGCACTATCATTCGTTAAATCAACTGATTTTGTATCCGCTACAGTGTGCGCTGCGTTATCAGTACTGATACCACTCGCATTCTTCAATGTTAATGTTGAGTTTTCAAGTATGTGACTGCTTGCATCTGTGAACGGTGTTGTAAGCGCAACATCAACTGTATAACCAGCACCAGCACCACGCGCATCAGCAACCGAAACAGTGCCATCAGCTGTTTGACCCAAATCTAATACAGAGGCTGTAATTTCTTTAGTGCCAAAATCTAAATCAGGAACAGCTGTTAATTTAACCGTATCGCTACCCGTTAATTTTGCTTTTACGACAGAAGTGACTTTTTGACCATCTGTTGCGATTTCATTTTTAGGAGCATCTGCTGCGAAAGCCGTTTGCCCTGAAATCATTGCTGCACCTGCTACTGTCACTAAACCGCTTAATAATAATGTACTAATCTTCATCACAAAGACCTCTATTCTTTAATTTTTCTTTTATCATCTAATTAACATCATCAAAAAATTCAGCGTTCTCACCATCTAACCCATTGAAGAGTAACGTTATTAACCTTTTCGGGATTAGTATATCACCCCCGTAATCGATTGTAAACAACTTATTTTCAAAAACATTTAATAATATAATCATTTATTAAATAAAGTATAAGTAATATCAACTATCTAAAAATTAGTGAAAATCATAAATACTTATATATCAACAACCGTCACCTGATTAGTGAAAATTAATTTTCATTATTTTTTGTAATTTCAGCAAATAATAATATTTTATTTTAAAATAATTGGACAATCAGGTTTATCTCGACAACTCAAATCACTAAATTTCCTGTCAAAAAGACAAAAAAACAGGCTAGAAGAAGGGTTCTTCTAGCCTGTTTTAACTTAGTAAGTCAGTTTACTTTAGATTTTTAATAATCTTTTGAATTAATAATTCACGTTGTTCAGCCGATTGGTTCCAATCAATAACCGGAATATCGGGATGTCCCATCGTTTCGATAATTAAACCGGAGACAGTTTGTTTTTTCAATTCATTGGCCCACAACATGTCCGCTTTATGAAAAGCAGCATTAATAATCAATGTTCCTTGTTTAGCCACTGGTTGAAAATCATTAAAGACTGTATCTAACTTACCGGTATCTGGATACGACTTAATCTGACCTTCAGTTGCCAAGACAACATCGTAAATTGATACTTCACTGGCAGGTCTTGCTAGGGTAAAGCCACCACTATTCCCTGAAACAGATTTTACAAGGCCGGCCACTACTAATTTACGAATAATTTTCCGTAAGTAAGTTTGTGAACCACCCAGACGATGATGAATCACTTCTGACGAAATCGTATGTTCAGGATCTTGGGTTGCCAATAACACAATAATGCACGTTGCTTGTTCAAATGCTCGTGTCAGTTGCATATTAGTCTATCTCCTTTTAACAAACGTCCCTGAAGCCTCACCTGGGGCCGCTTTTACTTCAAATCCATATTTAGTTAAAATGTGTTCGACTTTGTTGAAACTCTCGCGATCAAACGTACTGATATTGCCATCGATTGTTTCAATTTCTAATTTGTTGGCTAAGTTACAAAAGGCCTTAACTGCCAATTGCGCCAATCCTAAGTTTTGGTAATCATAAACTGCTAAGCGTGAAGCTGCACCCAATGTTTCTAAAACAGTGATGTGCATTTCATTTTTCCATTTGTTGGTTTCAAACAAGAGTTGTGCTTGAAAATCAACTATTGAATGTCCAAATTTATCAACATTCGCATATGGTGTATACACAAAAATTGAGTTTGTTGATTCTCGCTGACCACCTTCACGATAGTCCGTATAGACAACATACTGTTTAACCCCATCATCGCTGGTTTGATTCATGCTAGATAAAATTGTTAACTTTGAATCTGCCTCAATTTGCGCTAATTTTCTTGCAAAGGCTTGATCATTTTCACTTGCCATCTGATAACCCCCATTTGTCTTTCAATCCCGATTATACCACAGGTTTTCCAATTTAACCGCGCTTTTTAAAGGGTTCTCATTTCAATTGTGATTTTTTTATCGAAATCCTTTTTCGCCTAAATTATATTGGTAATATTGCACTAACTCGCCCCCTAAATAGTCAGGAAGCTGCGTTTGATAAGCAGTGGTAAAGCCCACTTTTTGTAAACAACGAGCTGATTTTTGATTGGTAATAAAACAAGCCGCCATAAACTTCGTAATATGCAGGTCATCATGATAAGCATTCATAACCGCAGATAATGAGCTTGTCATCAGGCCCTGTCGCTGGTATTGCGGCAAAATCGCAAAACTTAGTTCGTACGATTCAACAGTGACATCATCTTGCGCTAGGTTTGGTGCCAACATCATTAGCCCACAAACCGCATCTGCCTTTTTAGACACAATTGCCCATGAATGTTCATCAGACTGGAGCATCGTCAAAAAAGATTGCGCTTCATGCTCAGATTGAAACGGCGGCATATTGAGTTGCTTCGCAATTTCTTTTTCGCAACCAATTTGGTAGACCACTGCTAAATCGCTAGCGATAAAATGTCTTAATTGTACGGCTTCTGTTTGAATATTCAACCGATCCTCTCCTTTTGAAATTCCTACCTTTTATCATACGTTACTTACTTGTTTCCGCCAAGCCGTTTTTTATATTTGTCTTAAGAACAAGCATATTAATTGTGGTAGACCACTAAATATTTTATAATTGTAGCCATCAATTCCTATTGTTAGAAAGATGGTGTTCGTATGGCGTTACGTGATTACTTTCATTTATTCTCAACCGTTCCAGAACAATCAGAATCTTACGATTACATCCTTCATTTTCTAGGGACGACCATTCCGGATTTGCGCGATTATCCCGATTTAACCAAAATTTGTGATTGGGCTGCTTACGACGATCACAGTTTTAGAATCTGGACCAGTTTACCTTTGGATGAATTCGAACAAAAATTGGCGCAATTAACACCGCTAAACGAAAGAGATTACCAAATTGATTACAGCTATAATTTTAAGGATATTAATTTCTTCTAAAATTTACGCTTGACTTTTAGTCGTTCCTGCCGTAAATTGATTAACAATCATACAAGTCATCTCATTCAAACCAAGTAATGCTTTATCTGTGTGTCAGGAAGTCGGTGGTTGCTGCGAACCGACCAGGGTAAATGTCGTGAAATACTGAATGAAGACTTCGGCTAATTAACAGGACCGTTATCCCCTGTAAGAGTGGCGTGTTGGCTTAAATTGGCGCGCTAAATGGGTGGTACCGCGGTTTCCAATCGTCCCTATTCGCAGATGCGAGTAGGGACTTTTTTTATGCAAAATACTATTGAAAACCACTTTCAATAGCACGTTTCAACTAATTTTAACTAAAGGGAGGTTTTTTCATGTTAAAGCATCTTGCATGTGGTGGTATTCTTCGTTATCAGTCCTATGACGCACAACTTCAGATAAAACTTAAAAAGGATGCGTTAATATGTCAAAAAAATCAATTAGTCTATTCGAAGCAACATTAGTTCTCGTGATTCTCCTGGCCATTATGGGGACCGGCGTTATTATTTTCCAACTTTCTCCTCAAACCCCGGTCCTCACTGGGATTGCCCTGCTGATGTTATGGGCGCGGTGGCGGCATTTTAGTTGGGGTACGATTCATGAAGGAATTGAGGAAGGTTTAAAAAGTGGTCTAATTCCCATCATTATTTTCATTCTCGTCGGTGCCTTGATCAGTACTTGGATTGCCGCTGGTGTCATTCCCAGTTTAATGGTTTGGGGCTTCCAGATGGTCAATGTCCACTGGTTTATTCCATCCATTTTCGTCGTTTGTGCCCTCGTGGGGAGTGCCATTGGGAGTGCCTTTACCGTTATTTCAACAGTCGGGATTGCCTTTTTCGGCATTGGTGCCACACTGGGATTAGATACCACGATCGTCGCAGCTGCCATTATTTCCGGGGCAATATTTGGTGATAAATCTTCACCCCTCTCTCAATCAACTAATTTAACGGCTGCCGTTACTGAAACAGATCTCTTTGCCCACATCAAAAACTTAATGTGGACAACCGTACCAGCTTTTGTCGGTTCATTAGTGCTATACGCGATTATCGGGCATACATCTCGTGATATTCCATTGACCAAAATCAGTACAACAGTTGCCATTTTAAAGGCGCATACCGACGTTAGTCTCTGGGCCTTACTACCCATTATTTTAATTTTTGTCTGTGTGCGTTTTAAAATGCCAGCCATTCCAACGTTATTTTTAAACATCGCCGTTTCGATCGGTTTAATTTTTAGCCATCATCCCCACACTTCTTTTAAAACAATTGCCAACTTGATTGAAAATGGCTTCGTCGCTCATACTGGCAATCAAAGTATCGATGCACTTCTCACACGTGGCGGTATTAATAGCATGTTGAGCACAGTGGCCTTAATTATCATGACGTTGACCCTAGGTGGTCTATTGATGAAACTCGGTTTAATCGAACGCGTGATGGCCCCCCTTGCAACTCGCCTCAAAACTCCTGGTCAATTGATCAGCGCGGTAATTGCTTCTGGGATTGGCGTTAACCTCTTTATCGGTGAAGAATTCCTTTCTGTTATCCTGCCAGGTAAAGCTTTTAAATCAACGTTTGAAAAATCAGATCTTAGCAACTTGGCGCTTGGCCGCGCACTCGAAGATGGCGGGACCGTTATTAACTACTTAGTCCCTTGGGGCGTTGCCGGCGTTTTCGCCGCTAACACCCTCGGCGTACCAACACTAAGCTACCTGCCATTTTGTTTCTTCAGTATCCTCTCACCAATCTTCTCAATCTTGAGTAGTTTTACAGGGATTGGCCTCAAAAAGAAAAGTGTTACTAATTAAGCAAAATAAAAGAGGTTGCGACAAAAGTAATTTTTGTCGCAACCTCTTTTTTGAATTCAAAATTTTATACCTGAAACGTGCTTTTTGAAACTGCCGTCTGTGCTTAGCGTCTCTCGTCAAACAACTGCTGACAGCAGTTATCCGCCGAGTTATGCTAATGCTCAAAGCCAAACCGTTTCAAACACACTCTTTTTCAAACGTGCTCTTTCAGGTATATTGTTGCAGTTAGCAACGCCCCGCAAACAATCGACTGCGTCGCTTATTCACGTGCCTAGGCTAAGCCGCTACAATATAACCACCTGAAACGCACTCTTTTTAGAAAAGATTCATCAAGAATTGCCCGCCGTAAACTAATGCGAAGCTATAGGCTGCAATTGATGCTGGTTTGCATAAGATGATAATCCATGTGAATTTTTTAAATGACATTTCGGTTAAGCCAGCCATTAAACATAAGACATCATCGGGCGCAACTGGTAGGAAAATCGCTAAGGCGAAAAAGCGCGCAAAGTTTTTCTTTTCCGTAATCGTACCGATATATTTATCATAAGTTTTCTCGTTGATGACGTGGAGAATAAATGGTTTCCCAAACTGGCGCGCCAGCAGGAAATTAAAAATTGACCCAATCGCAATCCCGACATAGTTATAGATAAAGCCCCATAACGGGCCAAAAACTAGAACACCTGCGGCGGTACTAATCCCGCCCGGAATCACCGGAATCACAACCTGGATAATCTGAATCGTGATGAAAATAATCGGGCCGATGAGTACGGAGTGGCCCAAGTACGCTTGTAAGGCTGTTGTGTTGTTAAAAAGCCCTAGTCGTGACCAGTAAATGGCTAATGCAATGCTCCCAATTAGGGCCATCAGAGAAGTCGTACTAATTAAACGTCTTGAAATTGTTCTGCTCATCCGCCGAATTCCTTTCCCTCGATAATGTATCTTTAATTTACCACAATTTAAATTCCGAGTAGTCCGCCGATAGTCTGATTTAAGAAATCTTAACTTTTTAGTCGCTCATCCTAAAAATGTCCGAAAAGGTTTTAATCCTTGTGCGCGATATTTTTCAACAAACTGAGCAACTGCCTTAGGATCCTGAGTTTGATCATCGATTACCAATTGTTCCACTGGCAATGGCCGTTCGTTAGCAATTTTGACATCAATCACAACTGGTCCTTGGCGTTTTTGAGCTGCTGCAAAAGCAGCCTTCAATTCATCTAACGTCCGGACTGTAAAGCCTTGGGCCCCTAATGCTGTTGCGGCGGCACCGTAATCTGCACCCTGAATGGCAACACCAGAATGTGGTTGTCCCTTGTCATCTTGTTCTGCTTCAATAAAGCCAAATGAATCATTACTCAACACAACGTTGATAATTGGCATTTGGTATTTAACTTGCGTAATCAAATCTTGCATCACCATCGTGAAGCCACCGTCACCACTGATTGACCAAACTTGCCGATTAGGGAAGGCTGCTTGCGTTCCGATTGCAGCTGGTAAAGCAGCCCCCATCGTTGCGTACCAAGCTGAGATCGTCGTCTTTTGACCTGGTTTCATCTTCAAGAAGCGGACGCCATCAATCGTGACATTCCCCACATCTAAGTTGAAAATCGCGTCATTGGTAGCCATTTGATTGATTTCTTTAAAGACTGGTTCCACCCGTAATGGTGTTTGTGGATCATCTTCAAAACTAGCGGTCCATTGATCCCAGTTAGCTTTATTAGCGACTGCTGCACGGTAGAAAGCTGTCTTTTCAGATACCGGTTCACTAGCTTCAAGTAAAGCTGCTAACGCTGTCTTAGCATCTGCTAAAATGCCAACGTCAACATGGTGTCTATGGCCAAGTTTGGTTGGATCAATATCGATTTGGATGAACTTCGCATCTGGTTTGAAGAAATATTGACCAAATTCGTAGTTACTGCCGACAAATAGAATTAAATCGGCCGCTTCTGCCAAATCAACACCTGGTTTAGTGGCCACCCGCCCTGCTGAAACCATGTAAGCCGGGTTTTCGTCAGCGACGATCCCTTTAGAGAGGGCTGATGACATCATTGGGATACTTAATTTATCAGATAACGCCACTAATTCGTCGCCGGCTGCCTTAGCACCTTGACCAAAATAAATAATGGGTTGTTTAGCTTCTTTAATTAATTGTAAAGTCTGTTGAATATCCGTTGAGCGAGGTTCTGGATAATTCCCCATCTGGAATAGGTTAGCAGTTGCTTCGAAGTGATCTTCAATTGGTTGCCAGCCTAGGTCCGTTGGAATTGTCACAACCGCCACACCACTATTTTTATAGGCTTGTTGAATCGCTTGGTCAACAACTAGTGGTAATTGTTCTGCCGTCATAACAGTCCGGTTGTAGACTGCTACATCCGCGAACATTGGATTTTCATTCATTTCTTGGAAATAATCAGTATTCATGACACCAGTTGCTACTTGACCAACTAGTGCTAAAACAGGAACGTGATCATACTTAGCATCATAAAGCCCGTTCAATAAATGAACCGCCCCAGGGCCAGCTGACCCGAATGTGGCCGCGATTTTACCAGTTGCCTTCGCTTCACCAGAAGCAGCAAGCGCCCCTACTTCTTCGTGACGAACTTGAATATAACGCATAATTGCTTTTTGATTATGCAATGCATTCATCGTTGAATCAAATGAGCCGCCAGGTAACCCAAAAATATGGTCAATACCCCAGTCTGCCATGACTTTTAACATTGCGTCTGCCGCATTTATCTTTTGTGTTACCATCTAAAAAGGCCTCCTGATTAATTTTATTCCGCTTATTTTAAGTATACCGCCTTAATTGTAAGCGTTACAAATGATAAGCATTTTTTAGCCGTTTTGACTGGTAACGAATCATCTTCTTTGGTATGCTTACATCAAGCTAGATAATAATGATTATTAATAAGTGGTCATTAACTTTAGATTTTAGGGAGGCTTTTTTAATGGCTATTATTGCTAAAGATGCACAAGATGTTTTTAAAGATGCGGGCGAAAATATTATTTTTTCAACACTTAATTTAAATCGCCAGGATTTCTCATCAGACAGAGCTGCCGTTTCCGATTTGGCTGAACGGATTCCCGCAATTATCAATAGTATGAACATCCGCTATCCGGATGCCCATTTACGCGTTGCTTTTGGGATTGGCTCAGATGCTTGGGACTATCTTTTCCCAAACGCCCCTAAACCTCAAGAACTAGAACCCTTCCAAATGATTCCTAGTCCTAAACACGATGCTGTCGCTACCGGCGGTGATTTATTCTTTCACATTCGGGCCAAAGAAATGGCTGTTTGTTACGAAGTAATGGCGCAATTCATGCAATTCATCGGTCAAAACGCAACAACGATTGATGAAACCCACGGATTCCGTTATTTCGAAGGCCGCTCAATCATCGGCTTTATCGACGGTACGGAAAATCCCGCTATCGATGAAACGGCCGAATATGCCCTTGTCGGCGACGAAGACCCTGAATTTATCAATGGTTCATACGCCTTTGCCCAAAAATATATTCATTCGATGGACACTTGGAACCACACCTCAACTGAAGAACAAGAAAAAACAATCGGTCGTAAAAAATTCTCTGATCTTGAATTAGACGATGCCGAAAAACCAACAAACGCGCACAACGTTGTTTCGCAAGATAACGAAGGTGGCGTCGAACATAAAATTGTCCGGATGAACGTGCCTTACGCTAATCCTGGTGAAAAGATGACTGGGACTTATTTTATCGGCTACGCTCGTCAATGGACAATCGTTAAACGCATGCTCACTAACATGTTCGTCGGCAAACCAGCCGGCAACTACGATCACCTACTAGATTTCAGCGAACCAACAACCGGCGCACTATTCTTCATCCCATCCAAAACACTACTAGCAAAAATTGCGGAAGAAGAAATTTAGAGTGCGTTTAAAGCGATTTGACGCTGAGCATTAGCTGAGTGTTGGGAATAATCGCCAGCGGCGGTTATTTGCAATACGGTGCTAAGCACAAGCGTCGGCTTTAAAAAGCACGTTTCAATTTAGAGTGCTGCATCGAACGCTTTGGCTTTGAGGATTAACGTAAAAATGGGCATGATGGTATTTTTTCCATCATGCCCATTTTGTAGTTAACCGGAAAAGGCAGTTCGATAAAGCACGTTTGACCTAAGTTTAAAGCGGTTTGACGCTGAGCATTAGCTGAGTGTTGGGAATAATCGCCAATCTTAAAAAGCCGACGAACGTCGGCTTTTTAATTGCTTTTTGTTGACTTCCCGCATACCGATTGCTAAACTGATGTTACTTACTTTAAATAAGAAAACGATGAGGTGTTTTAAATGTCAGATACTATGCAAGCTGTTGCGATCAACCAATACGGCGATGAACAAACACTTGAAATGATTACTTTACCAATGCCAACCATTGGCGAACACCAAGTACTAATTAAATCAAAAGCAACTGCTATCAATCCACTTGACTGGAAATTACGTGCAGGTTATCTCACAAGCATGTTCGATTGGGCTTTTCCAATCGTACTTGGTTGGGATTTAGCCGGTATCGTTACTGAAGTCGGTTCAGCTGTAACAGATTGGCAAGTCGGCGACGAAGTTTTTGCACGTCCAGCCACTTCTAATCGCGGTACTTATGCTGAATATGTTGCTGTTGATGACGAATTAATCGCTCGCAAACCTAAGAACGTCACTTTTGAAGAAGCCGCTGCTGTGCCATTGGCCGGCGAAACCGCTTGGCAAGCCCTTTTCAACCATGGTCACTTAAAAGCCGGTGAAACAGTGCTCGTCCAAGCTGGTTCTGGTGGTGTTGGGTCATATGCCATTCAATTCGCTAAGGCAATGGGCGCCCACGTTATCACAACAACTAGTGCCAAGAATTTTGATCTCGTTCGCGACTTAGGTGCCGGCGAAATTATCGATTACCGTAACGAAAAAGTTGCTGATAAAGCACACAACGTTGACCTGGTCATCGATACAATCGGTGGGCAAAGCCAAGTTGATGCTTGGTCCGTGCTCAATCCTGAAACAGGTCGCCAAATTTCAATTGTTGGTGAAGCACCCGAAACAGCTGACATTATCAAAGACACAAAGATGACTTTCAAAGCAATCTGGTTAATTCCAAATGGTGAACAACTTCGTGAAATTGCTGACCTAATGGCTGACGGTAAAGTAAAATCAATTATTGATACTGTCCTCCCATTCTCAGCGGAAGGCTTAATCAAATCACATCAACTAAGTGCAACACACCATTCAACTGGTAAAATCGTCATTAAATTCTAAATAATACAAAAAAGCATCGCCAAGTTGGCGATGCTTTTTTTAATCGTGAAAGAGTTTATCACTATCAGAACCCGTTCGATTGCCAATCACAAATACTTCTAAGATCACAAAAATCAATTCGATTGCCGGGAAGAAATAAATCGCAACAATCAAGGCCACCTGGATCACCCAGAAATAAGGCTTCATAATAACCCCGTAAATCGGCATCCCTGTAATCTTTTGATAAACCTCCGGTGCAACTTCGCGGTTGGCATCCGCTAGTGCGCGACTCAATAGGAAATACATCATCAACCAAGCAAAATGAACCACATAGTAGAAATATTCTGGGCCCCGTGAATTAATAAACCGCCCCGCCCAAGCAGTAGCAACGGGTAAAAATGACATTGATAATAACCATATATTGTTCAACCAATAAATTCGTTTCGTCACCCGTTTCGTTAAACTAAACATGTAGTGGTGATTATACCAAGCAACCCCTACGAAGAGATAGGTTACGATATAAGCGAAGAAGTATGGTGCATTTTCCAGTAAGGCCTTCATCTCAGCCGTTTCTGGTGTTTTAAATTCAAGAATCATAATCGTTACAATAATTGCAATGACTGCATCGCTGAAAGCTTCCAAGCGTCCCTTATTCAATAGAATCCCTCCCAAATATTAATAGCCATTTTATATTTCACACTATTAGTTAGTACCCTTATCATTTTACCGCCATTAAAAGGATTTGTCACGACCTCCCTGGAATAATCAACCACGTTAATCGATTTATATTGCTTTCCCCCTTTAACTAATAGTATAATAACTTAAACTTTAGGGGGGATTTACAAATGGATAAAACATACAAATCAAGCGCTGAATTAAAGCGCGAGGCTAAGGCACTCTATGCGGGCCATTGGGGCCAAGCAATCAAGCTTAATATCGTCCCAACGCTCTTTTCAATTCTCGCTTTTATCTTAATTGGTGGCCTCTTTATGGCACTCACTGCACTCTTCATGACATCGGACTTTGTCTCATCAGGCTCTGGCTCATTTCCTAGCAATATGTCTTCTGGTAATTCGTTGACCGGTAATATTGGTAGCTTCATCGTTGGTTTAATTACTTTGGGGATTTCATTTACGACGCTCGATTGGCTCCGCTCAAAAGATGCCGATTTTAACGCTTTTAGTGGTGCTTTTAGCGTCTTTTCAAAACGTTATTTTGTCGGGGCTGTCATTACTGAACTATTAGCCGGCTTTTTCACTGTCTTATGGACATTGCTTTTCATCATCCCTGGGCTGATTAAGTCATTTTCTTATTCTCAAGCGCCTTTCATCTTCAAAGATTTAACGGACGCTCATCCAGAAGCCGATATCAATTACCTCGATTGCATTACAAAAAGTCGTGAATTGATGGACGGTCACAAATTTAGATTCTTCATCTTAAAATTAAGTTTCCTAGGTTGGGATATCCTGGCCGGCTTTACCTTGGGGATTGGCTATATTTGTATTTGGTTAAACCCTTATAAACAAGCGGCTTACATGGGCTTTTACGCCGACTTAGTGGACTAGCATACTGAAAGGATTGGCGATTGCCAATCCTTTTTTGTTACCCTTAATGACCGAAACGGCTAAAATAGAGAAGAAAGGATGTGGCATCATTGATTTCAAACACACAGATCACCCTAGATTCTCACCAAAATTGGCAAACTGTTACTACTCAGATTCCAACACCTGGCGATCACGAATTACTGATCAAAGTCCAAGCCGCCGCAGTCAATCCTATTGATCTCAAACGGCGCGCCGTTACAACGCATATTTTAGGCTACGATGGTTACGGCGAAGTCCTAGCAATTGGCAAAGCCGTCACGCAATTTAAAGTTGGTGATATCGTCTATTACGCCGGTTCTACTCAACTAGACGGCAGTTTCCAAGCCTACCAATGTATGACCGAAGCTCTCTGCGCACTCGCCCCCGACCAATTATCAGCGAGTGAAGCGGCCGGCCTGCCGCTAGTCTCATTAACTGCCTACGAACTACTTTTTGAAAAATTTCATTTCGAGGCCGCAGAACAAGCCCACCTCGGTAAAAACCTTTTGATTATTAACGGTGCTGGTGGGGTCGGCTCAATTATGAGTCAACTCGCCAAATGGGCTGGTTTCACCGTTTATGCCACTAGCAGTCCTCAAAATTTTAACTGGCTAAAAGCTAATGGCGTCGATTATCCTGTTGATTACCACCAAACAAGTGACCAGCTTAACCTCGATCAACTGCCAGCCGACCACTTCGACGCGATTGCCGTTCTTTACGATGTCGCACCCTATTTGTCTGCCGCAACACGCTTAATCAAACCACTCGGTCATGTCGGCTCGCTGGTTAATATGCAAGCCCCACTTGATTTAACCCCACTGAAAGCAAAATCAGTCTCATTTGATTGGGAATATATGTTTACTAAAACAGATTTTGATTACGAGATTGACAGCCAAGGCGCAATCCTCAAAAAAATAGCGCGCCTCGCCGACACTAATCAAATTCACTCGATTACGACGCAAGTCTACCAAGGCTTATCGGTTGAAAACCTCGACACAATCACAACCGAACTTACAAAAGGCCACGCAATTGGCAAGTATGTGCTAACCTACTAAAAAAAGAGCTAGCGACAAAAATTACTTTTGTCGCTAGCCCTTTTTTTAGTCTAATAAGCCATATTTAATTTTAAAACGTTGAATAATCCGATACCACGATTGATAAAAACAATAAATAAAGAACACGTTCGATAGTGCATGGGCTAGATCGAAATAAAAACTCGCAATATAGGCTGCGATGAATGTTTTGAGCGATAAGGGATTAACATAGGCGATAAAATACCATAAGTTCATTACCCACCCAAAAATAAAACCCCAAATAAAGCCGAATAGGCAAAGCCAATATTTATTGTGGGCCCAATCAAAGCGGCTAATCAGCCCGGCTGTCACGCCCATCATCCCCCAACAAAACATCTGCCACGGTGTCCACGGCCCTTGACCTAAGAAGAAATTCGAAACCAAGGCCGCCGTTGAACCAATCATGAAGCCAGCTTCCGGACCCAAAACCAAAGCTGCGACAATCACCACGAAACTTGTTGGTTGAACACTCGGTAGCGGCGCAAAAGGGACCCGGCTGACCGCCGCAATCGTCGCTAAAACGGCAATCATCACAATTTCACGGGCCCGAATTTGACGTTTTTCAAAGCGCCAATAAAATGGCAGCATACT
Organism: Latilactobacillus sp.; assembly: GCF_033176295.1. Taxonomy (NCBI): domain Bacteria; kingdom Bacillati; phylum Bacillota; class Bacilli; order Lactobacillales; family Lactobacillaceae; genus Latilactobacillus; species Latilactobacillus sp. The sequence goes on from NZ_JAMQEX010000012.1 coordinate 24,830, forward strand.
GACCACTAAACAAATAAAACTCAACGCTAAAAAATACTGTCCCTGTAATTGGATGATTAAGCCTAATAAAACCGCGATTATTAAAAAGGCAATCCCAAAAATAAGGCTACTTTGCCAGTCAATGCGCTTCATCGGTCAACCTCTTCCCAAGTCAACGCCGCAGAGTCTTGTGGTCGTAAGAGTCGATTAATCGGGGTGGTGTAAAAGAAGTTCGATTGGAAAAATTGGTGCGGTGCTTCTTGCGCAACAATCGCGCCATCAAATAACAAAGCACATTGGTTCGCAAAGCGAGCGCTAAAGACCATATCATGACTAGCCATGATAATCGTTAATCCTTCTACTTGTAACTGCTGTAATAGGTGTCCAAGTGCTTGTTTACGCAATGGATCTAAGCCTTTTGTCGGCTCATCTAAAATCAGCAACTTCGGGTTAGCTAATAAAATAATCCCTAGCGCAATCAATTGCTGTTCACCACCACTAGTATCTTGCGGATCACTGTCTGCTAAAGCAGTTAGGCCTAACTTGGCCAGCATCGCTGTGGCCGCTTCCTCTGGATGTTCACGCCCGAGTTGAACGGCACGCCGCTCAAATTCAACCCGGACACTCTCCGCGCTAAACTGGTCAGCCGGTTGTTGAGACAAATAACCGATCACTTTAAATAACTGCTCTGTCGGCCACTTTTGTAGCGGTCGTTCCAACAAGCGGACCGTTCCGCGACGGGGTTCCAACAAACCAATCAATACTTTTAAAAGTGTCGACTTACCAATCCCATTTTTACCGACAATCGCTAACCAATCACCCGTATGGACCGTTAATTTGAGCTGATTCAAAACATACGGCTCATTTTTGGTATATTGAAAATCTAAATGGTCAGCTGTTAATAATGTTTCTTGCATCCCGGCTACTACCGGACGTAATTGATCATGAATACTGCCGACTGGCAATTGACGTTGCCCGGCCACAACTGTTAGTGGCACGGATTCAGTCTCAGTGGTTAGTTGTTGTTGCCAAAAAAGCCGCGGAATCTCCGGCATGAAATCCCGTAAAGTTGGTTGCTGCCAAATTGCCTGTAGACCTTGATCAACTGGTCCTTGATAACTGATGCAGCCGTTTGTCATTAACCAGAGTTGATTGGCCAACGGTAACACATCATCCAACTGATGCTCACTCATGATAATCGTTATACCCAATTCATCATGCACGCGTTGTAATAAGCTCATAAACTCTTTGGTCGCAATCGGATCTAATTGGGCAGTCGGTTCATCTAACACCAATAGGCTCGGTTGGAGAATCAAAATTGCTGCCAGATTAACCAGTTGCTTTTGCCCGCCAGATAATTCATGGACAGATGCGTATAAAATATCCTGAATGCCAAGAAAACTAACGAGTTCTGCAATTCTTTTTTGAATATTGGCACTGGCTTCGCCGCTATTTTCCAGTGAAAAGGCCAACTCCTGAATCACGGTATCCATTACGAGTTGGTTCTCGGGATTTTGGAAAACAAAGCCGATTTTCTGCGCACTAACAGCTGGGTCAAGATCCGCCAATAGTCGGCCATTAAACGACACCTGTCCCAAACGCTGTCCCACCGGCCATAATTCCCGTTTAAATTGACGCAATAAAGTTGTTTTACCACTACCTGAAGGGCCGGCCACAACGACCCAATCACCAGCATTAACCGTCAGATTAATCCCGGCCAAGCTCGGCTGATTTGCTAATGCATATTGAAATTGAAGCTGTTCTATCTGTGCAATTGCCACCATAAGTACTCCCATCCTTCCAATAATAATGGTAACCCATCAATCAACAAAATCACGCTTAGACACACCCAATCACGGCTGGTTAACCGCAATGTACCTAGTGTTGGATAAACGATTAACTGCCCGTTACCCTGACTGGCGCACCAAAAGGCGAATAGGCCACCGCTAATGAGCGCCATCAATAGGCCATAATCGCGATGCGTCATTTGATAACGGCGATACGTACTTCTTTTTTGAACACCAAAGCCGCGGGCCGTCATTGAATCGGCGGTCTGCAGTGCTTCAGTCAGTGTATTGGTTAATAAAATTGCCAACAGATGCATCCCTGCTTGGGCGCGGTTTTTTAGCCGCCCCGTTACCATTTGAATCCCTCGCGTTCGTTGCACCGCCGTAATATCGCGTAAACGCCGAATGAATAATGGAAAAAAGCGCATCGTCATCATCGTCAGTAACGTCAATTGCGGGGCGATTCCGCCAAATAACGCCAAAAATTTATGATTGGTCATATGCTGATTATAAGTCACAAAAATCAATAATAAAACGGCCAAAGCGGTCGCCATTAAAAAACCATAGACCACCGCTTCCGCCGTTATCAGGGTACCGCCAACCGTCATCATAACGTGCGTCCCGTGATTATTGATAATTGGATTCATGATGACAATCAGGACCATCATCAATAAGGCACCTTGCAGCGTGCTAACTGTTTTCTGTTGATTTTTGGCGACCCAATTAACCGCAATAATAACGATCAGTTGGCCACATAAAAAGTAAGGGTGATTGAAACACATCGAAAAGCTAATCATTAATATGAAGTACACCAATAAAACCAGTGGGTGTAATTGATCAATAATCAGTTGCAATTTTAGCCCTGAGGCGCGTGGCGATCGTGTCCGAGATCTTCCGTATATAGCCAATCAATAACATCTCCACTCTTCACATGATAGACACCACACGATTGATTTGAAAAAACGCCGTTGACCCGATAGAGCCAACCACTCTGGGGCCCCTTATCGAATTCAAACAAGCCATTAATTCCTTTGACATAGGCGCTAGCACCAATCTCACGGTAAGATAGCAGCATGCCTTGTTGGCCCGTTAGCCGTTTTAAAACGGCCAGCACTGTCTCACCATCATCAATCGTTACCGAAGCATGATTAATTAGGGCTGCATTGCCTTCACTAATCGGCCCGTAAACACTTAACGTTACCTTCTTGGCAGCTGGTTCCGGTTGTTTGGCTGGTGCTTCGTGAGACTCAGCATGCTGCGTTGATTGTTGCGCTGTTGAACCTACCGCACTGCTTGCTGATTGACGTGTTGTTGGTGTAGCAGTCGTTGCTGACTGTGAGGTTGGCGTTTGTTTAGCTGACGCACTTGCCTGTTGTTCTTTTTTAGCAACACTGGCTTGTTCAAACTGACTAACCTGATTGGCTTCTTTAGATTGTGCCTGCTTAGAAGCGACAGAATGCTTCGTCTCTTTAGCCTTAGTCTTAGTAGGCGTCTTTTTTGAAGTCGATTCGGCGTGCTTGATGACCGCCTTGTGCGCGACTTTTTTTGATTGCGTCGATTGCTCACTTGCATGTTTAACTGTGGTTGGTTGCTGTTGAACACTCGCATAGGTCCCGTAGCCGATTCCACCTAGTAACACGAGACTTGCAACGCTTAGTAGTAGGCGCTTTTTAACCATCTAGTTGCCTCCTAGCGTTGTTTTAAACGACGTGTTTGGTAACTTGCAACACCAAGTAATATGAATAACCCAGCTAAAACACTACCCCAAACAGATTGATGACCCGTTTGTGGTAAAGCATCTTGCGTCGCAGTTGTGCCAGTCAATGGCACTTCATCTGCTTCATTAATCGGTTGTTTAGGTAATTGTTTATCTAAATCAACTTCTGAAGATGATGATGCCGACGATTCACCGGCTGGCTTTTTGCCAGGAATACTTGGCTTTGGAGCTGGCGCTGGCTTTGGATCCGGTTTTGGCTTTGGGTCCGGTTCTGGCACTACTTTTTTAAAGTTATAGATTGAACCCTTACCCTTCAATAAATAATCATATTGGCCTAAAGCATAGACCGCTTGTTCGGTTGACATTGATAACGCGCCATCATCGCTGCCCATCATCCAGCGGAATTGCCCGTCGGCTTTTTGGTAAGCAATTAAGTTCGTGATTGGTGTCGCACCCTTATCACCTACAAACGTTGTGGCTGGATTGACGCCAGCTGCGGCCAAGCCCAAGATCGCCATTGCCGTGCTATTTGAGTTTTCTTCAGTTGAAAAACCCCCAGGAATCAAGAAACCGCCCGTTGTTTTCACAAAACCGGTTGTTTTTAATAAGGCAACTGCGCGATCCAAAGCGCTTTGAACCTTTGGTTGATCACGATGCATGCCTAATGCTGACATCGTCATCCCTGTAATATCCAAATCACTGACTGATCCGAAAAAAGCCCAACCGCCAGCTGTATTTTGTTGTTTTAAAACTAAATCGATTAATTGATTAATCGTTTGGTTAGCTTGTGACCCGTAATCTTGGGTGCTAAGGGCAATAATCCCGTAGACTTGCCCTGTGATACCGGCAGTAGCCGCTTTTTTAATAATTTCAGCAATTAAATTAACGCCATTGAATTGCGTGGGGTCTTCGCCAATTGCAGCGATCCCAATTGTCAGCCGTTCCAAGTCGGTTGCAGAATAATGCCCGGCCATTCCGGTTAATTCTTCGGCAAAGACTTGGTGGAACGTTGCTTTTTGAACGGTCGTTAATTGGGCCCCTGAGCTGATAAGTGCCAAGGCTGACCAAACTTCGGTGTCCTGACTTGCTACTAATTGTTGCGCTCCCCGTTTTAACGCCCCTTGATAATCCCGATTTAAAACGGCTTTAGCCGCTGATTTTGCAGGTTGTTCATTGGTCGTCTGCGCTGTTTTAGCAGGGACTTCCGTCACTTGTGAACGTGAAGCCACCCCTTGACTTTGACGGCTTGTTTCAACCAATTGATTGCTAGCAACTTGACTGCTAGTTGATTGACTAGCACTGAGTTGACTTGTCGCAACTGATTGCTGACCGGTTTGAATATCTGTCGCATGCGCACTCGTCGCACTCGTGACAGCTGGTGCTAATAATAATAAACTCGCCCATAATCCGGTATAGATTTGTTTTCGTTTCATATAATATTCCCCTACCCCTACAAACTTAACTTTTAACTAATTACTTCTATTTTAACAATTTTTTGGTGAAAGCAACATCTTTTTAAAGCACTATCATTGGATTGACGGATTATTTTTCGTAAAAAGGCCTCATTTTATGCGTACTATTGTCACAGTTTATTCAAAATACCCGCCTAAACTGATTATTATTCAGTTTTTATAAGGAGGCATCATTATGAATTTTATCAAACGTGCTTGGCAAAATATTTCATTCAAAAAAGGCCGTAGCTTATTATTAGTCATTGTTATGACTGTTATTCTAGTCTTCATTATGGCCGGGTTACTCATTAGAAACGCTGCAGTAACAACGGTTAACAACACCAAACAACAAGTTGGTGCCAGTGTCACCTTATCGGCCAATCGTGATCAGGCCTTCAAGAAAATGCGCTCGTCGACACCACCAACGAGCACTTCTAAAACGAAGAAACCATCGCTCAGCATGCCCTCGGTTAGCTTAGCCAACGTCAAAAAGATTGCGGCATTATCCGGTGTCGCAAACTATAACGTTAGCGTTGCAACTTCTGCTAACGCTTCTTCCATTGATGCGATTAGCACCTCTTCAGCTAGCAACAATGGTCCGATGGGCATGTCACAATCAACCTCATCAGGCGATTTACAAATCACTGGTGTCCTCAATATGAAGACCCTCAGCGATTTCAAAGATAACACTAACAAGATTACCAAAGGCCGTGCTTTAACCAGTGCCGATGTTAATACTAACAATGTTGTGATTGAAAGTGAACTTGCTAAACAAAACGATCTCAGTGTTGGCGATACAATTAAGATTAAAGGCACAACGACTGGTAAAAAAGCTTATACCCTCAAAGTCGTCGGAATCTACAAAGCGAGTCAAAGTAGCAGCTCAAGTATGGGTCCTCAACAAAGCGATCCTTCTAATACGCTTTATACCGCTTATACATTGGCTAACCAAATTAAAGGCCAAACCAATAAAGTCGACAGTGCCGTCTTTACTTTAAGCAATCCAACTCAAAAAACGGCCTTCTTGAAAGCCGCTAAGAAAATTATCAATACTAAGAAATTCAGCCTCACTGCAGACGATAGTACTTACCAAGCCTTGAAACAATCTATGCAAAAAATGGAAAGTTTCGCTAATAAGATTGTTTGGTTAGTTGCCATCGCCGGTACCGTCATTTTAGCACTAATCATCATCTTGATGGTGCGCGAACGCCGTTATGAAATGGGTGTTTTACTCTCATTAGGTGAAAAACGGACTAAGATTATTGGGCAATTACTCGTTGAAATGTTCATGTTACTGATTGTCAGCTTAGCACTCGCGGGTATCGGTGGCCAATTTGCCGGTCAAGCGCTCAGCAAGCAAGTCATGAGTTCCATTACAACAAGTACCACAACCGACAGTGCAACAACTCAACCTGGCGGTAATGGTGGCCCTGGCGGCGGTCAAGCACCAAGTGGCCAACCTGGTGGCAATCGCCCCGGTGGTCAAATGACGCAAGGAACGCAAAATAAAGCCAAATCAATTAAAGCGAGCGATCTGAACCTCAAAATTAATCCGTTAACCTTACTTCAATTAGGCGCCTTTGGCTTTACAATCATTGCTTTGGCAGTCTTACTCGCTTCAGCCAATATTTTAAGACTCGAACCACGAAAAATTCTCATTGGATAATTAGGAGGTCACATTATGTTAACAGCCAAAGATGTCAGTTATTGGTACGATTCAGAAGAAAATACACTCTATAAAGACGTTAATCTCAACTTTGAAGCCGGGCAACTCTACGGCATTATCGGTAGTAGTGGTGCCGGTAAAACGACCCTCTTAACAATGCTTGCTGGTCTCGACAAACCACGCAAGGGTGAAATCCTCTATGAAGGGACCTCACTTCAAAAAATCGGTTTGACGCAATACCGCAACCGCTATGTTTCAATTGTTTTCCAAGCCTACAATTTGCTCCCCTATATGTCGGCACTCGATAACGTCCTAACCGCAATGGCCATCACTCATTCCGAGCGCGAAAACCCCAGTGAGTTTGCGCTAGAGATGCTGACTAAGGTTGGTATCAACCCTGATATGGCTCGTAAAAACGTTCAGAAACTATCCGGGGGCAGCAACAACGGGTCGCAATCGTTCGTGCAATGTGTTGTGATGCACCAGTCGTTGTTGCCGATGAACCAACTGGGAATTTGGACGACACTAACACCCGGGAAATAATTAAACTTTTTCAAGAACTCGCACACGAACAACAAAAGTGTGTCATCCTCGTAACCCATGAAAAAGAAGTCGCCGCGAGTTGCGACGTGCAATATCTATTGCAGCACAAAACCTTTGAAGAAGTCACTCTCTAAACTCGCTTAAAATTGTTATACTGAGGCTACTAAATGGAGGTGTCTTCGATGACCACAATCTATTACGATTATTTAACGCATGACAATCAAAACCTAGTCGTCGCCGCAACCGATCACGGCGTCTGCTTTGTCGGTTCACCTAACCAATCACTCAGCGAACTAACAACCTTTATGCCCAATCACGACTTATTACAGGACCCCTCAAAACTGGCACCAGCGATTGCCCAGATAACGGCCTATTTAACGCACGAGAGAACCGCTTGGCATTTACCACTCGACTTCTTAGTGGGCACGCCTTTTCAACAACAAGTCTGGACGGCCTTGCAGACGATTCCCTATGGTCAAACCGTGACTTACAATCAACTCGCCACACAAATCGGTCGGCCAACTGCGATTCGAGCAGTGGCCTCCGCTGTTGGTCGTAATCCGCTCCTCATGATTGTCCCGTGTCACCGTGTCATCCGCAAAGATGGCTCACTAGGCGGTTATCGCGGTGGTTTGCCTTTCAAAAAACAGTTATTAGCCCTCGAACAATAAAAAAGGTGTGCCCACATGGGCACACCCTTTTTTATTACTTTTTTTAACGTTCTTCGCTACCTAACAAACGACCTGTGAAGGCTGCTAGGATAGCACCCACGATTGGGGCTGCTAAGTAAACCCAATAATGGGCTAGTGCTGAACCGCCAGCAAAAATAGCTGGTCCAAAACTTCTAGCAGGGTTCAATGACCCACCCGTTAAGTTGAGCGCAACGATAATCAATAAACTCAATGTAATCCCGATTGCCAATGGTGCCATTTGGCTATTGCCAAAACGATCACTGGTTGTCATTAAGATTACCAAGATGAAACTGAATGTTACAATCACTTCAACTAAAAAGGCAACCCCTGCGCCGATTTTAGGGAAGTCTGTTTGACCAAAACCAGTCCGGCTTAAATCAAGCGCATTGATAAGGACTGATAATAAACCTGAAGCCACAATTGCGCCTAAGAATTGCGCTACGATATAAAAAACGCCATCTTTTGCTTCTAAGCGTTTATTAATCATCATTGCAATTGACACGGCTGGGTTAAAATGACCACCCGAAACACCACCAAAAGCATAAGCCATCACAGTGACCGTTAACCCGAATGCTAAGCCGATTGTTAATGTATCAGCTTTAGCAATTACAACTGCGCCAGTGCCTAAGAACACTAACATAAAAGTACCAATAAATTCTGCTGCATAACGTCGCATAAATAATTCCTTCTCTCTAACTTGTTGTGAACCCTATTAATTATACCGTTAATTAGTTAAAATGCCAACAATAATGACTCGTTAATTCAGGTCATTAAGCAAATAATTTGATATTATGTTATTAAAAGCCTATACTTATTAGTAATCTAGTCGTAAAATATAGGCTTATTTTACCCCTTTTTAAACTAAGTAAAAGAGATGATATATTACGCAAGTAACTGATGTCTATGGTATTACGCATGATAACTGTAAACTAATCGAAACAGAAAATTCATTTACGCGCATTTTCTTGGCCCAAGGCCCTGATGGTACACGTTATACATGTCTCTTACCAGACGCTAAACCAAACCCAAAATCCAATCAACATTTCGTCTACGGTAACCCCGCAGATGCCCCATACTAAGCACCGTCAAAAAGAGCCGCCAACTAACCGTTGACGACTCTTTTTATTTCCCGGGGAATTACTCAGCAACTAAAATATCCAAGAATAATTCACCGTATTTTTCTAATTTATTCTCCCCGACACCTTTAACATCTAGCATTTCAGTCAGTGAGGTTGGCATAATTTCACACATTGAATACAACGTTTTATCTGAGAAGATTACAAACGGCGGTACACCCTGCTCTTCAGCTAAATCACGGCGCAATTCGCGTAAGCGTTCGAATAACTCATTGTCCTCAGGCAATGTTTTTTGAACCTTAGCGGCCATTTTACGCGTCACTTTTTCTTGGCCCTTAAGTACCTTGACGCCCGCTAACGTGATTTGTAAAACGGGATATTGACCACCAGAAGCCCGTAAATAGCCTGATGCGACTAAATAATCAATCAAACCACTAACTTCTTTTTGTGAATCGCCCCGCATCAAACCGTATGTTGGCAATTCGTCAAAGCGAAACTGCATAATCTTCTGATTCTTAGAGCCTGTCAATACTTGCGCGACCATTACTTTACCGAAGCGTTCGTCCATTCGCTTGATGCACGATAAAACCTTTTGAACATCAATTGTAATGTCTTGTGATTCGCGTGTATCAAGACAATTGCTACAACGGCCACATTTTTCACAGTCATCATCAAAATAATTGACGATATATTGTTGCAAGCACTGTTGCGTGTTGGCGTATTGTGTCATTTCTTGTAACTTAGCGTATTCCCGTTGCTTATTTTCATCGTCCATCTCTGATTGATCGATGAAAAAATGTTGGATTTGGACATCATTGACTTTAAACAGTAAGATGGCCTCACTCGGTAAGCCATCACGGCCAGCCCGACCTGCTTCTTGATAATAAGCTTCTAAGCTGCCGGGAATTTGGGCATGCACGACAAATCGCACATTACTCTTATCAATCCCCATCCCAAAAGCATTCGTGGCGACCATAATCGGTTTACGATCGTAGAGAAAATCCTCTTGATTTTGCCGGCGCACCATTTCATTTAAGCCACCATGATACATTGTGACTGCCAGTTTCGCTTTTTCGATCAGCTTCGTGAGCCGTTCAACTTCTTTACGTGTACTAGCATAGATGATGCCGGATTTTTGCTTATTAACCTTTAAATAATCGATTAAGTAGCGATCACTGTTTTGATTTTTAACCACTTGAAAGGCCAGGTTTTCCCGTGAAAAACCAGTCTTCACTTCATGTTGAATCCCTAAGCGCAACATAATATCATCAGCTACTTGTGACGTAGCAGTCGCCGTTAGTGCGACAATTGTTGGTTGTTGTCGCATGCTTTTAATTGTATCCGTTAAGCGTAGATAACTAGGTCGAAAATCGTGCCCCCATTGCGAGATACAATGCGCTTCATCGACGGCAATCAAATCAATCGTTAATTCGGCTAAATCCGCTAAAAAGTAATCAGAATCCAACCGTTCTGGCGACACATAAAGCAATTTAACTTCACCACGTGCGGCCTGATTGAAGCGCTCCTGCACCTCACCTTGCGTCAAGGTACTATTGATAAACGTTGCCGGAATCCCATTTTCGTTGAGCGCGTCGACTTGATCTTTCATCAGCGAAATCAATGGTGAAACGACTAGCGTTAACCCCGGTAACATCAGCGCTGGAATCTGGTAACATAACGACTTCCCGCCACCAGTCGGCATAATCGCCAATACATTGGTCCCTGCTAGCAAGGATTCAATCACATCTGCTTGGCCTTCTCTAAAATGATCATAGCCAAATTTTTCTTTTAGTACTGCTTGTGCCTGCATGCCATTTCTCCCACCCGTTAAAATTCCTATCTACTATCATAACAAAAAACAACACCGTTGCGGTCAAAATAAAAACAGTCCCTAATACCAAGGACTGTTCTCTATTATTAATTACACTGTAATTCTACCTCTTAATCCCACTACTGCCCAAATCATAATATTTAATGAGAGACCGATAAACGGAAATGGTGGGTAAAAAAAGCTGACGATCAACGTGATAAAGTTCAAACTAAATGAAACAAGTTCGCCAATTAACAACATATGCATATTGTGAATTGGGTTCGTTTTGATGACCAATCGTCTTAGATAAGCGGTCGTGATATTGAATAGTAAGACATTCACGTTATATAACGTTGAGGCAGCTACTGAATGAATATCCGTCCCCAACCAAGCCGTTGTTGCTGGCAATAATGATGTCCAGAATAGTAATAAGATATTCACCCAGATAATCTGGCCATTAATTTGCTTCACTTGCGCAAACAAATAATGATGATTAACCCACATTGTCGCAATAAAAATAAAGGTTAATACATATGCAAAGAATTTCATCCGGACATCTAAAATCGCCATCCATGAATGATCGTCCTCTGGGAGATGTAGTTCCAATACTAAAATTGTTAAAATAATGGCAATTACCGCATCAGTAAATGCTTCAAATCGTTCCTTTTTCATCAATTAATCACTCCATATTTTTTTATTCAAGACTAGTTTACGGTATTCATTAGCTGACAACCAGTCTTTTTTAGTGTTTAATTAAAATTAATGACTCACGATGGAGGTTTTATGATGATTAAACTGCAAGTTAACTTAAAGGCCACGCAAACTGAGATTCTTTTTGACCAACAAATGCTAACCATCTATTCGGAACAACCGGCCACATTACCACCGTTTGACGGCCTACTACTGCATACAAACCAGCAACAAATCACGCAAATTGACTATCTCGCTGGGGAAATCACGACCATTCCAAACGGACCCTTTTTAACACTCACTGATACGGACTGGCCCGAAGGTCTAGCCTATTTAGGCTGTTTGTTAGCCGAACAATCATCAGCCATCAAAACAACCGATTTACCGGCCAAAGTCCCCAGTAATTACCGCCAAACTTTACGACCACTATTTGAAACGTTAAACTTAATTCTAGAAAGATTTGGTTTCAATTGGCAACCAGCGGCGAACCCAAAAGTAAAACCAGCTGCTAAGGCCCGGCACCGTTGGACAAAAGCCATCAGCGCCGTACCATTTAACATTAAAACGCGACAAGCAACCGGCACTGCCATTTGGCAAAAACGAAACGAAATGTGCCTGAAGGCTGGCGCAACATTAATGCCGGAACCGCCGCTCAACAAGGATGGCTCACTCGGATTTGCCGCTAAAATGGGCACCCAATTGCGCCACGAACACAGCAATCAAGTTCAAGATAATGTCACAACAGAAGATATTATTTTCAAAAGTGTCAATGAAGTTGGACTTTTTCTCTACTTTGGGGGCACCAATAGTTGGCTAGAACTCATTGATCAAGATGGCCGCTCAATTGATGACTGGTCAAAAATTTAATAAGGTAGGTTAGCATTATGCAATTAACAAGTACAGGGATTCATAATGGTTATTTTGATGATATTTATGGTGGCTACAGTGATGCACTAAACGAAATTGGTATGCCCACCTATTCAATTCCTTTTATAATTGAGCAAGCACCCGCAGACACTGTTACCTATGCGGCGATTTTCTATGATTTAGATGCCTATGAAGTCACCAAAGGGTTCCCCTGGATTCATTGGACCCTCGCCAATCTAAAAGCAACAACGGTCTTGGCAAATAGTAGTCAACAATCCCCCGCTTTTGTGCAAGGCGTCAATACGTGGCACAGCCCGATGACGGATAACCAAGCAGCGGAAGCCTCTGCTTGCTACGGTGGTATGACACCGCCTAATCGCGATCACACCTATACTTTGACAGTTTTTGCACTCGATTGTTCACTTGATTTAGAGGACGGCTTTTACCTCAATCAGTTAACAACCGCCATGAAGGGCCACATCCTTGATAAAGCCGTTCTGGAAGCAAAATACCGGCAATTTAAGCACTAAGATGACAGTCTTTTCAGCATGACCTAACACTTTTGTTATCCGGCGTTAAAAACATCGCTTTTTAACGTTGGTCAGTATATGATACCTTTATCAATTAAATAATGAGGTGTTTTCATTGAAAAAGAAAATGATTAGTCTGGTCGCAATTGTTGCGCTCATCATCGTCGGCTTTGCCGGTTATAACTACTATAAAAATACTTACCAGGGTGACGTTGGCTACGCCCAAGTGCCCGCTAAAACGCCTACCAAGCAAGCGACAAAGGACGATCAAGGTAAGGTTGTGCCAAATGAATACAGTTACCATTAACAACTAAATGTTGTTAAAGAAGATGGTACGCGAACAACTGTCCCTGTTGAAATTTCTAGCGAAAAACCAACACCATTGACACCTAACAGCTACGTCAAATTGGAATTCAATTCAAAACGAGTTTTATCCGGCCCTAATAATATCGCCAAAGATAAAATCCCAGCTAAAGTACAAACTGAATTAGAAAAATAACTAGAAAAGAGGCTCAAGCAAAATTATTTTTGCTTGAGCCTTTTTTAGTGAATGAATTCAATGCTATTCTGAACACTGGCAAAATTAGTTAACGCTGCGATAAATGCCGTTTGAACGTGAGACGCTGATACTGACTCACCATTTATCGTTAATGCTTTGGTAGCCGTTGCATCCTGAATAAGAATCGGTTGATAGCCCCGTTCAAAACTCGCACGGGTAGTTGAGTCGATACACATCTGCGTCATCATGCCGCAAATCACAAGTTGATCGATTGCTAATTCTTGCAGCGCGGTTGCCAATCGTGTTTCTTGAAAACTATTCGGAAAATGCTTTTCAATTATGATAGACTCATCTGTAACGTACAAATCAGGATGCAACTGGGCCCCCACCGTTCCTACTTCAAAAAAATCGGCATCTTTTTGACATTTAATATGTTGTATATAAATAATCGGCAAATGTTTAGCTTGAAAATCCGCTTCCAAGCGCTTCACTGCGACCAAAGCTGCTTCGGGTTGACATAAGGCCATTTTACCACCCGGGAAATAATCATTCTGAACATCAATTACCAACAATGCTTGTTTCATCTCAGTCACCATCCTCTGTTAATAGGCTTATTGTACCGGTGATTAAGCCACTCATACAGTGCCGCGCGAAAGCATATTTACGCATTTAACTTCATCTTGAAAGGAACCCTCTCATGGACCAACTCGATCTCACCATTTTAAGCCTACTCAAACAAGATAGCCGCCTTTCTAACAAAGAAATTGGCGCCCAAGTCCATCTCACTGGGCAGGCAGTTGGTCAACGGATTAACCATCTAATCGACCAACAGACCATTACCCGTTTCACGATTGAAATCGCGCAACAGCAACGGCAATTCATCCGACTCTTTATGAATAATAATCATTTTTCAGACGTCGAAGCAGCGGTAAATCAGTATCCTGAAGTAGACTCTTTTTACCAAGTTAGCGGTCAAGCTTGTTATGTGGTCATCGCACACTTTGAACAAACGCGCCTGACAACTTTCATCGATCATCTTTCAAATTGGGCCCGTTATAGCGTTGAAGTGGTTTTAAATGATAAAAAGAAAAGCTAAATGTTTCGTGTGAAACATTTAGCCTTTTTTAGAGTCGTTTTAACGCTTCGCGCTGCGCTAATGCCGATAACGTATGTGTGTCGACAAAATCAATCACCCATTCCGGATTAGTCTTAGCGTAATCACGCAAGGCCCACCCAATCGCTTTTTGGATGAAAAATTCCGGCGTTGTTTGATCGGTTTCGATAGCGGCTTGCAAATAGTCAATACACGTTGCGTCCCTGAACCCTAATTGCAGAATCAACCCGACGCGGCGTAACCAAAAATTCTCTTTTTGAGCAAATAGTTGACCGACCCATTCAAATTCAGCTGGATGACGCTTGATGTACTCGCTAAAAACACGTTTCCAAGGGTCTACACTGTCCCACCATGCTTTTTCAGTTACTAATTCGGCAAACTGCAATAGATCTGCACGTTGCCATTTGCGAACGGCCCGCGCCGCAATATCGATTGCGACATATTGATATTCGCGCGCTTCACGCGCATAAAGCGCCTTAATAATCACCATCAGTTCTGCCGATGGTAACTGTTTCACGGCTGGCCAAAAGTCGCGTTCATAAGCATGTCTTTCGGTCGCTTTGACACCGTTAAAAGTGAACTGATCTTGCATATATCGCGCCATCGCTGCTTGGTTTTCTGGATGAATGGGTAACTCGAATATCAACATCATTTGCCTCCTCGACAATGTTCTTAAAATGTTTTATACAATAATAAGCCGCCAAAAATAATCAATAAGTCATAAATATAACGGACCATTGTTTGGCTATCAATTCTGGCACTAACCCAGTTCCCTAGCGGAATCACAATTAGCAGCAGTGGTAAACTGATCCCCAATAATTGAACCACTTGGAGCGTCCAAAATCCTGCCAATAGATGACTAATAACGACGACCGTCCCGACGCAGACAAAATGGGCCTGTAAAATACCGCGTAATTCATCGACAGGCCATTTTTTCAACGTTCCATAAATCACAACGGGGACGCCGTGACTGTTATAAGCACTGCCCATGACGCCCGAAATAACCCCCGCTAAGTAGTCCCAATACGGTGCTTTTAAATGTTGTTTTTGAATGCGATGTTGATGCAGTTGATACAAATTATAACTACCATATATGACTAAAAACCCGGCCAAAGTCCGTAATACAATCACTGTCGGCACATAGGTCATTAGGGCTATCCCGACCGGAACACCTAATAATGAGCCAATGACGAGTCGGCGCACAATTGCGATATCAATCTGCCGGCGGTGCTGAATAACAGCTGGAATAGCCACGATAAGGCCTAGTGCCCCGATCAAGGCCGTCGCCGACTTTAAATCAAACGCCACTAATGCCAATAACGGCATCATCACTAACGCTTCACCAAAACCAAAAACGGTTCGCGTAAAGGCCCCTAATAGGACAATTAAAACGACAATTACTAGCATCATCATTTAAGAAATGCCTCCTCTACACCGTTTTATTCCAAAGGACCTTTTCATACGGTTGGCCTTGGCCTTCTAAGATCGATAGGCTTGCGTTTGCCACCATTTTTTGATCGCGAATGGCACTAAACGGCACGCCTAAAAGGGTCCCCATGACAAACAATAAAACAATCCCGTGCGCCACAATTAAGACGTTGCCCTCTGGATAAGCTTGTTGGGCTTGGTCAATAACCGTCATGGCCCGGTCTAAAACGGCTTGGTAGGATTCCGCGTGAATCTGATCGGCCTCAAATAAATCTGGATGGTGAAAGTAGTTATCAAATTGCGGATGCTTTTCTTGCGCCGCTACCGGCTGTGCTTCCCAATCACCTAGCGCCATTTCCCGTAGTTGGGGGGCAATCGTTAACGCCGGTTGCACAACGCGCGATTGCGCCAGTAAGTGTTCCGCGGTCGTCTGGGCGCGTTGGAGCGGTGACGTCAAAATGGCATCAAAAATTTGGTCGCCTAGATAATCACCCAAGCGGTCTGCGGCCGCTAGCCCCGCTGGTGTCAACGCAGAATCGACCCCACCGCCATTGAAACACTGTGCTTTATTAATGGTCGTTTCGCCGTGACGTACAAAATAAAAAGTTGTCATGTTTATCCCCACTTTCGTTTCTCCATTATACTATAAGAAAGCTGACACCCATTTCAATAGCAAAAGAGGCTACGACAAATTTTGCCGTAGCCTCTTTTAATTTGACCGCCTTATTTAATATTGACGTAAGTCAAATCAAACAAGTGACTTAAATCTTGTAATTGTTCTGAATCAACAGCAAATGATAAGACTGTATGGTGACCACCACCAACGGTTAACCAACCAACGGCACCTTCGCGTAAGCCTTGTTTTGGTGTCCAGAGTTGTTTAGCAACTGGCAAGTGTGGTGTATCAGCTTCTGGTTTGTTGCCGCGAACATCATATGACATCAATTTGAATTCGTCGCCATAATCAGCCATTGTGACGTCCACAGCATCGCCTTGCATCCCTGTGAAGACTAAACGTGCAGGATCGTCTTTATCGCCGATATCTAATGGGTGAACTTCAACCCGTGGTTTATCTGATGCGATTGAAGGATCAACTTCAAGCATATGTGACCCCAAGATAGCTTCGTGGCCTTGACGTAAATCAAGTGTGTAATCTTCCATGAAGACCGTCTTTTCATTATGAGCCATAATCTTCAACAAGCGATCTAAAGCAGCTGTCTTCCAGTCCCCTTCGCCAGCGAAACCATAACCTTCAGCCATCAATAATTGGGCTGCTAAACCAGGTAATTGTTCCAACCCAACTAAATCTTCGAAGTTGGTTGTGAAGGCTGTGTAGCCACGATCGTCCATAAATTTCTTCAAACCGAAGTATTCACGAATTTGGTATTTAACATTGTGTTCGAATTTTTCTGGTGTGTTTTGACCTTCAACAAAGTCGTATTCTTTTTGTAAATCAGCATACTTAGCGTCGATATCAGCCTCTGAGACAGCATTGACTTCTGCGACTAAATCACCGACACCCCAATAATCAACCGTCCAACCAAACTTGATTTGAGCTTCGACTTTATCACCGTCTGTGACGGCCACGTTCCGCATTTTATCAGCAAATGTCACGACTTTAATCTTAAATGATTCGTTGTAAGCCACCGCAACGTCCATCCATTTAGCCATTGCTTTTTGAACGTCTTCATCACCCCAGTAACCTGAGATAATCTTGTTATTTTTACGTAAACGCGCATTGATGAAGGCATATTCGCGATCGCCATGAGCTGATTGGTTTAAGTTCATGTAATCGAAATCGATTGTGTCGTATGGAATCTTGTTTAAGAATTGAGTTGCTAAATGAAGTAGTGGTTTTTGTAATAATTTTGTCCCGCGGACCCAGTTTTTAGCAGGTGAGAAAGTATGCATCCAAGTAATCACACCAGCAACGTGATCGTTGTAGTTAGCTTCTTTCATCACTTTTGTAATGTTATCAGCAGTTGTTGCGACTAATTTGAAAACGATTGGGTAAGGTAATTGGTGACTCGCGTTTAATTTTTCAACGATTTCCTTAGCGTCTTTTTCAACTGAGCGGAGGGTTTCTTCGCCGTATAATGATTGACTCCCTGTGACAAACCAAAATTCATAATTTTCTGTATTTAACATGATAAAGACTCCTTTTTTAGCGTGCTTTTTGAAACTGACTCTTGCGCTTAACGACATTTGTCAAATCAGCGATTCCATCGCTAATTCGCCAAATTAAGTTAATGCTCAGAATCAACTCGTTTCAAACGCACTCCTTTTTTTAATGTATTTTTCAAACTAATCACTTTTGACGTACTTCTTTTTTAACGTGCTTTTCAAACCATCCTTCTGTGGCTAGCTATGTCCCGCAAACGATCGACTTTGTCGCTCATTCACGGGACTAGGCTAGTCCTCGAAGGATACCTGGTTTCAACGCACTTCTTTTTTAGCATGACCTTGTGATTGGGCGTTATTTTGACCGTAGTAGGCATTTTTGCCATGCTTGCGGTAATAATGTTTGTCCAACAAGAATTGTGGCACGGCACTGTTATTGCGTGTCAATTGAAGGGCGTGATAATCCATTTCGGCCACCACTTCTAAGACTTTAGCGTTATAAACGGCTTTGTCTGGTGTGGCACCCCAAGTGAAAGGTCCGTGTTGGCGCACAAGCACTGCTGGAACGGCTTCAGGATCAACGCCCTGTTCCTTGAAGGTTTTCACGATGACCTTGCCCGTATTTTCTTCGTAATCATTTTCGATTTCGGCTTGTGTTAAAGCTTCAGAAACTGGGACATCCCCGTAAAAAGTATCCGCGTGTGTCGTGCCAAGTGCGGGCACCGGAATACCGGCTTCAGCAAATGAAACGGCCCAAGGTGAATGCGTATGCACAATGCCGCCGATTTCTGGAAATTCATTGTATAAAACGGTATGCGTTGGCGTATCACTAGAAGGATTCATATTACCTTCAACGACTTCGCCTTTTAAGTTCACGACAATCATGTCGCTTGGTTTTAAGTCTTCGTAATCAACACCAGAAGGTTTGATGACAAACAAGCCTTTTTCGCGGTCAATTCCGGAAACATTGCCCCAAGTAAAAGTGACTAGGTCTAATTTAGGTAGGCGCATATTGGCGTCATACACTTCTTGTTTTAGTTTTTCTAACATGCTTTAATCCTCACTTCTCATCTTTAATCGCAGCAATTGCCGCACTTTCAATTGGTAACCCTGCTTGGTAGGCCTCAATAAAGGTTTGATAACCAGCCACACCCGCGGCTTCTGGACTGAGCGTCATGCTTTCTGGGTTCGTAAAGACGTTGTGATCCAAGAAATCATCGAGCGTTTGACCATTATTATCAGCGGCAAACATTGCCAAGACAGCCATGCCCCAAGGACCACCCTCGCCGGCATTACTCATAACTGTAATCGGCGTGTTTAAAGCATTCGCTAAGACCTGTTGCCCAACGACGGGGGTTTTGAACAATCCACCCTGGGCAATCATGACATCCGTCTTGATTTGTTCTTCCTTCACCAAGATATCCATCCCAATTTTAAGCGGTGCAAAGGCTGCATATAATTGGGTTTGAATAAAGTTAGGTAAGTTGAAGTGGCTATGCGGTTGTCTGACAAATAATGGGCGACCAGCCGGCATTTTAGTGACATTTTCACCGGATAAGTAGCTGTAATTAATCAAGCCCCCTGCGTCTTGATCGGCATGGGTTGCTTCTAAGAACAACGTTTCGTATAACCGATCAGGCGCTAATGAAACTCCCAGACGTGCTGCAAATTCATTGAATAAATTAGCCCAAGCATTGATATCTGACGAACAATTATTTGTGTGGACCATCGCAACTGGTGAGCCATCAGGGGTCATCACCATATCAATATCGCGATGCACTTGTTTGAGCGGTTGGTCTAACACCACCATTGAAAAGGCTGACGTCCCGACTGAGATGTTCCCAGTCCGTTTGCGGACGCTGTTAGTGCCGACCATTCCGGTTCCGGCATCCCCTTCAGGTGGTGACATCAAGCTACCCGCTGTCAAATTACCGCTTGGATCTAACAATTGCGCGCCGGCTGACGTTAATTGGCCAGCAGCGTGTCCCGCTGGCAAGACCGCTGGTAAAATATCGGCTAACTGCCAAGGTTGTTGTTGAACGCGTTTGATTTGATCGAATTGTGCGACTAACTGAGCATCATAACTACCCGTTTGGGGATCAATTGGGAAGACACCGGATGCGTCGCCAATCCCGAGGACTTTTTCACCTGATAATTGCCAGTGGACATAACCCGCTAAGGTGGTCATGAAAGCCACTTGGCTGACGTGTGCTTCGTCATTTAAGATGGCTTGATATAAATGAGCAATGCTCCACCGTTGTGGAATATTAAAATTAAATTGTTCGGTTAATTTATCAGCCGCTTGTTCGGTAATGTTGTTACGCCATGTTCTAAAAGGCACCAACAATTGATCGTCCTTAGAAAAGGCGAGATAACCATGCATCATCGCGCTGACACCGATACTTTTAATCGTGGTAATCGGTTCGTGATACTTACTTTGGACTTCCGCAGCCATTTGCATATAGCTCGCTTGAATCCCGGTCCAAACCGCATCAATTGGATACGTCCAGACGCCATCTTCTAATTGGTTTTCCCAAACAAAACTCCCTGACGCAATGGTTTGAAAATCTTGCGCTACTAAAACGGCTTTAATCCGTGTGGAGCCTAATTCGATCCCTAATGAGACCTGACCGGATTTGATGGCTTGTGCTGCTTCAATTAAATTCATCATCATCTTTCCTCTCTGACACTTATGCTTTATGCGCCTTGTTTGTGCCTTGCGCTTCAATTTCTTCTAATGTGTGACCCATTGTTTCAGGGACACAAGTTCTAATGAAGAGGACACCCAGTAAACAAATGACACCGAAAATGGCGAAGACCTCTTCTTGTGGCATGGATGCGATCATCATTGGGAAGAGTAACCCAACTAAGAATGAGCCAATCCAGTTGAATGATGAGGCTAAGCCAGATGCTTTACCCCGAATAGCTAGTGGGAAGATTTCACCGACTAAAACCCATGTCAGTGGTGCCCAAGTAAAGGCGTAAAAGGCCACATAGAGACATAAGAAAACGACAATCATCATTGGGTTAAAGTTGGGAATCAGTGCATTCATGATGGCTGGTAAAATAAATGACAAGCCCATCACGGTCCCACCAAGTGTTAACAACGTCCGCCGTTTAAACTTATCGGCGATGACTAAGAATAAAAGTGAACCTAAAACTAAGATGACCCCTTGAATAATCGGCCACATCAGTGCTGAACTAGCGGCTTTGCCCGTTGCCTTTTCCACAATCAATGGAATGTAGTAGAAAATGGCATTAGCGCCTTGGAATTGTTGAAATCCAGCAACCCCAATCCCCGCAATCACGAGATATCGATATTTACCACTTAAAAGCGTTTTCATTGAAGTGCTTTGTTGCACGTTACTTTCCATACCGGCCGTCGTCTGGATATTCGTTAATTCAGTTTCGACCTCGTCTTTTGAACGGATATAACCAAGGACTTGACGTGCTTCATCTAATCGATTGTGTTTCACCAAGAACCGTGGGGATTCTGGTAAACGTAAAACCCCGAAATACAAAATAATGGCTGGTACTGCGGCAAGGCCTAACATTAAGCGCCATGCTAACTGTTCAGGCAAACCTTTTAATAAATAATCCACAATGTAAGATAACAACATCCCTGAAACAATCATCGTTTGATTAATCCCAGTGAGTCGGCCTCTTAGTCTAGCTGGTGCCATTTCAGACATATATGCCGGTACTAACGCGGATGCTGCCCCGACTGCTAATCCTAAGAAAACACGGACGGCGATTAAGTAGACCTGTCCGTCGTTTGGCGAGAATGCTGATAGTAATGAGCCAATTGCAAAAATCAAAGATGATAACAAAATCATCTTCCGACGACCCCATTTATCTGATAGCTGCCCAGCTAGTGCGCCACCGAAAATGGCACCAAACATTACTGCCGATGTAATCCAGCCAACAACCCCAGCATTATTCTCTAAATGCCAGTCGTGTTGTAGAAAGGGTAACGCCCCCGTCATTACGCCAATATCGTAACCAAACAAGATCCCACCAAATGAGCCAAAGAAGTAAATGAAGCTACTTGGAATTTTTTTAGCCTGCGTCATGCTTTTTTCCTCCATCTTTTTTTAAGTCTATTTAACGTACTTTTTAAATGACCGTTTCACTTTATAAAACGGTTTCAACTTGTCGACAAATTCAGTCTATAACTTTCATTCGAATAAATCAATATGATTATTTTTGATTCGAATCAATATAAGTAAGCGTCATCATTTTAAACCGCATGTTATTAGGCTTTTGCTGTTATATAATTTTTTTAAATTAATTGACCACCATTTTATTTATTCGAATAATTATGGAAACTAAAAAGGGGCTATCGTCAGATAGCCCCTTTTGAGATACGTCCTTATTTAACTTTTCCGGCAGAGTTCCGTTTAATTAATGGTGGTTGGTATAGGATCGATTCAACCGGTTTATCCTGAATCATGTCTAAGACCATTTGGCCTGCATCCTCACCCATCTTCGTCTTATTATGGTTGAGTGTTGTCAGACTAGGACTAATATACCGTGACATTTGATAATCATCAAAACCAACGACTGAAATATCCGCCGGTACTTTTAAGCCTTTTGATTTCAGAAAATCAATAACCCGAATTGCGAGTTGATCATTGTAACAAACAATTGCCGTCGGTACTTCTGAACCTTGTAAATAATCCGCCACACGTTTCAATACTTTCTCGAAACTGTCGCCTGATTGATACATAATTAAATTACTCTTATACGCAATTGCAGGTTGTTGTTGGTAAGCTTGAATAAAGCCATTCATCCGGTGAACGCCTTGCAGATCCCCAACTTGGAAAATACCTAAAATTGCTTCATGACCGAGTTCAAAGAGGTAATTAACCATCTCTTTTTCCGCTTCTAAATCATCATTTGTAATGACGGGAAAATCCAATTCTGGGTAGGAAGCATTGATAAAGAGCGTTGGAATTTGATCGTCTTGAATCTCGTGGTATAAATCCATATTCGGATTTTTAAGCGCACTTTGTGTGGGTTCAATAATCAAACCAGCAACCTTATTATCAAGCATATTAATCAGACTCTTACGCTCTTTTTCATGATTATTATGCGTATTGCTAATCAGAATTGAATAGCCTTTTTCAGAAAGTACCCGATCAATACCTGAGATAATACTTGGGAAAATATAGTCCGCAATATGCGTTGTGATGATCCCAATGACCTTGCTATCAGCATCATTCGTCCATTCGCGATGCCAGTCTTGGACAAACATCCCCCCGCCTTGAATCCGATTGATGAAATGTTCTTCTTCTAAATCACCGACCGCTCGGCGAATGGTATACCGTGAAACATCGTATTGTGCCATCAATTCCGTTTCAGTTGGTAGTTTAGCGCCAATTGAATATTGACCCGAAATAATGGCTTCTTTTAGCGCTTCTTTTACTTTTTTAAATTTATTTTGCATGGCTTTACTCCACCAATCAATTTTAAATTGATTCGAAATTGATTGCTAATTGATGTGATTTTTAATAATTTATTTGAACACTTCTAGCATAGCAAAGTTTGTCTTATTTTCCAATCCGTAAACCCACTTTATTAAAAAAAGACGCTGCAGACAACATTCCTTTTGTCTACAGCGTCTTCTTATAATTATTTCTTCAAATTCAATCCTGCCGGTTGTTGGTCGGCTGGTGTGTTGTCTGCCAATACTTGATCATGCGCAACTGTTCCGGCGTAGATGTCGTCCGTTAAGACGTTGCGTCGGTGTTTGATAATCCGGTAAACATGTAACACTAGTACTGCCACGTTAATGGCAAGGGCCAGACCGTCATCAAAGCAGCGCTACTATGCGTACTTTGGACAGAGAATTGTGAGTCCGTCACAAAAGCGGGATAACTCATCGTAAACATCATCCAAAAAGCCAATGTTTGTGCACGTGCTTGTAACCAACTGCCTTTTTTCACAAAGAAAGCGGCTAACGTACATGAAATCAATAAAGCCGCGCCTGCGTAGAATGAGTGATCGCCAACACAGTTATAAACGTAGGCGAAGTTCCAAACATCATAGGCGATAATCCAAGGCCAAATTTGATCAGGCCAGATCATGTCTTTTTGTTTGTCGTGGCTGATGATAATCCCAAACCACCCTGAAATCGTGATGATATTGATGATTCCGGCAATCCCGTTCATAATGTTCCAAGCGCCACCATTCATGACAACGCCGTCCACTAAACCGTGTAAGCCAGCCACTTGGAAGTCACGGATAACGGCTTCCATAATGTTGAAGGCCAAGATAGCCGGTGGGAAAATCAATGCCCACTTATTGTGTTGCAATTTAGGACTAAAACGCAACGCCATAAAGCCTAAACATCCGGCCAACGCTGAGTAAACTTTAACCCAGTGGAACCATGTCCCAGTACTACTATCAGGTCCGGCCGTCGTTGGCCAAACAAAAATCGTTAAAATAATAGGTAGTCCAACAAATAATAATAATGCTACCCATTTGTTAGCCCGTGCGGCTTCGTTTAACAGCATTAAAGCTGCAACGACCCCAATCCAGACGAGCCAATCAATCCCCGCAATATTTTGAAATAACATATAAACCCCTCCTAGAAATAATAGCTGTTTCTATACTTCTACTGTAATCGGTTCCGTTGTTTTTCGATATGGTTATTCCGGGGTGTTTGTCCAAATTTAGCGATTATTATCCAGCACTTGTTGCAAAGTCCCATTTAGCATCCGGTGCATCCGCTGATAAAATTCAACTTTCGATTCTTGCAGGTTGGTCACCAACCATTGAATGATCTGCGTCGCGAGCGCCCAACCATAAAAGTTGGCCATTTCATCGCGCAAAGTCGGTGGGCAATCCGGTTGCAGGTCATCAACGACACCGGTGACCATGTTAAACGCAACGCGGTATAAAAAGCGGCCCAATAAATCGCGATTCAGGGAGTGAAATGTATTTAAACAAAAATGACGATTGGTTTCAATATAACGCAATAGCAGATCCAATCCTTTGGCCCAATCCTGTTCTTTTTGGTAGGCCGCCAGTTGGGAGACAATCTCGCGGTTATAAATCCACGCGACCAATTCATTAATATCGGCAAAATGGTAATAAAAGGTGTTGCGCGCGACGTTCGCCTGCTGCGTCAACTGATTGACAGTAATGTGATCGACCGGCGTCGTTGCCATTAGTAATTTCAGATTTTGGGCCAAATTTTGTTTGGTATCCATCTCAAATAACCTCCACTTGATAGTTACCTTTAGCATCCCATATCAACCAAGCGATTGCAATCCAGATTAGTGGTGAATCAGTTGCATGACCGACCGAGCGATTGGTTGGGCGATAAACGCTTCAACGATGAATGCCAAGGCAAAATTACGCGGCCATTTCGCGCCAAAATGGGTAATCGGCGCCATTGAAACCTGACCACTGCCAATCCAAGTGCCGATCACCGTTAGAAAAATGGACATTAAAAAGACGTTACACAACGCCGTAATTAACATCTGTGCTTGAAAGCTATCAGTTTTTGCCATGAGATGACTGGCCAAGTATTCGGCTGGCTTTTGGGTCAATACCACTAATACAACGACGGCCACCCAGATAAACGGAATCACTCGTAGCGTGGCTTGCCACATTTGCCACGAAAAACCAATCTCAAAGCCCGTGATCAACGGAGCAATTAGATTGACGGATAAAATTGAAATTACCGCGATAAACAGCAGTGTTTCCTTAAAGTTTTGTGGTAATCTTTTAACAAATAACATGAATATTCTCCTTAAATGGGCATAAAAAAAACAGCACAAAGTAGGGTATTCCTACTTTGTGCTGATCAATTATACGCACGTTTTTTTGATTAAGATTAATTGTAGCAAACTTTCAAAAACCGCGCTAATGTTATTTGCACTTTTCAGACGATTGTTTTATCGTAAAGCTATCATGATTTACGTAAAGGAGAATTGCAAATGACAGTCACAAACGATGCTGCTTTTACAGCAATGACCAACGGCGAATGGTACTTCGATTCAGAAGCAACGGTTCAGCAACGTAACGAAACACGCTTGGCGCTACAAAAGGCCGGCCAAATCTTAGATAATGCAACTCGGATGGCCACCATCCAAAAATTACTCGGCCACACTGGTAGCGACTTTTTCATCGAAACCGGTTTTGAATTTAGCTTCGGCCAAAATATTTCGGTTGGCGACCATTTTTACGGTAACCGCAACGTTTTAATCTGTGATGAAGGCCGCGTTACAATCGGCGATAGCTGTAAATTCGGCCCGGGTGTATCGCTTTTAACCCCTTATCACCCACTTGATCCAACAGAACGCGCCACTAAAAAAGAAATCTCTGGTGCCATTACGATTGGCAACCACGTCTGGCTAGGCGCTAACGTCACTGTCTTACCAGGTGTAAGCCTCGGCAATAACGTCGTTGTCGGCGCCGGCAGTGTCGTCACAAAATCATATCCAGATAACGTGATTTTGGTCGGCAATCCAGCACGCGTCTTGCGAGAAATTCCTGCTAAATAATAAAAAAGGACTGACAAATGTCAGTCCTTTTTTTAGGCTTCAATTGCATAGTATTCAATAATCGCTTTTAAGGCTGCTGCTGCTTTCGAATTGCCCACTAATTTCGTATAGTAAGCCACAAATCGTTCGTCCGCCACATACATCGCCGCTAAACCACGGTGCATAGCTAAACTATAGCGTGGTGTCGCCGTTTGCAGCCACGTTTGGTGGGCTTTAAATGCCGCTTGTGCTGCTTCTGACGGTAATTGCGGTTGCGCCAAGTAAGTTTGCAAGGCCGTCGTTAAGTTGGCCTCAGCGGCTTGCATCGTCGCATATTGTGCTTTGGTTAAACCCGCAAAATGTTGATCCGCCTCTTGCTTGGCTTGTTCACCATAATTTGCCGTCACTTCTTGCCCATAGCGTTGGTCATTTTCAGTGATTGCCTGGTGTTTGAACTGTTCAAATTTAGTTTGGTCTGTCATTTGAGAACCTCCAGTTTGATTTTGAAGGGTGGCATCTAGCTGCGCCAAAGTCGCCGTCAACACTGCTTGTTGCTTGGTGAGTTCATCCCGTTTAGCCGCTAAGTGTGTCAGCCGTTCTGCTGGCGATAACGCCAATAACTGCTGAATCTCTGCCAAGCTAAACTGTAATTGCCGGTACATCAAGATTAACTGCAGCCGATCCGCATCCTGACTCGAATAGCTTCGATAACCATTACTAGCAACCGCCGGCACCAGTAACCCGCGCTCGTGATAATAACGCAACGTACGCTCAGAAACACCGGTCAATTCAGCGAAAGCTTTAATCTGATAATTCATTGCCATCCCTCCTTCAAAACCCACTATAAGGCCTGACGTGGCGTGAGGGTCAAGCGCCAGTTATCATTTGTTGATTAATTTTTGCTCAACCAAGAAATCATGGGCCACATCGCGCGCTTTACGGTGTTTAACTTGAACCTGGTAGTTCATCTGTTGCATCTGATCTTCAGTAATCTTCCCGGCTAACTTATTGAGCGCTTTGACGACTTCTGGATGGGCCTTTTTGAAGCTCTCCTTCATAATCGGTGCGCCTTGATAAGGTGGGAAGAAATGCCGATCGTCTTTTAAAACGACTAGATTATAGCGCGCCACTTCCGCATCGGTGGTATACCCGTCGACCACATCGACCTTGCCATCCGCAATCGCTTTGTAGCGGATGCTAGGTTCCATAATTTTAGCGTCTAGTTGCAATTGATACGTCTTCTTCAAGCCTTGATAGCCATCTTTTTGATGATAAAAGTCTGGGTCAAAGCCGGCCGTAAACGATTGGTTCAAGGCCGCTAAATCCGAAATCGTTTTGACATTGTATTTCTTGGCAAAAGCCGCACTAACCGCCAGGTCGTAACCATTTTGATAGCGCATTGGTGGCAAGTATGCCATCTTGAATTGTTCTTGGAGCGATTTTTTAGCGAGTTGGTACGTTTTAGTTGGATTCTGGTTGGTCTTGGTTGGCGATTTCACCAACGTCTGTAAGACCGTACCCGTAAATTCTGGATAGATATCGATTTGATCGGCCTTCAATGCATTAAATAAGAAGGTCGTGCCACCAAAATTCGGTTTAACCGTCACATCATATTGCGGATGATCGGCCAAAATCAGGTCACGATACATATTCATCAAGATTTCGGGCTCACTACCTAACTTGCCGGCAATTGTGATTTTAGTTGGTGGTGCTTGGAACCGCGTCACACCTTCCACAAGGCCAAAAAGCCCCACAAAAATGGCCAAGCTAATCGTAATCTTTTTGAACGATAATGTACCTAACCAGCGAATCAGCGCGCTAACCACTAACGCCAAAACAGCCGAGAGCGTTGCCCCGACTACTAACAGGGCGTTATTATTCGACTGAATCCCAACCAGGATAAAGGTCCCTAGACCGCCCGCGCCAATCAGGGCCGCCAAAGTTGCCGTCCCAATAATCATCACCAGCGCAATCCGCAGACCCGAAATAATCAACGGCATCGCCAATGGTAGCTCGATGCGCAACAAACGCTTCGCACGTGGTAAGCCAAAAGCAATCTCCGCTTCTTTTAACGCCGGATCAATCCCGCTGAGTCCCGCGTATGTATTTTGAAAAATCGGCATCAATGCGTACAAGACTAACGTGATCACTGCCGGCACCGTGCCAATCCCCACTAGCGGAATCAATAATCCTAAGAGCGCCAACGACGGAATCGTCTGCAGAACACTTGTCACTTGTAACATCGCTTCGGCGAGTTTTTGGTGCGCGGTTAAAATAATCGCAAGCGGAATCCCAATGACCGCCGCAATTAAGAGCGCCAGTAATGAGATTTCCAGATGTTGGCCGAGCGCTTGCAATAATTCGCCCGATTGAGTCGTTAAAATCTGCTGAATCTGTTGAATCATCATTAAAGCCCCCGTTTCGCAATGAGCGTCGTTAAATCAGTCGTCGTCAATTGCCGTTGTGTTTGGTCATCAAGTGCCACGATGACCCCTTCAGGTTGCGCGATTAAGTCTTGGGCCAAGGCCTTGATGGATGCTGTCATGGTAATCGTTTCCGGTTGCCCGCTAACAACGGTCCCCAAATCAGCGGCCACTAAATCTTGCACCGTCAATGTCGTTGGTTGGCGTTCAATATCGAAAAATTCACGGACAAAGTCGTTTTTCGGTTGGTTAAAAATCGCTTCGGCCGTTCCAATTTGTTGAATACTACCCGCCCGCATCACCGCAATTTCATCCCCTAAACGCAGTGCTTCTTTCATGTCATGGGTCACAAAAACAACCGTATTATGCAATTGCTTTTGCAGATCCAATACGAGATCTTGCAATTGCGTGCGCGTCACAGGGTCGAGCGCACTAAACGGTTCATCCATTAAAATCACTTTCGGTTTGGTCGCCAGCGCCCGAATAATCCCAATTCGCTGTTGTTGGCCCCCAGAGAGTTCACTAGGATAGCGGTTGGCGTATTTATCTGGATCCAGATTAACCAGCGTTAACAGCTCCCGAGCGCGCTTTTGGCGATCAGCTTTAGACCACTCCAAAACTTCAAGTTGAATAGTAATATTTTCTTCGATTGTTAAATGCGGAAAAAGGGCGATATTTTGCAAAACATAGCCAATGTTAAGTCGGAGGGTCTGCAAATCCATTTGGTCAATTGGTTGACCATCAATTTTAATCGTCCCACTAGTTGGTTCAATCAACCGGTTGATCATTTTGACCGAGGTCGTTTTCCCGCTACCACTAGGGCCGACCAAGACAAATAGACCATTGTCTGGAATGGTTAATGTTAGACCATCTAACGCGCGGCTTTGCCCGTATTGTTTGGTGACACCTTCAAATTCAATCATGCGCTACTCCTTTTGCCACTTAACGATTTGTTAGTTCATTGTACCACTTAGAAGAAGGCCAACCAATTGACGTGCTTGGGCCCGTCAATCTTATTTTTTTGATTCACTTTTGCACTGTGCTACGATGAAGCCAAAGCAATCAATTGAGGAGGGTTTAATATGAAAACACATTTTGACACCATCGTGATCGGTGGCGGCCCTGGCGGCTTAGCGGCGGCTTATCGTTTGGCGGAACAGCAGTCCGTTTTAGTCGTCGAAAATGATTTATGGGGCGGCACCTGTCCCAATCGCGGCTGCGACCCTAAAAAGATGCTCTACTCGGCTGTTGAAGCCATCGACCACCAGCACACCCTGCAATCTAGTGGTTTAGTCGGTACCAGTTACATCAACTGGCCCCAACTCATGGCTTTCAAGCGCCAATACACCACTCAAATTCCGGACGGCACTTTAAACGGTCTGCAAAGCGCTGGCATTCGAACAGTAACCGGCACTGCTCACTTTATCGCCGACCACCACTTGCGCGTCGGTGAAACGGATTATACGGCCGACCACTTCATCATCGCAACCGGTCAGACCCCAACGCTCCCCGCAATTGAAGGACGCGATCTTTTACAGACCAGCAATCAATTTTTAGACCTGGATCACCTCCCTGCTAAAATAGCCTTCATCGGTGCCGGTTATATCGCCATCGAATTAGCGAATATCGCCGCCACAGCGGGCGCTGAAGTCCACATCATTCAACATAACAAGCGGATTTTACGCGATTTCCCAGAAGCCATGACAACTGAACTGATTACAAGCCTCCAAAATAAAGGCGTTCAGTTCCATTTTGAAACAACGGTGACCAAAGTATATGAGACAACAAAAAGCCTCGTGCTCAACAACGCAGGCGGTTTTACGCTGACCGTGGATGCTGCCTTTGCCGCACTTGGGCGTCACGCGAATATCGACGAACTCAACTTGCCGGCAGCGGACATTGCCACTGGCCACCACGGAATTCAAGTGGACGAGCACTTAGTCAGCAGTAACCCGCGGGTCTACGCTATTGGCGATGTCGTTGATCGGCCCCAGCCTAAATTGACGCCAGTCGCCGGCTTTGAAGGGCGCTATGTAGCCAATCAACTTCTCCAAACCAATTCAGACCCCATTGCGTATCCGCTCATTCCACACACGGTTTACGCTAGCCCCCAGATTTCACAAGCCGGTGTTTCTGTTCAAACGGCGCAAGAAAACCCCGACCAATATCGACTTAACCAACAAACAACCACTAATTGGTACACCTTCAATCGCATCAAGGAACCAAACGCCATCGTGACCACGATTTTTGACCGCCAAACCAACCAACTCGTCGGCGCGGCAGCCTACACCACGATTGCCGAAGAATTGATCAATTATTTGACGCCCCTCATTAAAAATCACACGACCGCGGCTGAACTCACCGATACAATCTACAACTACCCAAGTCCCGCCAGTGATTTGAAATATTACTACTAAAAAAGTGTTGAAGACCGATTGGGCCTTCAACACTTTTTTAAATAACATTTTCTTTTTTCGCTTTTCCCTGTAACCATAGATTAAAGGCCAGCACAATCACCAAGAGCACTGTCGCAATCAACATAATATTGTGTAAGCCTTGGTACATAATCGCGCGCATTGCCGGTAAGAGGTGCGCTGGCAATTCGTGCACGCGTTGGAGGTTGCTCAACTTGTTCATCATCGCCATCGTGATTTTCCCGTGTGATTTGGCAATCCCTTGCGTTAAAGCATGGTTCAAAATCACGCCGTAAATCGACGACATGAACGTTTGACTCAGAATCCGTAAGAGATAGGCAAAGGAGGTCGCAATGGGCACATCGCGCGTCTCAGCGTCTTCTTGGACACTAATTTGCAAGACGTTAAAGCTCATCCCAAGTCCGAACCCTTCAAAAGCGCCCATCAATAATAAAAACCAAAATGGTGCCCGATCGCCCATCATTAACATCCCACTAAAGGCGATTAAAAAAGCAACCGTCCCTAATGTTACCACGCGGTGTTTCCCTAAGCGCGGTTGAACTGCCGGCCCAGCCAGCGAACCAATCAAGTTGGTGACCGCGCCTGGAATTTGCGTCATCCCGCCGAGTAACGCACTCAAGCCTAATAACCCTTGCGCCCACATTGGAATATAGATGTTAAACGCGATAAATGCGCCCCATAAAACGACGAATAAGATAAAATCAGTCACCAATTGCGGATTTTTAAACAACCGGTTCGGTACGATTGGATCGGCCGCGCGATCTTCCACTCGGTATAAGACAACTAACAAGGCCAGACCTGCGACGATTAACCCAATAATCAAGGTCAATGAGCCGGTCCCAATCATTTGAATCCCGGTCAATAACGTCACCAAACTGGTAATCATAATGCCGGCGCCCAAGTAATCGACGCTACCACTTAGATGTGCCTTAGGTTGTTCTTTGAAGAAATAACGTACGCAGAGAATGGATACCAATGCGATTGGCACGTTGATGTAAAAGACCCAGTGCCAACTAAAGGTATCAACAATCCACCCACCAATCAATGGCCCGACAATCGAAGCCGCACTATAACTCGCGGTCGCGTACCCGATAACTTGCGCCCGCTTGCGCAAATCTTGGTATAAATCAGCATAAATGATGAATGGCAAGGTGTTCATCCCACCAGCGCCAATCCCCATAACGGTTCTAGCAATCAGGAAGAAAACGATGTTTCCAGAAACCGCCTGAAAAATTGAACTGACCGCAAACAATAACGTTGCCAATTGGTAGGCCCGTCGATTGCCGATGTGTTCACCCAACTTACTCCATAAAGGTGTGGCCACCGCCATCCCCAACAAGAAGACCGCCACAATCCAGCCCATATATTGAATCCCGTGCAAATCACTAATGATTGCTGGCAAGGCCGTATTGATGATTGTCCCATCAAGCCCCGCCATCATATTTGATAATAATAATGCCAGTGTTACTAAAAGTGTATTCTTCTTATTCACTATCAACTTACTCCGTATTTTCTGTTTTTACTTATTATAGTATAAGCTATCTCAATTAACGACCTTCCTTCAGCCGCTCAACCACTTTTATTATCATACACCTTCAAGTTGACTTGAAGGCAAACAAAAAAGGCCCCCTTTCAGAGTCCTTTTTCAATCGGCTACAATGCCGTGTGGGCTTCAATTATTTTCCGTTCCTTTTCAAAGCGCCAGTGACCGTTCATTCCGGAATAGTGCATTAATTGGCTGAGATGATAGCCTGCTGGTAAATTGCCTTCCAGAGCCTTATAAACCTTGCTGCCTAAAGCAATTAAGGTTGCTGATTGTGGAATACCAAGGTCCTTCAAGTGATCGAGTAAGGCTGTTACATTGGCCTGGTCCACCTTAACCTTGCTGGAGTCACTTTCTAATGACCCTTCCAAATCCGTGATGAAACCACCCCACGCAGCAGTACCGTAAGTAATGGCTGCTAATCGATAGTCACAACTTTTGCGATCACCGTGGAAGTTCCCGAATAATTCTGGTAATGGGCCCGCATCGCCCGGGTTCAACCCGATAAAGACGTATTGCACCGCACTCAATTTTTGATCTAAGGCTGCTTTATCAATGTCACTCGGGAAACCTGGTTCATAATTTTCTTTGAATAACGGTAAAATGGCTTCTTCCGGCGTTGCGTCATTCAGGTCGCTTGGAATTGACCAGTATAACCAACTATCAACGGCTGTATATTTTGTCATTTAGCATCACGCTCACTTTCTATGATAATTATAAAAAATGATTGCGACACAATATGTCACTTCGAACCGTTTTTGAGATTTCGGGTTAAAGATTTTCGCGCGCCGCTATCATCTGTTCGATAAATTGCGCAATAGTCTCAACTTCGGCTTCGGAGTAGTTGGCTAAAACAGCTTCATAGTTTTGGCGTTGCCGTTGATGTAATTGATGATGCAGCTCACCGATTTCTTGCCCGCGGGCCGTAATTCTTAGTACGACGGCTTTTTGATTCTCCGGCGTGTGAAATTTTTCAACCAACCGGTTCTTAGCGAGGCGCTGAATATAGCGCGATAACATTTCTTGCGATAATTCGGATTGCGCCTGTAACTGCTTAAACGGGATTGCTTCGCCCGCCTGTGCCAGTTGCGTCAAAATTGCCAATTCCGAATGCGTCAGTTTCTTGGCTTGGGCCATCATCTCCGGTGTATTGTTGGCCTGTAAATGCTGCAATAGCCAATCGCGCTCTGAATCTTGATCATTTTCAGCGTGTAATTTGGCGATCATTTCTTGGAGTTTTGTTAATTTAGACATTTTTAATTACCTGTAATATATCTGTTAACTTTTATTAATTTAGGATCTATACTAATTTTACATTACAGGTAATTAAAAAACAAGAATCTTTCATTTTTACAATTAACCGGGTCATTTTTACCCCAATCCATTACCGGTAATTAATCCTATAAAAAAAGAGGTTTTTAATATGAAAGCAGCAGTCGTAACAGATTTTAAACAAGATCCTAAATTTGATAACCAATTTCCAACACCAATTCTTAACCCAGATGAAGTCCTCATTAACGTGATTGCCTCATCCCTTTCCAATCGGGCGCGCTCCGGAGCAGCCGGCAGCCACTACACTTCAACGGACCAACTACCAATGATCCCCGGAGTCGATGGCATCGGCACTTTACCAACCGGCGAACAAGTTTATTTCGCCAGCGAAGGTACTTTTGCTGAACAAGTCGCCGTCAAAAAAGGCCACTGGGTAACAGTTCCCGATGGCCTTGATGCAATTAAATTAGCGGGCATGATGAATCCCGCGCTTTCTTCTTGGATGGCCCTAAACTACCGTGCCAATTTTAGTGCCGGTCAAAAAGTCATGATCCTGGGCGCTACCGGTAACGCCGGTATGATGGCCGTTCAGATTGCCAAACGCTTAGGCGCTTCAGAAATTATCGCCGTCGCCCTCAATACAGAGAAACTCAAGACACTGACCGACTTAGGCGCTACACAACTGGTCGATCTCTCTGCAGAACCCGCACAACGCAATGCTCAACTCGCTAAAGCCGGCAGTGACGTTGATATCGTCCTTGATTATCTTTGGGGCGACGTTGCAGCAAACGCCATGACCGCCATCATCCCCCACCGTCAAAATGCCGAACAACTTTTGCAATGGGTTGAAATCGGCTCATCTGCCGGCCAAACCGCACCCATTCCAGGGGCTGGCTTCCGCGCTGTCGCTTTAAGCTTAATTGGCTCCGGTCAGGGTTCAGTTGCGCCTATCGATATGATGAAATCCTTGAACGCCATTTTAACCGCTGAAAAAGAACAACCTTTTACTTTTACAACTCGGACACTGCCATTATCAGATGTTGAAGCTGGCTGGCACCTCCCTGGCAATGAACGCCTCGTTTTCACTATCTAGTCGGTCCCTCGCACCACAGCATCGCGCCGCATACGAATCCCGTATTCCGCCAAGCCAATTACAACCGCAATCGTCAACAGAATGAGGAGACTCTTCCAATCTTGTTTCAAGATTAATAAATCTCCAGCAAAAGCGTAAATAAAAGCAACGATCGTCGAACCGGCTAAACAAGCCCAGCTTTGTGCTTTAGCCGTTAAATGCGTATCACCGGCGGCTAGATTCACAAAAGCAGTTGGAATCATTGGTACTGCATAACCAATCAAGACGCCGACTGCCGGATGCCGCATTTTAACTAGCGCACGATAAACGCGTGAATCCGGCTTTTTGTGGCGGCGATCCCGCACTCTGGCCAATAACTGCACTTGCAGTAAATTCCCGAGCGTTAAACCAATCGCATTAACGACAAAGCCGCCCCAATGCCCCAGACAAACCCCGACGAGCATCGCAACCGCTGAAGTCGGCGCGCCAGGAATCACTGTCATCACGACCATCACTAAGCCAAACACCAAGAACGCATATGGCCCCAGATGACGAATATCCAACACATATTGCCGATAATCCTGCCACTGCGCTAAAAAAGCAATGACCGTCCTCTGATGGCGCCAACCAATCAATAAAACAATCAGCGCTAGTAAGATGATACTTACCGCCAGTATCAGCCGCTTTTGTTGGTGCGCCGTCATCCGATGACACCTTCTTTTAAGTAATGCTCAATCGTCGTCAAGACACCATCGTGATTATGATCCGCTAACGCAATGTTAGCGGATTGTTTTTTTATCGACTCATAGGCATTAGGCATCGCAAAACCCCACGGCGTCATCGTCAGCATCCCCAAATCATTTTCATTATCCCCAAAAGTCATCAATTCATCATCGGTAATTTGGTAACGCGTCTGTAATTGACGTAGACCGCTCACTTTATCCACACCAACATTACCAATCAACTCCGTTTGAAATCCCGAATTCTGACTCATCAAACCTGCCGGTAAGGAGCCCCGTAACTGCTGAACCGCCTGTGAATAATCAACATCCGGCCCAAACGTGATCCCGACTTTAGTAATTTGATCGTTGACTGAGCGCCCCGTCAACTGATCAAAATGATCGACCAACGTCACCGCATGGTAATACTGTTTAATGATTGCTAGTGTTTCAGGTGAAGCCTGCCGCGGCACATACGTTTGAGCCAACCCAGAAATTGTTTTTTGCACAATTATCCCCGCTGGAAAGCCCTTCGCAATTAACGCTAATAACGCTTGTAAATCATCATCAGCCAATGCGTCTACTCGCAGTAAATCATCACCATGATGCACAATCGCCCCATTTTGAGAAATGAAATCTAACGACTGACGATACGGATCAAATTGATTTTGCAGCCGTTGATATTGCGACCCACTAGCGACCACAAACTTAACTTGGCGTGCTTGTAACGCCTGAAAAACTCGCGCAAACCGCGCCTGATTATATTGATTATTCTGGTCCAAAAAAGTCCCATCCATATCAACAACGATCATTTTAACACCCATGATGAAAACCTCACTTTTATTCAAAGTCACTTATTCTAATCTCTTTAGTATAAACAATCATAGATAAACACAAAAGATGTATTTAAGTAATGATAAAAATACTACCATACTTAAGACAACAAAAAAGGCTGAACCCTAAGGTTCAACCTTTTTAATTTGCGTGGCAACGTCCTATCCTCGCAGGTAGTTTCCCACCAACTACTATCGGCGCTAAGAAGC
>NZ_JAMQEX010000013.1:0-58959 GCF_033176295.1 Latilactobacillus sp.
CCATGGGAGCGAGGTTCCAATGAATATTTTAATAGACGGTTACGCTGGTTCTTCCCGAAAAAGACCAATTTTAGCCAAGTAACGACTGATGAGATCCTATCAGCACTTGAACTAATTAATCAACGACCATTAAAAATGCATCATCAACAGACGGCCATTGAAAGTTTTCGAGCTTGTTCGGATTAAACTTGTAATTTGCCACAAATTAAAAATGGGTTGTAGAAGTCTAGTAAATTACTAAACTCCTACAACCCAACTTTGTTTTTACTAATTACACTAAATACTAACCCATTACTTTTGCCAAGCTAAGTAATGCGCGACTTTAAAGATACCAAGGACGACCAAAATGGCGCCTAGTAACGTCCAAAGCATGACTGCGCCGTAAAGCGGTGTCATCAGAAGAATAATCCCTGCAATAATACTCAAAACGGCAGAGAATATTGTCCAACCTTTAGAAACTGCTAATTGTACTGTTCCCAATTCCACAAAGCCTTCTACCAACCACGTGATTCCTACAAAAATCCCGACTAGTAGGAATAAGTAGGTTGCGCTAGCAGCTAAATTAACGCATACAAAGATTCCAACAATGAGATACAAAAGGCCTAAGAGCAAGTGCCCTAGTCGAACCCATGTATTTTCATCAACTTCTTTAAAAATAGAAAGGATGTCGAACAGCCCGATAATGATAAAAACGACACCCACCATCACCGTGACACCCATGGCTGATTGCCCGGGTAAAAACAGGATTAATAGACCTAATATTAAGGACAATAAGCCATTCACACCAGTTGCTTGGCGTAACTTATTCGAAATATTCTTTGACAACACCTTGAGGACTTCTTCCATAAAAAATTTTCAATCTTTAGTTTTCAGAGTCGACCGCTTGAATGACAATCTGATCATCAACTAAATCTGCCTTTAAGTCTTTGACATCTGCATGATCGAGGTAAAAATCAGTGACCTTATCTCTGATTTGTTGTTCAATAACCCGTCTTAATGGACGAGCCCCCATTGCCTCATCGTAGCCTTCTTCCATCAACCAATCCTTAGCTTCTTTTGAAACAACTAAGGTTAATTCTTTTTTAGCTAATGTTTGTTCAACGTTGGTTAACATTAAATCCACAATTTGTGACAAGTCAGCTTTCGTTAAATGCGTAAATTCAACAATCCCGTTAAACCGGTTTAAGAATTCTGGTCTGAAGTATGGTGCTAACTTATCTAATAACTTAGCATCTTCTTGGTCGTTCATGGTTAATTTTTCATTACCAAAACCGGCATTAGATGTCGCGATAATCACCGTGTTCTTAAAGTCGATCACGTTCCCTTGACCATCCGTTAAGCGACCATCGTCCATCACTTGTAGTAATAATGTTAAAACTTGTGGATCAGCTTTTTCAATTTCATCAAACAAGACAATTGAATATGGGTTACGACGAACGCGTTCGGTTAAGGTATTGGAATTATCGTCATAGCCAACATAGCCGGCTGTCGTCCCTATCAATTTAGAAACGGCTGTCCGGTCAGCATATTCACTCATATCCAAACGGATAATCGCTTCTTTATTACCAAACATATCTAAGGCTAATTGTTTTGCTAATTCAGTTTTCCCGACCCCAGTTGGACCAACAAATAAGAAACTGCCAATTGGTTGGTTACCTTCAGAAAAACCTGCCCGATTTCTGCGAATTGCGCGTGCTACCATTTCAACAGCTTCATCTTGACCAATGACCTTGTCTTTTAACCGTTGACCTAAGTTCTTCAAGCGTTGAATATCATTGCTCCCCATTTTAGCAACTGGAATCCCAGTTAATCTTTCAACAGATTGCGCAATATCATCAACAGTCGCAATCATTACGGCCGCATGCTGATCATTATTTTCTAATTGCGTCTTAATCTTCTCAATCCTTACTTTTAAATCTTCAGCAGCTTGATAATTCTCCGCCTCGACAGCTTCGGCTTTATCCGCTTCTAACTGTTTAAGTTCAGCTGCCAATTTAGCTTTATCTGTTTCTGGCCGTTTAGCTGCTAAATGAGCGGCGGTCATATCTAATAAATCGATTGCCTTATCTGGCAACGTCCGTTGTGGAATATATTGAACAGAATAGTCAACAGCCGCTTTCAAAACATCATCTGGTAGTTCAATGTGATGGTGTTTTTCGTACAAACCTTTAATCCCTTGCAAGATTTTAACCGTATCTGCTGCGCTAGGTTCATTCACCAGCACATCGTTGAACCGTCTTGCTAACGCGGCATTTTTCAAAATAGTATTGCGATATTCATCTTGCGTTGTCGCACCGATGACCGTCAATTCACCACGTGATAAAGCTGGCTTGATAATATCAGCTAACCCTTTGCCGCCATCTTCGCCACCGGTTGAACCTATCCCTAAAATCTGATGAATTTCATCGAAAAAGAGAATGACGTTCCCGGCTGCTTTTACTTCTTTAATTAAATTTTTAATATTTTCTTCAAACGAGCCCCGATATTGTGTCCCGGCTTCTAGTGATGACAAATCGATTGAGTAGATTTCTTTATCTTTAATGGTTTCAGGCACTTTTCCAGCCACAATTTCTTGTGCTAATCCTTCAACCACCGCGGTCTTCCCAACACCTGCATCACCAACTAGAATTGGATTATTTTTAGTCCGGCGACTTAATATTTCGGCTGTTTCTTGGATTTCATTATACCGGCCAATGACAGGATCTAATAAACCATCCCGTGCTTCCTGGGTTAAGTTTCGACCTAATTTTTCAAGAATGCCACCTTTTTTAAGAGCATGTTCACCATTTTGCTTAATTTCAATTTCTTTTTCTCGATTAGGTAATTTACCAGTTGCCCGATACTGAGCAAACTCATCCGGTGATAATTCTCGTCCGTTAATCACATATCGCGCTGACTCTGAATTCCCCATTCTTCTAAAAACTTGATTGAAGATATCATCCATATCATTATTAAAAAATGGGTCATTTCCGTACATATTTGCCATACAACTGCACCTCCATTATTTTAAACATTAAATGACCATTAGTTATCTTATCAATAACCTAATCATTTTGCTTATGGTTCTATTATAACACCTTTTAACACTCTAGCAAGAAAAGTGCCACGAAGTTTTAGTGGTTAACTATATTCAAAATTGATAGGTAGTGCATTTTTTCACGATGTTAATAGTCTAGCATTCGAATTAATCCCCCACACAACACCGGTTAAATCGCGTCCAAAAAAAGACTAGCTCATCAATGACGGACTAGTCTTTTTCAATATTACTATTTAGCTTTATTTTTCGAACCACCAAACCATTTATCCGATATGACAATCATGGCTGGTAAGATTGTTAAGGCCGCAATCAGTGAATATAACGTATCCAAGACGGTGATTAACCCGAATGAGCTAAGTACTGGGAAGCTCGTGAAGATCAATGCGGCAAAGCCCCCGATAACAGTTAAGCCTGAAGCGGTGATCGCTTGGCCAACGTTTGTAACAGCAACAATAATCGCCTCTTCAGTGGACTTACCAAGTTGTTGCTCTTCCTTGAACCGTTCGAGAATTAAAATTGTAAATTCTGTGCCGACACCTAGCACTAAGGAACTCAAAGCAATCGTTAATGGATTATAAGATTCGCCCAATAGATGGAGCGTCAATGGTGATAATCCTAGAACAATTGCAATTGGTAAAATTGGCAATAATGCCATTTTTAGATCGCGATAGACAGCAATTAAAATGACCGCAATAATCGCTAAGCCCGCTAGAATGATTAGCGTATGGTTGACGACCATGTTGCCAACCCCAACGAGCATCATGACGCTATCACCGGCTGGGTGCACATCTAATGTTGTCGCATGGTGTTTGAGATCCCGATTAATATGGTGCATTAATGTCCGTTGTTGTCCGGTAGTTAAGGATCTATCGACTTTGAATTGAACCATTGTATAATGGTTATTCTTACTCAACATCGTCCCTCGGATAGTCCCCGGAATTGTTTTAATGCCTTCGTTAATCTCAGTTTGTGTTTGTTGCTTTGGTGTGCCGCCCATTTGACGGTAAGTACTATCTAATGTCGTGACACCAACGATGTCTTGATACTTATGATTCTCGCGATTGGCGAACTGTGTTGTTTTAGCCAAGACCGCTTTATCGCGGACGTCATCTGCTTTAACAAGATAAGTCATATAGGTGGTTGAACCCACTTGTTTTTGCAAGTACTTCGTATCCTTTAGTGCTTGCATATCTTGTGGAATCAACTTGGTTAAGTTCGTTTCAATTGGAATTCGTCCTTCAACACTAAAACCTGTTGCTGCTAAAATGATCCCGACTAGCGTTAAAATTTTAGCGTGTTTAATGACGAATTGCGCGTATTTCCGTAACGCTTTTGCTAAGCCTGACGTTTTAGGTGCTGATTGTGGCTTAGCAGTTGTTTTACTCTTACGATCTAACAAGGCAAAGCTTGAGAACATTAATAAGAATTCAACAACATAAGCTGTGGCAACCCCAATTGCTAAGGTTAACCCGAATTGTTGCATCATTGGTGCTTTTGATAGGAACATCGTTAAGAAGCTGTAAACCATCACGATCAAAGCAACCCCGACCGCAGGGCCCATCGTCTTAATTGCCCGTTTTGTCGCCTGTTCACCTGATGCTGATTTGTGGAATTCTTCCTCGTAGCGATTATGGAATTGAACCCCGAAATCGATCCCTAAACCAATAATGATTGGTAAGGTTGCCATCGTCGCTGAGGTTAAGTCAATGTGTAACCAACCCATAATCCCGAAAGTCCAAATTAAGCCTAGTAACACATAACATAGTGATAATAGACGTCGACGAACTGGGAAGACGACGAACAAAACAACAACCATAATGATAACAGCTAAAACTAACATCGTCGCCATTGTTTTCATAACGAGCGGTTGAATCCCACCCATGATGACTGGATTTTCAGCTAAGCGCACTTTAAGGTCTGATTGGAAACCAGCTTGCTTAATATGGTGCCACACATCATGAACGACTTGGACATTAGTTGTCATATCTGTTTTGGCTGCCATATTGGCCATGATTAACAAGTTCTGTCCATTTTTAGGTAATAATGCGGATAATTGTGAACGCACATGTCCCTTGCTATCAAGCATTAAATCACGTAGCAATGCCGTTGACATGTGTTCCACTTTTGGCAAATCAGCCAACATTTGTTTTTGAATCATTTGTTGTTGGTCTTGATTTAAAATCGTGAACAGATATTGTTGAACCTTTACTTGTTGCGTTTTGTCTAATTGTTTCATCAAAGTTGCTGGCGATTGATTGCCAGCTTGTGCCGCAGCCATTTTTTGTTGTGACGTTAATAATGAGAGCCCGTATTGCCCCATTTGTTGTTGCTCAGGTGTTAAACTCGCCTGTAACTTAGTCTGCAACGCCGTCTTTTGAGACGTTGTTAAGTTCGCCATTAAATCTTTTTGGAGCTTGTCAGAGCCCTTGGCATTTCCGCCCATCGTGCTAGCGGCGTTGCTCTCGAATTCCTGATTGAGTAGCGAAACGACACTCGTGCTACTGCGGATATGATCGACCTTGTTAATTTTATTTTCTAGGGCCGCCACTTTCTTCATCGTGGTGTGGGTCACAATCTGATCCTGATCCCCGGAAATGAGTACATACGCGGAACCGCCACCGAAGTTTTCCTGATAGGTTTTGGTGTCTTTGTAAACTTGCGAATTCGTATCCACGAATACTTCATTACCCATATTCATTTGAATATTGGGTAAGCCGAATGCTAAGCCAATCGTTAAAAGCACGACGGCAATGATGACTTTGATTGGGTTGTTATGGATAATTTGACTAATTTTAGTAAAGAAACGATTCGTCATTAGTAGTCCTCCTCTTAAATTTAATATGCTACTCAGTATAAATAGCTGATAGAATGGAAGGAAGACACAAAATGACAGATGTGTACCGTTTTTAGGAGGTTATTAGA
Organism: Latilactobacillus sp.; assembly: GCF_033176295.1. Taxonomy (NCBI): domain Bacteria; kingdom Bacillati; phylum Bacillota; class Bacilli; order Lactobacillales; family Lactobacillaceae; genus Latilactobacillus; species Latilactobacillus sp. The sequence goes on from NZ_JAMQEX010000013.1 coordinate 5,960, forward strand.
TGACAAAAGGGGAACAAACACGTCAAAAGATTATCGAAGCAACCGTCGCACTCATGCTCAGCGACACCCGGGCGTCCGTCCGTTAGTCACATCATTAAACAAACGCACGTTTCGCGAACCACCTTTTACCGGCACTTTCCGAGTCTCGGCGATGCCATTCTAGCAACCACCCTGACCCGCTTCCCCACTAGTTACCAATCAATCACCGATCCAGCTGAACTCTTAGAGCTCGTCATTAATACACTTGATCAAGACCTCGCATTCTTCGTTCACTTTAGCGTTTATAAGGAAGAATTCGATTTCTTATTCAAGCAATTATTTTTTAAAGTGGCCAATAACGTTCAGATTACCCTGCTTGACCGAACACCGGTCAACAATGAGTTAGTTTACCGCGCCATCAGTGGCATCGTTGCCGGTTGGATGACAAATACAACGACGATCAAGGCCGCCGATGTTAAAGGGTTTATTCAACAAATTCTGAATCTCTAAAAAAATAACCCTCGGCAATCTGCCGAGGGTTATTTAAGAATCTAATGCGCTTGATGAGAAACCCCTGTTTTTACAACATCTGATTTCTTGGGTCTAAAACGAGCGATTCTGCTAATAAAAGTTCACTGTAAATTTCATCAATATCATCGGAACTCGCTAAATGATTTTTTTCCAACTGAAATAAGTAGCCCCGTTCAGCATCCAGAGCATGCATTAATGCGCGGCGTTGTTCGCCGCCTTGCAGCTTGGTCAATCCCGCTTTATTGGCCGTAAAAGCGTGCCATTGTTCAAAAAACGACCCTAATGTATTTTTCCGAATTTGATCCCGTAAATCATAAATGACAATTGCCTTAACAGCGGGGGATAACGCCATTGCTTCAAGCGATTCAATCCCTTTTGTCACCATATCATGACGGATTCGTGCCAATTCTGTCGTGCGAATTTCCGCATCTCCATCAATCAACAGTAAGAACTTAAATAAAATCGTGGGCACTAACATACTTAAAATAATAACCACAGTTTCCACAACGATGATGAAATTAAATAACTGCAGGCTAATTTGATTAGCAATCGAAAATGTCATCGCCAGTGTCACTGCCCCGTGCACACCACCTAATGAAAATAGCCACGCCGTTTTGCGCCGGCGGTCACTCACAAAGAGACGTGCGTAAAGATAGCGACAGATTAACAGTAACCCATACACAACCACACCAACGATCAACCAAGTAAGTGAGCCAAATAAGATTTGTGAGTGACTGACTAGGATTCTTGCCAAACTAATCCCGAAAATCACAAAGACCGCACTGTTTAAAACTTCCGTCATCAGATTAATCAATTGAATCCCCAAATGCATTTGCCGTGGCGATGAAAAACGGCTGCGATTGGCTTCGCTATTATGAACCAGCCCCGCTGTTACAACTGCGATAATGCCGGAAACCTCGATCTTTTCTGCCAAAAAGTAAATCAAAAAAGGCGTTAATAAATAAAATAAGGTCTGTGACGAAATCACATTGCTTGTCGACCGCACAAAATACTGCCGAAACGCCATCACGATAAAGGCCAAAATGATAAATGGCCCGTCGTTAACCACAAGATTCCTGCTTGTAATAAAATAATGCCCGTTGCATCATTGAACAACGATTCCATTTTTAATATATTCCTGATTGGTTGAGGGATTTTACGCCCTTCAACCACGGCATCAAAGACGGTTGCATCGGTTGGGGTTGCAATGGCGACAATAATTAACGCGACCGGTAAACTCAATAACAACAGACGACTCGTGATAACAGTTGCTGCAATTGCCGAAACCACGGCGAGGATAACTGCGACCCCCATAATACTTTTCACTTTTTTGCCAACCATTAATAGCGGCGTTGTCTGGCCTTCGAAAAATAATAGTGGTGCTAAAATTAAAATCATGAAGACTTCATTATTAAAGCCCAGCACTAAATGGTTCGTCCAGGGAATTACCGCGACAATAACGCCCATCAATAAATTAATGTAAGTCCCAGCTATGTGTTTGGTATACCGAGCAATAATGTTACTAAAAGCGACCGCAATCGCGATCGCTAATGTCGAAATTAGCAGATCCATATAGCGCTCCTTCATTTTCAAAATAAGTATTGCGATAATTTACAGTATATACTACTAAGCCCCATTTAAAATAAAAAAATAGGCATCCAGGCTGAAAAACACACGATCCCTATTCCTAAATTAACCTAACATTTTAACTAAGTGTTGGACGGTGCCACTTTCAAACATAATATATAATCCCAAGCCGATATAAACAATGGCGGTGATATACATCCCATATCGTTCCAGAATTTCAGCGACCTTCGGAATTTTAATCAATAAGTAGCCAACATAGCAAAAAAGGCTCAACATGAAGAAAAATGTAATCAATATAACCGTCAATGTTTGCGCCGTTGATTGGGCAAAAATTGGTACGTAAATCCCAATATTATCGGCGCCACACGTTGCAATCGTAATGATTGCGACATTCATAATAATATTGCGCTGTTTTTTCATCTGACTCTCAACGACTTCATCATCGTCACTTTCTCCGCTGATTAACAACCGCAAGCCCATCAAAACAGGTATAATACCTAATAAACCTAATACCCATTCTTGTGGTACAAAACCTAGGATGAATGCCAGCACTAAGCTTGCAGCAACTAAGACACTTGTCCCTAGCAAATCCCCCCAATAAACAAGCCACCGTTCCTTACGATTTACAGAACCAAAAATAACCATTAAAATAATTAAGTAATCAATGCTCGTCGAAATATAGGCTGTAATGCCAGTTAATATTGCAGTTTGCAATTTATTTCCCCCTCTAAAGCAATTTATTTAATATCACATGTTGATAATAACATATGAAGGAGAAGACATGTTAAAAAATGAAGCTATTCCGCTAAATACCATTAATTTAATTCCTGAACGTAACCTCGAAGAATCAAAACGCATTTTAAAATTGCTCAGTAATCCGACCCGACTCCAACTGTTGCACATATTAGCACAGCGCGAGTGCAACGTTAGCGAACTTGGCGAGCTCTTGCAGATTGAACAATCTGTCATTTCTCACCAACTAGCGATGCTGCGTGATCATCAATTAGTAAGTGCCACAAAACACGGTAAACTAAGCTATTATAAACTAGATGATCCCCATATTTTAGACATCAGCGGTGAAGTGCTAGAACACGCTGATCACGTCGTTCGCGGAAAACAACATGGTCAATAAAAAAGACTAATCTCAAGAGGAGACTAGTCTTTTTTTAATCTTAAGCAGATCTTTTAAACCTACAATACGTTACTTTATGGCGCAACCGTTAAATGCCACTTCAATGTTGATGTGTATTCTGTACGGTAACGTTCAGTCGTTTCTGGGACATGCAGGCCAATACTATAATCAGCCGTTCTTGCGTCACCAAATTGATATTTATGAACTGAATAGCCAGGGATATCATAACTGACCCCGCCTTTATTGTCGCCGTCTTGATTAAGGTACTGGCCTTTTCGTTCGTATTCAACTAATTCTAACGGCTCAGCCCCGGGTACCAAGTTAAAGTTTGATTTAGTTACTACTTTATCCTGCAAATTCGAAACAGACTTATTACCTTCCGTATGCGTGCTCAATGTTGCGTTATTAAACTGGAGTTGTGCGCCGGACAGCTCAACTACTTGTTCCTTTAAATCTATCGTGGCACTGCCATGAAATTGTTGTTCCTGTGCAACACTCAACGTCCAGCCCTTAATGCCCCAATAATCAGAGATTTCAATGCCATATGGTGTTTTTTCATCAGCTGGTTTCTCAATTTGTGCCGGCAAATAAAACGTCCGTTCACTTTGCGTATCGTCGAATTTACCAAAATTCAGTTTACTTGGTAACGCCGTAATCGCTAAGCGCGTTTTTTCATATCTAAAAGTATAGGTCACCGATTTTTCTTCAATTACTGGATCAACATCTTTAATATCCGCATAGACCGCAGCGTTTAAATCAGTTGCCGTCGTAAAATCAACTGGCGTATAACCTTCAATGTAGGCGGGCCGAATCTTATTAGGATCTTGCCCATCGCTAATATCAGTTGCTTTTAATGCTGATATTTTGGCATTAATTGGCCCAGTTGCAACGACTTCATTAGCAATCTGCTGCCCCGTTTCACGATCAATATAACTAAAGTGAACGTCACTATTCTTCGTCTTTTCAATCGTTACTGACGCGTCAGCTTGCCCGTTCATAACACCCTGATTAGCTTGTTCCCCAGAATATAAAACAATATTTTTAAGCACTGTGCCTATCACAACACCTTCTTTGACTTTAGCCTTATAGGTTAATACTACATTCTGTCCAGGTGTCATTTTTTTCAAATTAATCTGTTTAACATCTGCTGGGGTTTCAACTGTCTTATCGCTATATGTCAATTTAACAGAGCCCGGCACTAATTCTAACCCTTCCTTAGCTAGGTCATCGGCCAAGACACCGTTAGACATATCAGCTCCGTTACTGCTGACTGTTAACTTCACTTGGTAATCAAGAACATCATTTACATGCCCGACCGTCGCTTTTTGGTACGTCGTTTCTTTTTCAGTTTCATTTAAAACTTTCTTTTCAATTTCGACAGGTTCAACTTCGACTGGGATTTTCGTGCTCGCCGTAGCCGTATCAAAACTGCCAGTCCCACCTTCAGTCTTAGCAACCATGCTACTATTAATTGTTTTTCCAGAAGCTTTACCATTAATTTTGGCATCGAAACTGATCGATGACCACTCATTTTCGGACAAATTTTTAAGTAATCTAACCGTTAACATTCTAGTCGTTTGGTTATACTTACTAGCATCAATTGCTACTTGATCGCCATTATTCAGAGTTACTTTAATTGTACTAGGATCAATATCCAGTTCATCTGGTATTTTTGACGTTACGTTAATATCTTTCCATTCACTACTATAGCCTAAATTATGCGCTTTCATTTCGATAGTAATATTATCTTGAACGTGATTTTTTTGATCACTTGTCGTTTTATTTTTATAGTTCTCTGCCGCTTCTGGGACAACCAAGCCCGCAGTCGCAATCCCTAAATCATTTCTAAAATGATAAACGGTATCTGGCTGAAAAGTTTGCTAATTCCACTTAGCGCTATACGCAGAATCACTTCCTGAATAAACAGTAGCCCCTTCTTTTAGATTTTTAACTTCGATACCCGTACCATCAAAGTTGGCTGGCGAATAATCATTCATTGCATAATCAGATAAGTTATATCCACCATTTCGGTGATAATTCATCGCGTTAAATTTGGCTGGACCATCCTCAACACCCATATTAAGGAATAGTTTATATTTACCATCGGCAATGTACATCCCAGCGTTATTCCCTTGCGCAGAAACTGGTATGCCATCGTTACCATTTAACGAAGTATCTTTAGCAAAAAAGATCCCGCCATCAATTGCTGCCGATGTCGCATTATAAATATATAGTTCCTGTTGAACAGATGGTTTTTCTAGTGACGGCCGTAATAGATACTCAAGTGTGAAACTGGGGACACGCCCCACTATGGTTGTATATTGCCCCACCATTTTTAAAATTGTCTGCCCTTTGGCGTCTTTGGCTTGATAATATTGCACACCTGTCAGTGATCCCTGTGCCGATGTCGATGTGGTTTTAATCGTTGGTGCCGTGGAACTTCTGGTGGTTAAGAGTGAATAGTCATACGAGCCCCCCATCCCAGATGTTGATTTGAATGAAGACTCGACAATCTTGCCATTATCCTTAATGAAAACGTTCATTCTTGGCGGCATGTTATTCGCTATTATCCCACCATTTCCTTGATCAAACTTTAAGGTCCCATCACTATTACCAAAAGTATAATTAAGGCTTTTATTAGCCGCTTTATCAATATCAATGCTTGCAATCGTTGTTTGCTTTGCCGGTTGCCAACCTGTCACGCCATCATCAATAGTAGCTGTCGGCATTATTGTATCTCGTGATTGATTCTGAATCACAGACTTACCCTCATGACTACTTGAGGACTGTGTTGTCTTCTCAGAAGAATGCTTTTCAGATGACGTCGTTTTAGATTCAGACTTAGATTCAGATTTGGATTGGGTACTCACTGATTGTTCTGAGTGACTACTTGTTTTTGAATCTGTTGGCACCTTGATTTCTGATGAATTATCCTGTCTTTGGACTGCGTTGACAACGTTCTCATTAATAATTACAGAACTTATTAATATCAGTATCAACATTAACCAGGTTACTAATTTTTTTCAAAAATAGCCCTCCGTTATCTAAATAATTAATTGGTACTCAAACTGTAACATTCCAGCAAAAATAGCACTGCTCCAAGCACATCTATCAAGCCTTTATCAATTCCGTTAATATTTAACATCAGGAAAAATACATCACGGTAACAATATGTAAATAGTATATTACTTGGGCAATGATTGCAAGTCGATTTCTCACTATTAAACTGTACACAACCTATAAACTGCTTTATACCTTGATAGAAACGTCTTTAAATAAATTATCCCTACTTTATTATTTAAAGCCACAGTGAATATCGGCTATTTGGGCAAAAAAAATAGGTCAGTTCTTTATGAACTGACCTTAATTGGACTGATTTAATTCCTAAATCAATAAAAAACGGCGGAAAATCGCTTATATTAGTAACCTCTTTTAGGCCAAAAGACCGCTTTTTTGTAACCAGGTCGTCACTTCTTTAGCGACGGCTGCTTTAGTTGGACCTTCAATTGCTAGTAACTGGCCGCTGATTTCTTGGCCACCAGCAACCGATAAGATTGGCAAGACTAGCGCATCGCCGACAGCAGCTTGAATCTGTGCAACCATTTGCCCGGCGCCATAACCGCCGTGTGTATTAAACGGGATGATTGTTTTGTCGGTGAAATCATACGTCGCTAGGAATGTCAGCACTGCTTGGGGCAGGGCCATATTCCAAGTGGGGGCACCGATAAAGATTCAGTCATACTGTTCAAAATCCGGAATATTTGTTTTTAATGGTGGTAATTGATTTTGTAATTGTTCACATGCATTCAGATCAACCTCCGCGCGATAATTCGTGGGCCGCTTTTCCTGTGTTTCAAGTGCCACTAAATCACCGCCGACTTGTGCGTGAATCAATTTCGCAACTGCCTTTGTGTTCCCAGTGCGTGAATAATAAACGATTAATGGTTTCAATTGACACCCTCCTGATTAATAAAAATCTGGTTTGGCTTTATTTTCTGAACCGGGTTCCCATAACCCTATACTTGCGCGGACATCATTGCGTTTGCCAGTCAAATTATCAACAACGAATTGAGCGATGGCGTAACGACTGATTTGCGCGCCTAAGAATGGTTCCCCTTTAGGACTAGCCACGTAATCAGTGCGTTTAGCGTCATACAACCAAGTCATTCGCATATAAGTGTAGTCGAGATCACTTGCTTCAAGGGCTTCATTGCCGCGATGTTGCGCCACTGAACCGCCCATCATTTTACTATTCCAAGTGGCAAAAGGTTCTGCCGACTTCGCCATAGACACTTAAAACACCTGCTTGGATAATTCGTTTAACACCCGTTTCGTGCATTGCTTCGATGACAAGTTTGGTAATCGCTAAATTATCAAAGTTCATATAAATGGCATCTTGGTTTTGCATCACATTAATTAAAGCGTCGAGTTGACTCGCATCGCCAGAAACCTTCGTGATATTGTCATAAGGTAAATTAGCGGCATCGCTCCCAAAAAGTGTGAGCTTTAAAGTCGGTTCTGCTTGTAAACGAGGAATTAAAATCGCTGGAATTTGACCACCGGCCCCAATAATTAATACATTTGTCATATTATTTATTCTCCTTTAAAGCCGCTAAGCTCGTCCCAAAAATTTGTTCGATTGCTGCTGGATCACGGTGATCGAAGAATTGGCTTTCGCCTTTGTCCAAATCATTCATCGTTGCCATTTCAGCTGTGGTTAATTCAAAATCAAAGACATTGATATTTTCGGCCATCCGATTTTGGTGCACAGACTTCGGAATCACCACAATGCCGCGTTGAAGTAACCATCTTAAGATCACTTGTCCGTTTGATTTACCATAACGACTACCAATTGCGGCAATTCGTTCATCAGTAAAGATATTGTGTTTGCCTTCTGCAAATGGTGCCCAAGCTTCAACTTGAATCTCTTCCGCTTGTGCAAAAGCAACTTCTGAATGTTCTTGATACCAAGGATTAACTTCAATTTGGTTAATCACTGGTTTGACATTGGTTGATAAAATTAAATTTTTAAGTTGATCGGCATAGAAATTAGAAACGCCGATTGCGCGAATCTTGCCGGCTTTGTATGCTTCTTCTAGAGCCCGCCATGCCCCAATCACATCGCCGAATGGTTGGTGAAGTAAGTAGAGGTCTAAATAATCAACCCCTATGTTTTGGAGTGATTGGTCAATCCCTTTTTTAGCACGTTCATAACTGGCATCTGATACCCAGAGTTTAGAGGTAATGAATAAATCTTCGCGCGCCACGCCGCTGCGTTTAATGGCCCGGCCAACTGCGGCTTCATTATGGTAAGCTGCCGCTGTATCAATCAAACGGTACCCTGATGCAATTGCATCAACCACTGCTTGTTCACATTCTGCTAAATCCGTCATTTGGAAAACACCAAAACCTAATTGTGGCATTTGTACGCCATTGTTTAATTGCACCATATCCATCGTTGATAACCTCTTTTTCTAATTGATGACTTTAGTATAGTGCGCAGTGGCTCACTTGAAAATTACTTAAAAAACATGCTAGTATACATTAAACGTATACTAAGGAGAACAGCGAATGTTAGATTAATATTTATTAGAACAATTGACGACCTTCGCCAAGACTGGCACCCTCACGAAAACTGCTGCTGCTTTGAACATCACCCAGCCATCCGTCACACGCGGCATGCAAAAGTTGGAAGAGGATTTTGGTGTCCAGCTGTTTGACCGTCAAGCTAATCGCATTAAACTGACACCAACAGGCGAGCTTGCCGCTCGAGAAGCTGAACAACTTTTGACGACTAGTCAAACGATGCTGACTAAAATTCAAAATTTCGATCGCGGTCAGCACTTTACGATAATTGGCGCAACGATTCCCGGACCGCTAACCCTCGTGCCTAACCGTGATGATGTGCAAATCACCAAAGAATTCATTGCGGTGGATCAAATTAGTAATGCACTAAAGACAGACCAAGTTGCCCTAATCTTTTCAGATCAAGAAATCCTTGATACGACCATCGAATCTCAATACCTCGGTCAAGAACAGCTTCAAATTAATCTCGATCAATTCACGACGTTTGCTAGCCAATCAACCGTTAGCTTTCAAGATTTAGGCGGCATGAGTTTCGTCGTCATGCGCGCAATCGGCCCCTGGAGCGATATGATTAAACAAGATATTCCCAACGCGCAATTTATGTATCAAGACGACCGCGCCGCCTTCATTGAGATTATTAAGCACTCAAGCCTACCATTTTTCACTTCCAACCTCTCACAAAAGGATGCTTTCTTCAACGAATTATCACCACATCAATTAGATAGAATTACGGTTCCAATTAGTGATGAACAGGCCAAGATGCCAATTTACGCAAACTATTTAACCCATAATAAACGCCAAATCGCCTCCATTCTAGAAACAATACGAGCAAATTGGCCATAAAAATAGACCAACACGCTCTAGGTGTTGGCCTATTTTCTAAATTTGATAGCCCTTTGTTTTACAAATTGGTCAACTTATCATATTTCATCAAGCCAACGGCCAAACTCACAAGCGAGGTGTAACTCGTGTTGTTTAATCATAAAGTTGGGCAGCATTGCTGGAAACTCGACCAAGGCTTTAAACCTTATGCCGTTTTCCGCTTGTTTAAGTTGGTGTCGGACACCGCCAATAATAAACCCATTCGCTAATCTTGCCGTGCCGACTAACTGTTCTTCATATCCTTTTGAAAGAACAGACTTCAAATCTTCAGTATCACCATAATGCGCATAAAAATTAGTCAGCAAAGGTGACCCCCCAGTAAATTCTAGTACCTCTTGAATCGTGTTACTCATCCCTTTTAAAACATAATGATCTGGATTCGTATTTAAGTTAATTTTAAAATGCGCTTGCGTATTTATCAGCATGATATCATCAATCTGACTAGCAACTTCTTGAATGGTGATGCCGCTTTTGGGTATATAAAAATCGACTTCACTAAATTTTCGTCTTCCAAAAGAAAGTTTGACAGCTATCACCGAGATTAAATTGCCAAGTTTATATTGATTGCTTAGTTTGCTTTTCAAATCAGCCATGCCTAAGTTCATCTTAATGCTTAAGAGTGCTTCGCGCATTTTATCGATATTTCTTTCAGCTTGCCATTTATTAAAGTCATTAGATATAGCGCCAGTGCTAATCCGCTTCAGCCTTTTGTAGTTAACTTTTAATCGCTTATATTCCCACGATAGAACGGCCTCTTGAGGGATTTGCTCATTATTAATATAGATAGCCTCCTGATTCATCTTTTACGGGTCACTCCCATCTACTCTATATGACTCATCATACTTATAAAAATGCTTATTATCCAGTCGTGACATCTAAATGATGGGAGAAGTTCTATGAAGCAAAAAAGCGTTATGGTCAAAAACACCATAACATCTATTTTTCACATGCCTGAATATTAAACGTTAAATTAGTCCTAATCACTTTTTATTTTGATTCAAACCTTTTAATACCTGCTTCCGGAAGCGTCCTGGGAACGAACGCGCAATCATGACCGTTAAGCGGTCGTGAAAATTGTTGAAATAACGGCGCTTGGGTTTTGTATCGGTAGCTGCTCTGTAAAAGAGATTGGCCAAGTCTTCTACTGACGCGCCCATTCCTGGTGCATCATCACGCAACACATCAGCCATATATGCCACCAATGGCTTATAGGCAGTATCTTTCTTCAAATTCTTATAGATATTCTCAACCGCGACTGATCCCCAAGATGATTGGGTTCCACCAGGTTGAACGACGACTGACTGAATCCCAAATTGCTCAACTTCAATATCCAGAGTATCGCTCCATTGTTGTAATGCTGCCTTGGTGGCGTGGTAATATGCACCCAACGGCGAATAGATATCACCACCAATGGAAGAAATATTAACGATTCTGCCAAACCTTTGTTGTCGCATCCTTGGCAAAATAAGTTGGGTCAATGTAACCGCGCCGAAAAAGTTAGTTTCAAACTGGCGGTGAATATGCTCAGTTGGCGTATCCTCTACAGGGCCATTCTCTCCGTACCCAGCATTATTAATGAGAACATCAATGCGCTTTTGCTCTTCCAGTACTGTCTTAGCAAATGACCTAATCGATTCATCATCGGTGACATCCAGTGAAAGTGCATGGATATCCTGACCCGTAGGAATTTTCCCAACTCGGCGGGCACCACCATATACAATCCATCCATGATCTGCAAAGACTTTCGTTGCCGCCGCGCCCATGCCATTAGATGCACCTGTAATAATCACAACTTTTTGATTTGTCATTGATATTCTCCTCTTATGTGCGTTACACTTGTAACTTGTATTTATGTTGTTGAGTATAGAATGACTTTTAAACAAATACAACCAACTAGACCCTAGATGTGACACATAAGGAGTTTTTGTAATGTCTACAGCGACCAAACAAACACAAGAGTATTTACTAGGTGCCCTTCAACGACTACTTCAAAAAAAAGATTTCATGGACATCACAGTTAGTGAACTGGCGAAGGTGGCTGGCGTTTCTCGAATGACATTCTATCGTCATTACAAGAATGTGTATGATTTGCTCAGCGTCAATCTACAGCAGATCATGTCGGAAGTACCTTCTTATGAATCTCTAGAAACAAAAGATTATGAAACGGCGATTGTCCGATACCTTCAATTTATTAATCAACATTCAGAGTTCATCAACATGCTGTTGAGGGCTCAGCAGCAGAAACTATTACATGAAAATATTGCAGCAGTCATGCAATCATTAATGACTGCTAAACACCAATCTTTGCCATTCAATGGCCATGAAATGCAATACTACATTGCCTACCATTCGAGTGGTTACGCCAGCGTCATTGTTGATTGGATCAGCAATGGACGACAGGACTCGTATGAGCAGATTGCGGCTTTCCTCTATAAGAATATTAGCTTGTGACCGGTCAAACTGTAATGTCCCCTCACAAAATACTTCTAGTGCTGCAGATTAAATTGGTTCTAGCACCTGCAAATGCAATCCTATACAAAGATACGGTGAATTGTGGTAAAAAAATAGGCTAGTCCTTTGCGGGACTAGCCTATTTGAGTAAACGAAAACGTGCTTCTCACCCTAGCTTCTTCCGTCTAGTTACAAATAAGCGCCTATCTTCCAAAGTTCGGAAGGTAGGCGCTTATTCTACACTATACTCAGAAGCTGACCAGGGTGGTCAGCACTCTTTTGAACCATGCTCCTGGTTGCAACAACTTCCGCTTAATCTAAAAATCACCTTAATCTTAAAACCAAGATTAAGGTGATTTTTATTAATGCTCAGTTGCTAAACGCAGCCATCCGCACTATATTAGTTTAATTTCTTCTTGCTTACTACGTTTAAGTTTTCGTCTAAATCATAAACAACTGGTTCGCCTGTTGCCATTTCAACGTCCATGATGTCTTCATCAGAGATGTTTTCAATGTATTTTGTTAAAGCGCGTAGTGAGTTACCGTGAGCTGCAACAATGATGTTTTGGCCGTCGATTAATTTTGGAGCAATTTCGTCTTCCCAGAACGGGATAACACGTTCCAAAGTAACCTTCAAGTTTTCGCCACCAGGAATAGCTTTTGGATCTAAGTGTGCGTAACGACGGTCATTTGCTGCTGAACCTTCGTCATTTGCATCCAATAGTGGAGGAAGTGTATCGTATGAACGACGCCATACGTGCACTTGTTCGTCGCCCCATTTTTCAGCTGCTTCAGCTTTGTTTTGGCCTTGTAATGCACCATAATGACGTTCGTTTAAGCGCCATGATTTTGTTTCAGGAATCCATAATTGATCTGAACCTTCAAGTGCATAGTGTAATGTCTTGATGGCACGAGTCAATACTGATGTGTAAGCTTGGTCAAAAAGGATGCCTTCTTTTTTCAATAAAGCACCAGCGTTTTGAGCTTGGCGTACGCCTTCTTCGCTTAAGTTAACATCAACCCAACCTGTAAATTGGTTTGATAAGTTCCATTCACTTTGTCCGTGACGAATAAAAACTAATTTAGCCATGTGTAAGTAACCTCACTTTTTTTATTTTTACTCTGTCCATTTTACACTGTTTCCATCACAATTTACAGTCTTATCTTTTCAGAAAATAATGAACTTCAATTTAATTGATATATTGCCCGGGTAATACTGCTTATTAGCCAAGCAAATCATTTTTATCTAAGCTTCAATCTGGCCGTTATGAATTAGATTGGCATCCAAAAACCAATAATCTTCTGGATCACCCACTAAGCGACTGAACGGAACAGGCTGAATCCCCTGCCCTTCTAATTTTTCAATTAAATACGCCCGTAATATCCACGGATTATTGATGTGTCGTGTTTCCAAATTCAATACGTTTTGACTGGTCCCTTCAGTAGTGCCCAAATCTGTCGCTACTTCAGCTAAAGAGAGACCAGTTAAAGCAAAATTAGCCTGTAATTCACGAGTCGTTGCTTTTCTTTCTTGCGGATTTAATGACATCCAAAAGACTTCTTTCTATATCTTTATTTTTGATCGACACTTTTTGTTTCTTTTAATAAGAAGAGTGCTGCTAAAATGGCAATCACCATTAAGACTAATGAAGTCGTGACAACAGCAATCATCCCTTTATCAAAAGCTGTGACCACCATTTGTTGCACCTTGGCAGCATACGGTGTTTTCACTAATTGTTGACTCCAAGCGACTGCGTGCCCTGAAAAGGCGCCCGCTTCGACTAATGCTTGGTGAATACCAGTTGCTGCAGCCTTTGGCATTGAACTCCCACTAAAGCCAGCACTTAAGCTACTCTCATAGGCATTCGTTTGTGATAAACCAAGAATCACGACACCAACGGTAATCCCGATTTGACGGAAAACATTCAATAAACCGGATGCCATCCCAATTTCCTTCGGGTTAATATTATCCATCGCTGCTGTATTGATCATTGGATTGATAATTGCATTCCCTAACCCAGTTAGCGCAAGCAATGGTAAGAGTTGCATGTAAGTAAAGTCAGTCGTTGTCACTTGTCTAAAAATCAATAAACCAAGTGCCGAAACTGTAAACCCAAAAGCAATCATCCATTTTTTACCAAATTTATACCCTAGAACACCCGTAAATGGTCCCAAAACAAGTGACCATAAACTCATTGGCAATTGATGCACACCGGTTGAAAAGGCTGAGTAGCCCATGTAATTTTGCATCAAACTCGTTTGATAAGCGGCCAAGGCAAAGATCCCAGCGCCTAACGAGAAGGCTAAAATCACAACGCCTACGAAATGGCGATTCGTGAGTAACGTCAAGTTCATCATTGGTGCTTTTGCCTTCAATTCAACAAAGACGAAGAGCGCTAAAATTAAAACGGAAGCGACTAACCAACCCATAATCCGCATATCTGTCCAAGCCCAGTGCATGTGTTGTTCTTTTTGAATTAACCCATAAATCCCAGAGAATAATCCGATTGCTGACAAAATCATACCCATAAAATCGATTGATTCGCCTGCACCATATGCTGGTGTTTCTTTAACATTACGAATCACTAAGTAAACCGAAATAATCCCGACTGGTAAGTTGACGAAGAAAATTGATGGCCAACCGAAGTTTTCGACTAAGAAGCCCCCAACCAAAGGTCCAATGGCAGTTGAAAAACCAATGACGGAGCCTAAAATTCCCAATGCAGTCCCACGTTCGCGACCTTCAAAGTTCGATGCCACTAGCGCCATCGATAAACTCATCATACCGGAGCCACCAATTGCTTGAACCGCACGACCAATATCCAATACTAATAAGTTTGGTGCCAGTCCGTTAACGACAGAAGCTACCGTGAATAAAATCATACTCATGATGAAAATTTTCTTACGCCCGAACATGTCCCCTAATTTGGAAACAATTAACAAGCTGACCGCATACATTAACGTGTAGGCGTTCAATACCCATTGCAAGTTACTAAAAGTTGTTTTAAAATCAACCGCCATACTTGGCAAAGCCACATTAACGACGGTCACATCTAGTAGTCCCATAAAGACCCCTAGACTCATAGCGACTAGCGCTATCCAACGATTTGTTGTTTTTTTCATTTTACTATCTCCATTTTCTCGATCTCTCTTATTTGTGCTTCCAGCCAGTCGACCTTTGCTTTAAGCGTTGTGCTTACAAAATCCATTGAGCGAACCTGCCACTGATAATAATTGGTATCGGTCCCCTCTTCATCCCGTAAATCTGTTAGATGGTTTTTGACACCCATATAGACGTGTAAATCTTCAGCTAACTCATCGCGGTAATCTTGTAAAATACTGATCTGTTCTTCGGAATCGATGTAGTGCATCCCACGCATCTTAAACCGATAAGCATCATCCCACTTCGCATCGTGGGCGACTGGTTTAGCCATTAATTCAGCAAAGTAACGCCGGCCTTCTTCAGTGATATGTGCAATCTTCGTACCACGCGAATCTTGATCAGCTTCATCAAACCCAATGCAGCCTTTGCTTTCCAATTTATCTAATAGCGGGTACAAAACGCCATTTGAAATTTTTCGACGAGGTAACATTGCATTTTCCAAGATAATCCGCAATTTATAACCCGACATATTCCGACTCATTAAGGCTGATAACATCAGCAATTCATACATAAGTTCATAACCTCTCTCTTCAATCAGTCTTTTCGACAGGTCTTTAAGACTTATTAAGTATAGTTCTTTCCGACACATTTGCAAGTCTTTTTTTCACAAACCACAAAAAAGACGGCCCACATTCGGTTGGCGAATCGCCAAGCCTCGTGTAGCCCGTACTTTTGGGTGCTTAATTTAATTTTTATTGTGCTTGAACACTATCTCGTTCAACCAATTCAACTGGTAGCATTTTTTGTTGCATCCCTAACGTTGGTTTTTCGATTCGGTTCAACAATAACCGGGTCGCTTCTTGGCCCAACGCTAAAATAGGTTGTTTGATGGTCGTTAACCGCGGTGTCACGTACTCGCACCAATCAATATCATCGTAACCAATAATCGAAATTGACTCTGGTACCGCATGACCTAGTTCAGCTAACCCACGTGCTAAACCTATCGCCAGCTCATCATTGACGGCAAAGATAGCAGTGACGCCACTATCAATTACCTGTTGGGCTACTTGATACCCACCTTGTTTAGATAACGGCGTCGTTATTTGCCAGTTCGGATTAACCGTGATTTGATGACTAACCAAAGCCGCTTGGTAACCAATAAACCGCTGCTCGATATTCCAAGCGCGCTGTTCAGGCAACACAATCCCAATTTGACGATGGCCTTTTTCAATCAGGTAATTAGCCGCCATTCGGCCACCTTCCGTATCCGCTACAGAGATCTCATCACTTTGATGTTGCTTTTCGGATTGATCCAACAGAATATACGGTATTTTACGTTGTTTCAGATGCCCCTCTAGTGTCTCTTCTTCAATATGCGAGACCGCTAAAATAAAGCCATCGACATTCCGCCGAACCAACTCTTTCAGATAGTAATTGACCTTCTGATTATTCTGACCCGCACTATAAATCAGCGGAATAAAATCATACTGATAGGCGACTTCTTCGACCCCTTGAATAAACTGACTAAAGAAGGGATTATTGATATCCGGTACTAAAACCGCAATTGTTTTGGTTTCTTTATTAACCATGTTCTGGGCAAAATAATCCGGTTCGTAGCTGAGTTTTTCACGTGCTGCTCTCACCCGCGCAATCGTCTCAGCGCTAAACCGCTGCCCTTTATTATTTAAGATTAGCGAAACAGTTGTGACCGATGTTTGGGCCAAGGCAGCGACATCTTTAATCGTTACTTTTCGTACCACGTTAACTTCCCCCATTGAAAAACCCTCTATCATTTAAAAACGCCCATAGCCGACTAAGCCATGAGCGCCTTCTAATCTATTATAACTGAATATCCTTTTCATATGGAATTGAATTTTGTGCACCTTTAGTTTGCACGGCAATTGATGAAGCCTTATTGGCATAAGTCATTGCGGCTTCGATATTGCTGTAATCCAATTCGAGTTTTGTACTTAACGCACCGATGAAAGTATCACCAGCAGCTGTTGTATCAACTGCTTTCACTTTAAAGGCAGGCACAAAGCCAGTTGCAGTTGGTGTTGCATAGAATGAACCTTTAGAACCAACAGTGATGATCACCACTTTGATGCCTAATTTGAACATTGCTTCAGCGTTGGCCTTCATTGAAGCTTCGTCAGTGACTTTAATCCCAGTGATGATTTCTGCTTCGGTTTCGTTAGGGACAATCATGTCCGTCACTGCTAATAATTCAGCTGGAATATTCTTGATAGCAGGTGCTGGATTCAAAATTGTTTGAACCCCGTTTGAACGCGCAATCTTGAAGGCTTCGATAATGGCAGGCACTGGTACTTCGAATTGCGCCACAATCCGGTCAGCTTCTTTAATAGCTGCTTCTGCTTCGTGGATATCTTCAACAGTCACGTCTTGGTTAGCGCCACCGTAAATTAAGATACTATTTTGGCCGTGAGCATCAACCATGATATAAGCTTGGCCTGTCCCAGCTGTTTCTGAACAACGAACGTGATCGACGTTCATGCCGTCTTTTTTGAATGTGTCGAGCATGAAATCAGCGGCACCTTCTTTACCAACCTTACTAATGAAAGCCGTTTGGGCACCTGAACGAACAGCTGCGATTGCTTGGTTAGCGCCTTTACCACCACCAGCAACTGCGCGGCCATCCATTGCTAAAGTTTCGCCAGGTTGTGGAAAACGCTGAACGTTTAA
Source organism: Latilactobacillus sp. (assembly GCF_033176295.1). NCBI lineage: Bacteria > Bacillati > Bacillota > Bacilli > Lactobacillales > Lactobacillaceae > Latilactobacillus > Latilactobacillus sp. Next base: position 23,914 of record NZ_JAMQEX010000013.1, read on the forward strand.
AATTGTGTCGACATTGGTTGAACCTAATACGATTACTTTTTTCATTTAAATACCCTCCTGGTTGTTAAAATACAACGCCACTTTCTAAAATAATGTTGGAATAAGGTGTCATCTCACCTGTTCTGACAAATGCTTTGGCCTTATTTAAGTCTTGTTTCATTTGTGAATGATTAATAAATTCGATTGGTGTCTCCCCAATTAAAGCTTTAATCGCCTCTAATTGTTCTGGATTTGCTGTTTTAATTTCATTTGCTAAGTAAACTTTTTGCACTTCTAATTCACTTAAGATATTTGTTAAAACTTGAATAAAACTCGGTACACCATTTTCAATGGCCACATCAATCTTCTTCGTACCAGCTGGTACTGGCATGCCAGCATCCCCAATACTTAATGTATCGAAATGTCCCATATCTGAAATAACGCTCGAAATTTGTGTGTTAATCACCTTTGTTTTTCTCATGTCACCAATCTCCCTTATCTTTATTTAATAAATGCTGTGACAGAACCTGCCACTAAGACTAATAATAAACCAACCATTACGGCGATCATTTCTTTTTTCGATTTCTTTTCTTTTAAGATGTAAATCCCACCGATTGTCGCAAAGATAACACTTGTTTGTGATAAAACAAAACCAGTTGCTAAACCGTTGACAGATGGTTGTGCTGAAATCAAGTAAGTTAATGCCGCAAAAGCGAAGAAGAACCCACTGAAGATGTTCTTATATGAAGTTGCTTCTTTAAATGGTTTATAATCTTTTTTAGTTTGTGTTACGCCGAAGATAATCCCGACAATTGTCATCCCAATGGCTTGTGGTAAGAAACCTTGGAAGCCATCAGCGCTGACTGCTTGTGGAAAGGCTGAATAACCTAAGTAACCTAATTCACCGACTAATAATAACAAGACGCCCTTAACGGCACCACTCTTGCTAGCACTTGATTTATCTTCGCTCCAAGCGGTGAGATAAACGCCGATGATAATTAATGCAATCGCTGTAAAACCGATTAATTTTGATTGTGAACTTGACCAGTTACCTAGAACGAAGACACCCCATAAAGATGCCCCAACTAATTGAAAGCCGGTTGTAATCGGCATTGTTCTAGAAACGCCCATTGTTTCGAAAACGTGGAAAGTAATAATTTGTGCCAGTGCCCAACATGCACCTGAAATTAAACAGAAAATAAAAGTTTTCGTTTCAGGAATTGGTGTCCCACGGAAAATGGCAACGACAATTGCTAGAATTAATGTCCCAATAGTTGTCCCCAGGATTTGACTCGCTGGTTTACCACCAATTTTACCAACAATAACTGGGAAAATCCCCCAGCCAATCATCGGCATTAAGCCGATTAAGATATTTACAGCGTTCATTATAATTTCCTCCAAGCCTATTTAATCAATTAGTAAAACGTTTTACTAACTATCTTGATGATTATTATAAATGACCCATTTCGATAATTCAACCCTTTTTGAAAACGATTTACATCCTAAACATAAAAAAAGATTAATCAGGCACCGTTTCCGCCCAATTAATCTTTTTTAAATTTATTTTTTCTTAGCTTGTGAATAACCGCGTTTTGACTTATAACCTGCTTCTAAAATCATCAGCATATCATCATAATGTCGTTGTTGCGTTTCTTCAGCCTTAGCGCCGTAAACATAGCGCGCCCATTCCCGTTGGTACCCAGGTGTTAAGGCGTCGAAAAAAGTTTTCACGGTTGGCCGTGTCTCAAGTCGCGCACTTAATCTTGGAATATCAACTTCAAATTCAGATAATGGTTTTTGCGCCATCTTCAATCACTCCATTATTTTAACCGCATCACATCTCTGGCAATCATTAATTCTTCGTTCGTCGGTACAATTAAAACTTTGACCTTAGAATCATCAGCACTAATAATCCGTTCTTGACTGCGGACATTATTTTTCTCTTCATCCAATTTTACACCAAAACAAGCAAGCTGTTTACAAATATCTGCTCGTAATTCGCTCCCGTTTTCACCACTACCAGCCGTGAAAACTAACGTATCAATACCGTTCATTAAAGCAACGTATGAACCCACGTACTTAACAACACGATTGACAAAAATCGATAATGCCAACGCTGATTGTGGCCGTGTAGCAGCCGTTTCTTCCAAATCACGCATATCTGGTGAAAGTTCTGAAATGCCTAATAAACCTGATTTGTGATTTAAAATATCAATCATTTCGGGCATCGTAATTTCTAATTTCTTCGCTAAGAAAGCGACTAGAGAAACATCGATATCACCAGAACGTGTCCCCATGGTAATCCCGGCAAGTGGTGTAAAGCCCATTGAAGTATCAACGGCATGGCCATCTTGGACCGCAGTGATTGAAGCCCCGCTTCCTAAATGAAGCGTGATCATTTTTTGTGATTCTAGCGGTGTTTCTAAGATTTCAGCGGCACGATGGGCAACGTAACGGTGACTTGTCCCATGAGCACCGTATTTTCTTGCGCCATATTTTTGATAATATTCTTGTGGAATACTGTATAAATAATTTTCAGGTGCCAAGGTACTGTAAAAAGAGGTGTCAAAAACCGCTACTTGTGGTACACCTGGCAATAAGGTTGTAAAGATTTTGATGTAATAGGCCTGTGTTGGATTATGCAATGGTGCATATTCTGCCAAACGATTAATTTCATCCAATGCCACTGGATTAATGACCATTGAGTCACTGAAAGCTTCACCGCCCCCAACAACTCGATGGCCAACACCCGTAACTTCATCCAAATGACTGACAATTCCTAATTCCTTCAAGCGAGTGAGTAGGAGTGTTGCTGCCATTTCATGAGTGGTCACATCTTGGACTTCTTTAAATTTTTGATTGTCACCATATTTAGCGGTAAACACTGAATCAGATAACCCTAAGCGATCAATCATCCCTTTGGCGATAACTGTTTCACTGGGCATTTCAAATAATTGCCATTTTAATGTTGAACTGCCCGCGTTAATTGCTAGAATTTTTTCCATGTTATCGTCTCCCAATCTATAAGTAATTCCTTCATGCCACAATTGTAAGCAATTTCATAAGAAGTTACAAGCATTGATTTAATAACACATAAAAAGGGACCACCCACCAAAAATGAATTTAGCGGCTGATCCCTATCGTTTTTATTATTTTGCGAGTTTGTCGTCTGATTGGATATTTTGAACCTTTTCCAAGAATGAACGCCCCATTTTGTTATCTTGGTAGTTACTTGGTTCAATAACATCTAAATAGAATTGATCAATAAATTGAATTAAACCATCGATTTTTTCACGACCCATTTGTGTTTCGATTTCTTGATACTTTTGTACATAACGGCTCACTAAACAATCTAAAACATCTTGACCTTGTTTGGTTAAACTTAAGAATTTAACCCGTTGATCTGATTGTAAGTGTTCTTCAACAACGTAGCCGTTTTCTTTAAGTAAACGACATTGACGTGAGATTGCAGAACGACTAACACTCATTGTTTTAGCTAATTTGCTACCCGTTAAATCGTCATTAGTGGCGATTTCGTACATGATCAAGAATTGATCAAATGACACTTTGTAGTTCAAACTTTCCCCACTGACAAAATCGCTAAGATTGCTGATAACCCAACGATAGATAAGCGATAGATGGGTGATAACTTCCCAGTCTTCAGAATACTTCCCCGTAATCTTTGATGACATAATTGAATCTCCTTTTTATAAATACAAGTGATGAGGGTCGAAAATAATTAATGGTTTTAATTTGATTGCTAACAACCATAGTAGCATATTCTTTCAAAAAAGAAACCACCTGTTTTCATTAATTTAGTACAAAGTCACTTAATGATTAACAATTATATTGTAACGTTAATTATTGCAAGGATAACTATCTGCAACTTTTTTATTAAAATTTCTATTATTTTGGCGTTATTGTAAAAAAAGAGCAAACTACTAACTATCGTTAGTAGTTCACTCCTTTCAAACCTATTATAGATTGCGATCCATATTGAATGTCAATTTAGATAAATTAATTCCTGACATGACGAGTTCGCCAATCATGCCCATGGCCTTATCTTTCATCGTGTTAACAATCAAATAATTTTGTTCTGTCAAATATTTTGTTAGTGCTTCGCCTTGATAATTCTTAGCTTCTTCTTCAATACTATCCAACATTGTCCGTAATTCTTGTTTACAGCTTGTTAGATAGTCAACGTTACCTTGAATATGTTGGCTATAGTGACCTTCAACCAAGACTGAAATTGTCCGGTACATCCAATAAGCACTATTAATATCCCATTTCATTGGTGTTTCACTGAAGCTAGGATCTGTATCATTGGCATTTGTAAAGAAGGGAATAAATGGTGTGTAAGTTGGCATCCCTAAAGTAATCCACATAATCGCAGCTTGTTCTTTAGGCACATCGTTGCGCAATTGTAAGATATGCGCATTTTGTGTTCTGTTTAAGCCAATTGGACGGTAACGATACTTGTCAGCATCAGCGCCGTGACCCATTGGATCGAATTCTGTTTCGTTATAATGTGAACCAAGTAACATTTCAATGTCTTCAACACTAATCTTATGTTCAATCTTGCGAATGAAAGGTAGATCAGCTGATTCAGGTGACATGTCAAATTCTGAATCAAATAAGTGATGTGCGTACCAGACACGAGGTGTATTGTAGTGGCGATCTTTTTCGTTCATTGTGCCGAAGATATGACGGAAGTTCCAGCCCGTCTTATCTGGATTTAAGTGATGTTTTTCAACATATTCTTGAATCCCTTCAGCCCACATGAAGTTATCCTTATCGCTGAAATCAACTTGTTGAATCGCCACTTGGTTTGCCGCTACGGCATACCCATCATCTGGAATTCGTTGTGCTAACCAAAGATGACCAGTAACAATTTCCATATACCAAACTTCATCATGATCACTAAACAAGACACTGTTGCCCGCAGGTGAACCGTATTGTTTGATCAAGTTACCGAGGTAGCTGACCCCTTCACGTGCTGAGTTAATGTAGGGTGCGACCATTGCTTGCATACAATCTTCGTCTAAGCCGTCTTTAACCAATGGATCGTAGGCTAATGACTTTTCGTTGCCATACGTACTTTCAGTACAACTCATCGCAACGTTAACTTCATTAATACTACTTTCGTCATAATAACCTTTGTTCTTGTAATCCACATTGGGCACCGCTGGCCAGCGATAACCGTCTTCTGGTAAAGTCGCTTCAAAACCGTTCAACCAAGATTTAATTTTTTCACCCTTACGGCCTTTAACTGCCGGATTCATATAGAAACGTTGGGGGGTTAAGGGCATAAAAGTATCATCATTGCGGGCAATCATTGTCGAGCCGTCAAGTGATGCTTTTTTACCAACTAAAATTGTTGTACAAGCTGATTCCATGTCTATCGCTCCTTTTGATTTAGAGAACATTAAATTATTCTCATAAAGATACTATTAGTGTACGCCCGCCTTGGTCGAATGTATACCCATATTCATAAGATTCTCTAAAACAATCATCAACTCACTTAAAAATTAGAGTTTCTTCATTAATTTATGTTTGAGCAATCTTTTCATGATATATTATAGATTAAGTATCCTAACAATAAGGTGGTTTCAAAATGAAAAAATTAACACACGTTCTGTTGATGCTCATGGCTAGTTGTTTCGTGATTCTAGCCGGTTGTCAGAATAAAACGACGGTCCCTGCCGCCGCAACTAAGACTGAGGATCAAATCGAGCAGTATGTTCAAAAGGTCAACCAACTTTACGCTGATGCCGATCATAAAAAGCCCGCAAAATTAACCGCTAACAAGAAAAACGAGATTATCGAATCAGCCCAAAAATTAGATCATAAAATTTCAGATAATCTCTATATGAGTGCCCTATCCAGTAAATCAAAAACCGCTTTTAAAGCGGCTCAAAAAGATTTAAAACGAATTGATACTGGCGCTCCCGTCGAAAAAACTAAGAAAAAAACTAAAAAGACCAAAGATAGCGATTTCTTCGATGCCGATGGGATTGTCAAAGATGGCTTGCAACTTGGTGCAGAATCAGATTATGCCAATGATGCCAAAAAATTAGCCGCCTATAAAGAGGCTAAGGCCCAACAAGCAGCAATGACCGCTGTTGATAACCTCTTTACCAACAGCGACCACACGGCAATTCCCGCCACTTTAACAACTGAAGATTTCACCTACTCTAAAGCGCTTGTTGAAAAAACAACTCACAAGAAATTTAAAGAACGCTACTTAAAACTGATCAAGGAAGCTAAGGCCCAGTTTGATAGTTATAGCGCTAGTGCCTCATCAACGGCTACTAGCCAAAGTAGCTCAGCAACTGACACAACAACTACTGATCAAACAACGCAATCAACTGATAATACAGTCGATAACACGGCTGCTACAACCAACCAAACGACAACTAACAACAATTATACGCAACCAACAAGTTATTCAAACACTACGCCGCAAAGTACCTCATCAAGTAGTAATACCGGCAATAACAATGGTAATGTGACTACAAATAATAACACTTCCGATACTCAATCAGAGTCATCGACAAGCGATAACCAGATTTCAACCCAATCACAATCTGATGCTTTGTTACAATAATTTAATCTAGCTGTAACATAAATAGAGGCTATTGAAATATTTCAATAGCCTCTATTTTTTAGTAAAATACGAACATTATTTATAAAAGATCGTTATTAAACGCTACCTTTTTAACATAATCTGCCAATTAGTCTTTTAAATCCTGACATCTTAAGAAACTTGTAACATCGTGCTAACTATTATGTAACATGTTTGTCACGTTAGAATGATATGCTTATTGGGTACGATAAATTAAAACAAACTTAAACGTCTAAAAACAAACTTCAAAGGAGCACTTCAATCACAATGAAAAAACAAAAAATGACTTATTTATCATCTGGTATCGTTGGTTTAGCTGGTCTTGCATTAATGGGTATCCAAGCTAATGAAGCTCAAGCTGCTACTACAGGGACAGTTAACTACGCAGACGGTGCTACAACTATTTGGACAAGTCCTGAAGTTGGTCAAAAACCTACACGTTACTTAACAAACAACCAAAACGTTACAATCAAAAATACAAAACAAGTTTACGGTCAAACATGGTATCAATTAGCTGATAACGAATGGGTTGCCGGCGAATTCGTCAAAACAGGTGCAACAACACCAGCAGCTACAACTGCTGCTCCTGCTGCTAAAGACACGATCACAGTTAACTACAAGTCTGGTGCAACAACAATCTGGACAAACACAACTGCTGCTCAACCAACTGGCGCTTACTTAACTTATGGTAAGGCACAAAACGTCATTGCTTCTAAAACAGCTAACGGCGTTACATGGTATCAATTAGAAAACAAAGGTTGGGTACCTTCTAGCTACGTTGTTTTAAACAACCCTAGTTTAGCCGGCGTCACACCGATTACTGATGCCCCAGCTGTTACACCAGTTGCAACAACAACTGCTACAACACCAGCAGCTTCAACAACCACGACAACACCTGCTGCTACAACTGCAACTTCTGAATCAGCTGCTCAAACATCAACAACCCAACCAGCACCTGCTGCTTCACAATCATCAACAACACCTACTGCACCTGCTCAACAACAATCATCAGTTGCAACTTCAACATCAACAAGCCAAGCAACTCAAGTTCAAACACAAACTCAAACATCACAAACTAGCACTTCAGTAGCACCTGTTGCACAATCAGCTTCAACACAACAAAGTGCTCCTGCTCAACAACAATCAACAACTCAAACACAAAACACAACAAACACAGCTTCAAGCTCAAACACCACAACAGCAACAACACCTACACAATCAACAAACACAAACAACTCAACTGCTACAAGCGGTAACGCACAATCAGTTGTTAGTGCTGCATTATCACAAATCGGTACACCTTATGTATGGGGTGGCTCAACACCTGGTGTTGGTCTTGACTGTTCTGGTTTAGTACAATATGCATACTCACGTGCTGGCGTTTCATTGGGCCGTATCACAACTGCTCAAGAAGGTGCTGGTCAACGCGTATCACTTAACAGCTTACAACCTGGCGATATCATTTTCTGGGGTGGCGCTGGTGCATCATACCATGATGCTATCTACATCGGTGGTGGCCAATACGTTCACGCACCACAACCTGGCGAATCAGTTAAGATTGGTACAATCTCAAGTTACTTCATGCCTTCATTCGCAGTACGCGTATTCTAATTACAATCGAATCGTAAATAAAAAACCGCTAATTAATTTTAGCGGTTTTTTTGATGCACTCAGATTGACTTATAAATTGACTACCTTTCCCATACTTTCATCCACATCTACAAAATAACGGTTAGAATTACGACTATCATAATAAACAATTACTTTTTTATCTGACAGAAACGATATTGGATTCCATCTTAATAAACCACTCTTAAAAATAAGATTTTCGCCAGTCATATTTTGATACGTACAAACCAGATACCTGGCGGGCTGATTGTTGATTCTAACCTGTGAAGGTGCATAATCAATGACCTCGGCCATAACTTTTTCGCCTGATTGCTTCAACATGCCTATTAATTTCGCCCGGTGTCTACTTCGACCAATTATAATCAGCGCGGTTATTAGAAATAGACCACCCAAACCTCCCATGATACCTAAAAAAAGTAACCGCATTTTAGTCACATTTTCAATGGTATATGGTTGCTCAACACCATTGATTGTTATATGGAATTGCGCCTCTCCTATTGGAATCAGTTGTATCAGCATTCCTATGGTTACTAAAATCACCCCCGCTGTTAACGCTAAATAACCTAACCATTTAAAATTATAAAAAATCTGCTTTTGCTTATGTCTGAACATACTACTGTCTTCCATTACTAATATCTGACTTTATTATACCTAATGATCCAACGGTTACCTTCACATATCAAACAAAAAATACCATTTATTTTATCGGATTTATGCCAAATTAAAAGACCATCCGAAAGCCACTTTTACAAGTCGGTTTCAGATGGTCTTTTAAAATTATTTTGATAATTCATTATAATTATTTTGCTGATTTACGTTCCTTCAAGAAGTTCAATACAGCTGTTGTTTCAGCATTACGTTTTTTAGCATTCTTTTGGTTGATAGGACGACGGTTACCAGAAACACTAACATGTAAGTTTTGTGACATTTCGCATTTCCTCCTTTCATGCATATATTCTATTATTCTAATCTGAATTCACTTTTTTTTCAAGTAATGTTTAAGCCTTTGGTAACTTTCTAAAATGGTTCAATAACCAACTGGTGATAGGAACGGTTGCTATCACGCCAATTACCCCGATTAGCAACGTTAATATCTCACCAATTAAAATTTTATGATTTAATATTTTAGCGAGCGGATAACCTAATTGAATGAACCAAATCGTCAATGATAGGAAGCTTCCGAAGAAACTAAAGAACAGTGTATTGAAGGCTGTCGCAATAATTTTCTCACCAATCGCGATTCCCGCTTTAAACAAAGGTGCCGGTGCCATCTGTTCATCATATTCCAAAATTTCAACCAACCCACTAGCAACCGCAATGCTGGTTTCTGCGATTGCGCCTAAACTGGCTAAAACCGTCATGATCATGCCAACTTGCGGAAATGATAACCCGATTGCCAGACCAAAGCCTTCAATCTCTTCAGCATCCTCCGCGCCAAAGCCATAGGTTGCTGCCCAGTGGCTAATCGGCACAATGATAACTAACAATGCCAGCACTACTAATAACGACGTCACAAACGCTGTCTTAGCCGTTAAAGGTTGCTTCGTATTCATGAAGATCGATGTCGCCAACAAGATCAGACTCAATAGCCCACTGACCACTAAGGGATTAAAGCCACCAGCAATTAAGACCAGCGCTAAAATGATAACGACGAAGTTCAACCCAAGGCTGAAAAAGATGGTTAAGCCTTGCCAACCACACACTAGTATTAATAGTAGTAATAAAACACCCGTTAATAACATCATAAGCGGCGCACCTCCACTAACTGGCTTGCCAACAAGCTTGTCACCGGCACGGCCAAGGTAATGCCGATTGCGCTAATCACGGTTTGTGTGAAGCCCAAGGTCATCGTGCGCGATAGTGTATAGGCAATTGTATTCCCGTTTCTCAGATACAATAAAATAATCGGAAAAGCTTCTGCCATAACAATGAAGAACAAGACGTTAACGAGTGGCCCAATAATTTCTCGACCAATCGCTAACCCCGAGTTAAAGAGTTGTCGTCTCGTCACATTGGGCTGTTCAAAGGCTAACTGTTGCAGTGACGATGAAATATCGGTTGCTTCATCCATCACAGCGCCTAAGATCCCCAGCACGACTTCCGCCAAGAAAACCGTCTTGTAGGGTTGGAGCTCATAATCCATTGTTTCGTAATGGAGTCCTTGGTCGCCACTGATTTTTAGCAGGATAACGCTCAACAGTAACGCCAAGAACGTAGCCCCAATTGTCGCACCAAATGATACCAACATTTGCCGATTCGGTCCGAGTACCAACAATAACGTCAGACCAGTTAAAACTACGGCGAGTCCACACATCAGCGGCAATAACCAACGACCACCAGTTGCAGCGTTAAAGTGGAGCGTGATAATGAAGAACGCAAGGTTTACGACAACACTTAAGATGGTCATCAGGCCGCGCTTAGGCATCATCACAAGCAATAAGCTAAAGGTCCCCAAGATCACAGCTACTAGCACTGTATCGCGCTTAGGTTCGTTTAAGAGCCATTGATGGCGGTCTTGATCATGGTGTAAGAAAACTTGCTGGCCCCGATAATAACGATAACTATCGGCCAGAGATTTGGAATAGGTATTTTGGAGCTGAATCGTCTGCCCTTTGCGCTTCGTATTCAAGAACCGCCCCGTTACTTTTTGTTGGATCTCGGTATCTTGATTCTGGTAATCATCCGTTGTTTTCGTTTTTTGGATCGTTTTGACAGCCGTCACTTGGATCAACGGTTGTTTGTAGCGCGTCGCATCGTGGTATGTTGCTAAAACCCCAATCATGCAGATCAACAAACCACCTAGCGCCAGCCATAAGCGTTTATGTTTCACAGTTGTCACCTCAAATTATATTGTAGCGGTTTGCCTGTTAATCACCAAACGTTTATCGCAAATTTAATCAATCATTTAACCGACTGTGTTTTAACCCGTAACTGAAGTAAATGATTAAGCCCAAAATGAACCAGATCCCCGCTGCCATCCAAGTAACTGCCGGTAATTCGAATAACATGAATAAACAAAGTAAGCCTGATAATAGTGGTAACCAAGGATATAGCGGTACTTTGAAACCGTCTTTATTCGGAATATCCTTTCTTTTACGCAATGGAATCACCCCAATAGACATGAAGAAAAAGGCAATTAACGTCCCAATATTGACCAGATTCGTCAATTGATCTAATGAAACGAGCCCCCCTAGTGTCGCGATAATGACTGTCACCACCCGGACACTGTTGATTGGTGTTTGGTGGCGTGTTTCAATTTTACCGAGCATCTTAGGTAACAAACCATCCCGACCGATTGAATAAACTAACCGCGAACTACTGTAAGTCATCGTCAACATCATTGTGAACATCCCAGCCAAAGCACCGAGTGATAATAAGCCCGCAAACCAGTTTTGATGCACGACTTGTAAGGCAAAGGCGACTGGATTAGCCACGTTTAATTCACGATATGACACCATCCCGGTCAAAACAAAAGCAACTAAAATATATAATAACGTACAAATTACTAAGGTCCCGATAATCCCAATTGGTAAATTCTTTTGTGGATTTTTTACTTCGGCCGCTGAAGCAGAGACACAATCAAAGCCTAAATAAGCGAAGAATACTAATGACGCACCTTTGAAGACCCCACTAACACCAAACGGCATGAATGGTTGCCAATTAGACGACTTTACATAAAAAATGCCGACGACTAAGAATAGTAGCACAACGCCGATTTTAATCATCACCATCAAATTATTGATGCGTGTCGATGAACGCGTCCCAGACATTAATAACACTGAAATGAGCGTCACAATTAAGACTGCAAATAAATTGATATAAGTGCCATGCGCGGGATCAAATGAGCCTGTAATCGCCTTAGGAATATGCACGCCGAAGCCTTCAATGAAGGACACGAAGTATGCAGACCAACCGGTTGAAACGGCCGCGACTGATAACATGTATTCCAAGAATAATGCCCAACCTAACAACCAACCAATCAGTTCTCCAAAAATAATATTGCCGTAAGAATACGCACTCCCCGCGACTGGCAACGCTGATGAAAATTCAGCGTAACACATTGCGGCCACTGCACAGACCACTGCCGCAATCATAAATGACAACGTAATGGCCGGGCCACTGTGTAACGCGGCAATCGTGCCTGGTAAAATAAAAATCCCAGTCCCAATAACAGCCCCCACGCCTAACGCAATTAAATCCTTCGCCGTTAGTGTTTTAGCTAAACGTTGATCTTGTTGAAGATAACGCTCAAGTGACTCTTTTCTGAATAATCTTGTCCCTAGACCCATCTGCAAAACGCCCTCTCGATGCTTTATTTGGTGATGCTAAACGTGTTCTGTAACCCATATTCTTCCGGTTAACCCTGAGAATATAACCAGGGTTACGGCACACTCTGGTTTTAAACGTGCTTTTTGAAACTGACTTCTGCGCTTAGCGTCACTCGTCGAATAACTGCTTACAGCAGTTATTCGACGAGCTGTGCTAATGCTCAAAATCAACCCGTTTCAAACGCACTCTTTTTCTTGTCGTGTTCTATAATCCGGATATATCGCACTTTTTTTCTAATAACAAAAAAAGGAGCCCACTAGTCTTCACTAGTGAGCTCCACCAGGAAGATGACTCGGGTTACCCAGTCATCTTCCAGTTTATTAAGGTTTATCATGTAATAGACAATCTCTTCCCTTAATCAACCAGTCGAATTCTGGGTTTCTTAAAGAAAAAGTTAAAGGCAACTCGTTGCATTGTCATCATGATAAAACCTCCTTGTTATTATTAATTTCTAAGTATAGCCAAGCCCATCGAAATTGTAAAGCCTTTTTTAAGCAGTTGTTTTTTCAAAAGGAATCTGCTAGAATTTAAAACAACTTATTCAAAGGATGTGACTGGCATTGAAAATTGCAGGCTAAATTTCTGACAACTCGATTGGTACTAAATGGCCCCACGTTTGGGGACCGTTTATTTCTGATTGTCGTTAGAGCTAGCTTGCGTTTATTTTCAAGGCCGGTAAAAAAACCAGACTTGTTAACAGACGCCCATAGTAGCGTCTTTTTTTGTGCATACAAAACGACAACCAACCAATCTCATTTAAATTTATGAGGTGATATTAATGGGCACAATCCAATTCAAACAATTAACATTCAACTATCCAGATCAAGCAACTCCCCTTTTCAAAGACGTCACACTTCAATTCGATGCCAGCTGGCGCTTAGGCCTAATTGGTCGCAACGGCCGGGGCAAAACGACGCTGTTAAAACTACTTCAACGCCAATTAGAATTTGACGGACAACTGAAAACAGATCTAGATTTTCACTATTTCCCACAAACCGTAGCCGATCCCAGTCAATTGGCCCGCGACGTTCTAATGACGCTCGGTCAATTAGATGACAGCACCTTTTGGCAGATTGAACGAGAACTCAATTTACTCAAAGTTGATCTCGACTGTCTCTGGCAACCATTCAATACGCTGAGTCCTGGCGAACAAACCAAGGCGCTCTTGGCGTTATTATTCATCGACGAGCACCATTTTCAACTCATCGATGAACCAACCAATCATCTCGATCAAGATGGTCGCGATACCGTGGCACACTATTTACAACAAAAAACAGGTTTCATCGTCATCAGCCATGACCGGCACTTTTTAAACCAAGTTATCGATCACGTTTTATCAATCAACCGGGCGGATATTACCGTCCAACAAGGCGATTATCAAACCTGGCAGACCACTCAGGAACAACAAACCCAATCCGAACAGCATCAAAACAGCCTGCTCAAAAGTGAAATCAAGCGGTTGAATCAAACGGCCCAACAAAAATCTCAGTGGTCCCAACAGGCTGAACGTGGTAAAAATGCGGGTAGTGTCAAAAATGAAAGTGCCAATCTCGATAAGGGCTTCATTGGACACCGCGCCGCTAAGGTAATGAAGCGCGCCACAACGATTACTGCTCGTAGTGAACAAGCGGCTACTGAAAAACAAGGTCTGCTCAAAAACGTTGAAATTACCGCACCACTGACGATTAACAATCAGTCTTTAAAGCCGCAACAAATCGTCCTAACCGCAACCGACCTAGTACTTGAACAAGATGGTCGCGCCCTAAATCAGCCGCTATATTTGAACTAAAGGCCGGCCAACAAGTCGCATTAACCGGCGCTAACGGTACGGGAAAATCAACCTTTATCAAAGCCTTACTCGCACTTCCTGAAATGCAGCATCAAGTCAGTGGGCAGTTGACCATTGCACCGCGAATCAAGGTTTCTTAATTTACCACAAGATTTTGCGCAGCTCAGTGGCTCTCTAGCTGACTTTGCAGCCGCCAAGCAGGTATCACTAGAACAATTACTCTCAACTTTACGGAAACTGGGTTTTGAGCGGGAACAATTCAACCACCGGCTTGAAACGATGAGTATGGGGCAAAAACGTAAGGCCGCCCTCGCTCGTTCGCTTTGTGAAGAAGCCCAATTTTATGTCTGGGACGAACCGTTAAACTACCTAGATGTCATTACGCGCAAACAACTCCAAACATTAATTGTCCAAACCCGCCCAACACTCTTGTTCATCGAACATGACCGCGATTTTATCGACGGTGTCGCTAGCCAACGTTATCAATTGATTCCACGCTAATTAACTAATACGTATTATCTGAATAATAAGTCGTATTTAAGCCATCAGTATTAAACGTCTTATTAGTATTGTCTTTAAAGAACGCCGTGTTTAATTGATTCAATTCAGTCTCTGTGTTACTTAACGTTTTGGTTTGTAACCCGAGACTCTCACGAAGTTTGTTAGACGTTGCTTGCAATTTATCGGTCGCAATCACTTGATAAGAACTCCCGTTAATCCAGGCTTCTTTCCCGATGATTTGACCACTCGTAATGTCGGTCCCACATTGATGGTAATTTTCGATTAACGTTTTTGTTTGATCAGCCGTTAAATCAGTACTGATGTGCTTGCCTAATTTTGTCATTAAACCTGATAAATGGACCAAGTATTGGGGCTTTTGAATCTTATCAGCGACCCCGCGCAAGACTTCTTGTTGGCGCAACTGACGACCATAATCACCACGGGGATCTTGGTATCTCATCCGTGTATAAACTAGGGCCTGCTTGCCATTTAAATGGTGGCGGCCCTTTTTGATTGTCTGCCCATCGAAACTCACATCGATATTTGTTTTAACATCAACGCCATCGACGAAATCAACCAGTTCTTTGAGCGCGCCCATATCAATCGTGACCGAATAATCGATTGGCACACCGATAAATTCACTGACGGTTTTTTTAGCCATCTTCGCTTGCCCTAGTTCATAGGCCGCGTTAATTTTTTGAACATTCTTAGTCTTGCTGCCAACCATTTCGGCGAGCGAATCCCGCGGAATTGAATAAACCAAGGTTTTCTTAGTTTTAGGATTTAACGTAACCACCATCATCGAATCCGACAGACCGCGATCGACACGCCCATCAGACCCCGTATCAGCCCCTAATAATAAAAATGAGATAGGTTTATCCTGATTAATCCGATTGGAAACCTGTTTGTTTTGGGTTTTAATCGCACGAATTGCTTGGTTTTCTTTTATTTTGTAAAAACCCCCACCAATTACTAAAATAACCCCGATAACCCCTAGTACAATCTTTAACTTCTTCAAAATAACGACTCCTATCTGTTTACTAATCTCCTATTCGAGTATATTAAAAATCGCTAAAGATGGTCGCTTTATTAAGCCAACTTAATACTTTTTAGGTTTTTTTATTATTTTAGAATCCAAAAAAGTTCCCACCTGATTAAGGATGGGAACTTTTTTGTTTGTTTAAACGTGCTTTTAACACTAGCTTCTTGCGCTTAGCACCGTATTGCAAACAACCAGCCATGCTGGTTATTCACAACACTCAGCTAATGCTCAGCATCAAACCGCTTTGAACGCACTCTTTTTTTAACATGCTTTTATAAGACATGGCCCTGCGTTTAGCGACAATTGGTGAACAATCGCTTTCAGCGCTCATTCACCAATCTATGCTAATCCTCAGACCATTATCGTCTTATAACACACTCTTTTTTAATCTAATTTCTTTTCCAATTCGCTGACAATTTCTGCGTGTTTTGCTTCTGTTAATTTAATTTTTGCCATGAAGATCAAAGCAGAAACAATTAATAAAGCCATTGGTACGAAGAACATGTATGTCTTGAATTGTAATAAACCACCATTTGTAATATCGCTTGGTTTAGCGTTACCTGTCATGCCTGCGTGAATTGCGGCAATCCCAACAACACCGTTGGCAAAGGCACCAGCTAATTTATCCAATAATGGGCGAACGGCTAACGTAACAGATTCGTTACGTGTCCCACTCTTCAATTGACCGTATTCAACACTATCAGTAATTGTCATTAAAGCGGCTAAGAAAACAAGTGGGTATGGGAAGAAGAATAACCCAACAGCGATTAAGACAACAACTAAGTTGCTACCAGCAAATAAGAAGAGAATGTAGCCGAGCATCATCATGGCAATCCCGCCAAGATAGATGGCACGACGGTGAATCAATGATACTAACGTTGGGAATAAGGCAACTGAGATAACCCCTAAGATAGCGGTAATCACACCAACTGTTGAGAAGGCTGCAGCACGACCCATGACGTATTTGAAGTAGTAAATTAAAAGTGAGTTTGTGATAACGTAACTAAAAGCAAATAAGAAATATGATAATGATAACCACATTAATTGATCATTTTTACCGATTACTTTGAAGACATCGCGGAAACGAATCTTTTCAGTATTTTCACGGATAGCACTCTTTTCTTCTTTAGTACCGATAATCGTTGCTAAAGCGCCTAAGAATGAAACAACACCGATGACAACGGCAAACCCTAACCAACCAGCGCTAGTTTGTTCGCTACCATGCGTCCCTGAAAACATTTGTGAGAAGAAGACGACGATTGGCACAATAACGATGATTACCCCTTGGGCCCCTAACGTTGAACCAAAACGAGCAATGGCCCCAAACTTCGTCCGTTTTTCTGAATCAACGGTTAAAGCAGGTAACATTGACCAAAATGCAATATCTTTAAATGAATAGAAGATATCCAAGATAACGAAAACGATCGCAAAAAGAACTAAGTATAAATAAGGGCTGTTTGTTGCTAAGCCACCGAAGTTCGTGAAGATCATGACTAAACCAACAGAACTAATCAATGAACCAATTAGTAACCAAGGTTTAAATTTCCCCCAACGAGTCCGGGTATTATCAACTACCCCACCGATAAGTGGATCAAAGGCGATTTCAACAATCCGGATGACAACCATCATGGAAGTGACATAACCGATCATTTTTGCATTAAAAGCGGCATTTTTTGTATCGAATAATTGGCTAGTAACAAAAATCATAAAATAAGTGCTAAGTGTTGCATAGAAAGCATCGTGGCCAAATGCCCCGAATGCATATGAACTATATTGTTTGATATCTTTTAGTTTTTTCATTGTTCAATTCCTTTCATTTGATTTAAAACTAGTGATACCGGTGTTCAATAATTTTTTCTAAAATAGCTTGGCGTTGCTTTTCCTTGGCTGTGCCAAACTGGTTTTCTTCTAATGAATTAAAATCGTTTGCTAATAAAACGGATTCAAGATATAACGTCAATTGACGTTTAATATAAACCTTGTTGTCTTCGTTTGTTTGCTTCGGATTTCCGGCGATAATGGCTGCTGCAAATTGATCTGCATCGATGGTTAATTTATTATCATTCATTCTAATAGCCTCTTTCTAAAATAGATTTTTAGCCGGAAACCGTTTAAGCGTGATCTCTAATCGCGGTGTAAACGCATTCTTCAGCTAACAAATTCATTTTACTAAACTTTTACTAAAATGTAAACGGTTAATGATAATTTCATTAGTTTGTTTAAATTTAGTACCTTGCCAAAATAAAAAGGGTTTCTCGAAAGAGAAACCCTTTTTATTAGCCTTCAATTAAGGTTAAAAATCGATCCGCCCAAATATCTTCATAGAAGGCGATTGTTTGTGTTGCTGTCATCAATGAATTAGCAACGGTCGTCGAAAGTCCTGAAACCATTTGTAATTGATAACCCAGACTGTGGGCTACCTTGACTGTTGTATCAACGCAATACTCAGTTTGCGCACCACAAATTTCTAGTGAATGGATTTGCTTTTGTTCTAATAAAACCTGCATATTGGTTTGCCAGAATGAATTAGCATGAGTCTTTTGCACAAATTGCGCATCAGCTGGCACGGATAATTCTGGCACTAGTTGCCAAGCGTATTGTGGTGCTAATAAGGTTGTATCATTATGCTGGACAAAAATTATTGGTCGCTTATTCGCTTTATAAATTTCAATTCTAGCATTCACCTGTTCAATCAATTGTTTAAAGTTAGCAACCGGTTGTTTACCTTTGCAAACCCCATTTTGTAAATCAATCACTAATAAACAATCTGCCAAATCCACCATCCATAATCCCACCCAATACTCTTTTTAAAAAGGATACCATTTTATACCACTAAATTTTAGGTGAATCGTATCATAAGCTAGTGGTTCTACTGATGGCTCATCCCGGCATGGATCTTATCGATATTCCATTTCATCATTGTGTAATAGGTATCGCCCGGTTTTCCTTTTTGCGCCAAGGAATCCGTAAAGATTTTTGCATAAATTGGCAGTCCCGTTTCTTGGGCAACTTTAGCCATAGATTTCGGTGATACCGATGTTTCCACAAACAAACTCTGAACATCTGTTGCCGCAATTTTGGCAAGGACCGATTTCATTTGGGTTGGTGTCCCTTGCGATTCCGTATTGATTTCCCAGATATAAGTTGGGGTCACGTCATAAGCTGCTCCGAAGTATTTAAAAGCACCTTCAGAAGTCACCAACACGCGCCGCTTTTCTGGAATATCAGCAAATTGCGTCTGGGCCTTTGCATGTAATTTTTCTAAGCGCGCAATATACTGATCCGCATTTTGGCGGTAATAATCAGCATTTTTAGGATCCTTAGCTTGCAAGGCAACCGTTATATTTTCAACATACTGCATGCCATTGGCCAAATCCAACCACGCGTGTGGATCTGGTTCGTCCTTATTGGTCGTTAGATGTTGGACCTTGATCCCTTTAGTCGTCGCAAAAACGTCTTCCCCAAACTTTTTATGTGCGATTGACACTAACTTTTTAAACCAACCATTACCACCCGTTTCAAGGTTTAAACCATTATGAAATAACACATCGGCATCGGTTGCCTTGGAGATATCAGTTGGTTGGGGTTCATATTCATGGGGATCGGTCCCTCGTTTAACGATACTGTACAATTCGATTCGATCCTGGCCAACATTGGCGACCATATCTTCTAAAATTGAATTGGTGGTCACAACTCGTAATTTGGTGTGCTGACTATTAGCTTGTATTTTAGCTTGTGCCCGTTGGTGAATAAAACCGTACACACCACCAATAATGCCAGCGACGGTTAATAAAGTAATGAGTATTTTTTTCATCGTTGTTGCCCTCCCTTAGCTGAACGCCATTTCAAAAAGCCTTGTTTAGGCGCGCAGATAAACGAAACTGCGAATAAAACCGCAGCCATTAAGACAATTGCCGGGCCAGACGCCCAATTGAAGGTATAACTGAAATACAGCCCACTAATCGCCGCAACGGCCCCTATGCTAGCTGATAAAAAGAGCATTGTCACGAGTTTATTAGTCCATAAGAAGGCCGTCGCAGCAGGTGTAATTAGCATCGCCACTACCAGAATAATCCCGACCGTTTGTAACGCTGAAACCGTTACTAACGTTAAAACCAGCATCAAACCATAATGTAAGACCTGCGTTTTGAGGCCGTAAGTTCTGGCGTAGGTTTCATCAAACGAGGTAATCAATAATTCCTTATAGAAGAAAGAAACAAATAAGATGACAATCCCTAACACAATCGCAGTTGTCATAATATCCTGATCACTCACTGCTAAAATATTACCGAATAAAATATGATGGAGATTCGTTGCACTTTCTGCCATCGAAATCAGGATAAAGCCCAATGCGTAAAACGCACTGAAGACGACCCCAATCGAAGTATCCGTCTTAATCTTACTGTGGGTCGCGACAAAACCAATCAAGACCACCGCTAGAATGCCGAATACGGATGCGCCAACCAGCACGTTGATCCCTAACATATAGGCAACGGCCACGCCAGGTAACACGGCATGCGAAATCGCATCGCCCATCAAGGACATCCCTCTCAAAATAATGAAACTTCCGATAACCCCCGACATAATCCCAACCATAATGGCGGTTAATAATGCACTTTGTAAAAATTCGTAGCGCCCTAATGCGCCCATAAATGCTGAAATACTGGTCATTGGTCTACCTCCTGTTTTTCAAACAAGACGGCCGATAAGTCGGCACTAAATGCGCGCTCAATATTCTGGGCATTATACACTTGATCAGTCGGACCATAATCTACGATACCGTGATTCATAACCACTAAATCGTCAAAATACTGTGACACCTTATTCAAATCATGATGAATAACAATAATCGTCTTCCCTGCATCCCGCCACTGTTTCATAATGGCCATGATTGCCGTCTCACTTTGTAAATCAATGCCGACAAAAGGTTCATCTAAAATAATGATCTCCGCTTCTTGTACAATTGCGCGGGCCACGAAAACCCGTTGCAATTGGCCCCCTGATAACTGGCCAATTTGGCGACGTTTAAAATCAGCGAGGGCCACCTGTTCTAGTGCTGCTCGACTGGCCGCTATTGCCTGCTTGCCTGGATCGCGAAACAAACCTAACTTGCCATACGTGCCTGTTAATACAACATCAAAAACGCTGATTGGAAAATTTAAATCCAAATCTTTTCGCTGTTCAACGTATGCAACTTGTTTTTGGACAGCCCGCATTGATTTTCCTTGATATAAAACTGAGCCTTGCTGTGCTTTAACCAACCCTAATATTGCTTTAATGAGTGTTGATTTGCCTGCACCGTTTGGTCCAATGATGCCAGTGATTTTGCCTGCGTCAAAGTGAACGGCAACATCAGTAAATACTGGTGTGTCATCGTAAGCCACGGTGAGGTTCTTAACTGTTAACATAAAGAGCCTCCATTCTTTTAGGTATACCTAACTTTACATCTATCAGCATAACTGATTTTAACGCAATTAACAAATATTTTAGCCTAGTCTAAAAATATTAAAGATAACATTTGATTTAATTAATAATTTTTTCACATGAATTCACTCTAAATCCCACACTTTCCCCTCCAAAAGCGCTATACTAGTACTAACAAATCGATAAGGAGTGTTTTAATAATGAAAAAACCAATTAAGGGTTCATGTACGACAGTCTTAGTCGGCAAGAAAGCTTCAATCGACGGTTCAACAATGATTTCTAGAAATGATGATGGTCACGAAGCGCTAGATCCTCAACGTTTTGTTGTCGTCAATCCAGAAGACCAACCACGCGATTACCAAGCCGTAATCAGTGGTGTGCAAATCAAATTACCTGATAACCCAATGCGTTATACATCAATTCCTAACTCACTACTCACAAACGGCATCTGGCCAGCTGCTGGGATTAACAGCGAAAACGTCACAATGTCAGCAACCGAAACAATTACCACTAACCCTCGTATTCAAGGATTAGACCCACTCGTTGCCGGTGGTATCGGTGAAGAAGATATCGTTACTTTAGTCTTACCTTACATCCACAGTGCTCAAGAAGGGGTTGAACGTTTAGGCGCGCTTCTCGAAGAATTCGGCACGTACGAACCAAACGGGATTGCTTTTTCTGATCAAGACAGTGTTTGGTGGCTGGAAACAATCGGTGGTCATCACTGGGCTGCTGTTCGCATCCCTGATGATGCTTACGTGGTTGCCCCTAACCGCATGAACATCAATCACTTTGTCTTTGGCTCAGACAACACACTTTGTTCAGCTGATTTAAAAGCGTTAATTGATGATAATCACTTAAACCCAGACTTTGAAGGTTACAACCTCCGTCACATTTTTGGTAGTGCAACCATCAAAGATACCGTTTATAACAACCCTCGTACTTGGTATGGTCAACAATATTTCAACCCCGAAATTAAACAAGATCCAATGGACCATGATTTACCATTCATCTGCCATGCCAACCGTAAAATTTCAATCGAAGACGTTAAGTTTGTCTTGAGCGCCCACTTTGAAAATACGGAATACGATCCTTACGGTAGCGCACCAGAAGACGTTAAAACACGCTTCCGTCCTATCGGGATTAACCGGAACCACAATGTGCACATTTTACAAGTTCGTAACAACGTCCCTGCTGAAATCGCTGGTATTCACTGGTTAGCTTACGGTGCTAATACCTTCAATACAGTTGTGCCATTTTACGCCAACGTTAATGACACACCTGAATCATACAAGAATGCGACAGGAACATTCGACCTTAACAATATGTACTGGTTGAGCTGTACAACAGCCTTACTTGGCGATACAGACTATGACTTCTACGTTGATATGCGCAATACCTTCGAATTAGAAGCAATGAGCGCTTATCACGAAATCCAAAACGCAACTGACAAAGCCTTTGACGGTCAAAAAGATGCCGTTGCCTTCTTGGAAGAAGCCAATAACAAACTAGCAATAGAATCACTCCAACGCCAAACAAAACTATTAGGCGAAATGGTGATTTCAGGCTCAGAACACATGAAATTACGTTATAACTTGAATGACTAATTGTTAAATAAAAATGAGCTTCAGACAAATTACTGTCTGAAGCTCATTTTTTTATTTTCTTAATCTATCTGACTCAACGTTTCAAAAATTTTTGCAGTTGCCTGTATTTCTTCTATTGGATCAATAAGTGTTGTCAACTTAGATTTATAGAATTTATCTATCTTCTTAACGACCTCTTCTCCAGTTGGCGTCAATGAAATTATAACGACGCGCTGATCTTCGTTAACACCACTGCGTTCTTTAGCTAAGTAATCACTATAATAAAGTTGCGTTAATTTTCGACTAACCGCTGCTCTTGAGATATGCAGGTCTTCACTCAATATTGTTGGCCTGACACCTCCCGCTGCAGCAATTCGTTTCATCAAAACAAACTGTTCAAATGAAATATGATATGCCTCACAGGGTTCATTGAGCGCTCTTCTTGTATTATCTAGCATTTGAACTGCTTCGTAAAATGCTAATGTATTCTTACTCACGTATGTTCACCTCACATTCATCTTAACCTATTGTTATATTTAGTCATGTTAACCTATTCTGCTAAAAAAGGATTCTGGATAACCAGAATCCTTTTTGTATACAAACGATATTATGAAGCTTGAACACCTGTATATAATGTCCATGTTAAATGAGCTGTATAGATATCATTACCAACTTTTGAATCTTTTGGCAATGTTAAGTTGATGTCTGAACGATCCCAACCAAAGACGTTAGCGCCTTGGCCTTCAGAATCAGCAGCATTAGCAACTTCAACTTCTTGACCTTTACCGTCTAATGATAATGAAACGTTCTTAGCAATTGTTGAAACATCTTTGTCATCAATTGTTGGATCAGCTTGGAAATCACTATCTTGCGCTTCATTTGTCAATGTGAAGACGTCTGCTGTCTGACCATAAGCAGTGTTTTTGAGCAATAAGTTAGCGTTATTGATTGTTTCACCATTATTAGTTGCTGTTAAAACATCATCTGATTTAACTTTTAATTGCCATGTACCACTTTGTTTTGTTGTTTTAGCATCATCGCCGGTATCGTTATTTTCACGTGTGATTTGCTTATCAACAACTGTCGCCCAGGCTTTGCCCTTAACATCTGCTAATTTAGCATCGTTTGTATTTAAAACAGCTGTCATATTTGTATCCGTGTTCTTGTATGACGCATGACGATCATTGCTATCGATACTTACGTTATGACCAGTAGCATCAAATGTTGGGTATTGTGATAAGAATTCTGTATGGTTACCAAAATCTAATACGTGCGGTACCATTTGTAAACGTAAGTAGCCAGTATTCCCATTATCAGAGTTATCACCAAATGAGATCCCAACTTCTGTATTAACAGACATTGGTAATTCTGTACCACCATTAGCGTTGGCATCGTGTTCTACTGTGGCAGCGAATGTTGCTGTTGGTGCAAGAATGCTTAAGATTGTGCCGGCTGTTAAAGCTGCACTTGTCAATTTTGTGAATTTCATTTGAAATTCCTCCCTAGGTTTAATTTGTGCTTTGTGCACGTTTTTTATATAACACACCTATGGTGCCGTTATAACAAGTTTGGATGGGTACATCTGTCAACCATTCAGTTGGTTTGACGGAATTTTTATGGCTGATAATCCAAAACTAACGATCAGCGCAGCCAGTACTGCCTTACATTGTTAGTGTGGTATACGTATTAAAATTGATATAACTCACAATTGCGAAGGCTAGACTCACCAGAAATAAGATGGTCGTCAGTGTGGTTAGTGCAATGAACGTATATTTAACGGTTGAATAGTGATACTTATCGATTAATTTATTAATCATTCTTTGACTCCCTACTTCCATGTTTCCGAATATAATAAATTAAGATAACTCCTAACACGACACACACGCTAATGACAATGATGGTTAATTGTCGTTTTTTCTGATAGGCCACATTATGATCATTAATGTAGCGCGCATCCGTTTTAGTAATTTGAACAGTTTTCTTAATTTCCCGTTGATACTGATCACTCTTGAAATCAGCAATCATCGTGTAACGACCTGGTACCAAACGCTTCCCGCCTAACAACAAGTTGGCGTTGAAACTCGAATTCGGTGCGATATGCATTTTTTTCAAATCCAGCTTGTAATTGAAAAAGCCTAACTTCTGATTGGTTAACTTGGTTGATAATTGACCCTTTTTGAGAAAAATCGGATCGGGATTATTCACTTTAAACTGTAAGGCTGCTTTTTTATCAACAAATCCCGTCTGCATCGTAGGCATTTGTAAATGATGTAATTCTTTGCGTGGTAACTTTATCCCATTTAAAGTAACGCCAACTGCATATACGTAGCGGTTGCTGATACTGCCACCTGTTGGCCCCATTGCCGCTAAGTTAATCGCGAACGCCTTTTTGCCTTTAAAAGCAGTGTCCGGCATCTTAACATTTACATTCACCCATTTTTGGGTATTAGCGGGAACGACTACTTGTAGTTTAAAATGGACATATTGACTCCCCGGCTCTGGCAAAAGTTGTTTAGAAACCGGATCATCCGATAAGTAATCAATTCGACCATCGTCTGCAGTCTGCGCATCTTTGGCGCTGACTTTAACCTTAATTGGCTTATTCGTTGGGTTAAAGACCTTAATTTTTAAAGTCTTCTCAGTATTTGGTTTTAATTTAAGATTGAAGTAGCCGAGTTTATTCCCCCCAAGATTATCCTTTGGTATTTCTGGATAAATCATAAATGTCACTTTCTGTTTAGCATCAGCAGTTGCTGCCGTCACTAGTTGCGGTGTTGCCTGTCGCATTAATCCCCAAAAAGCGAGCATTATGGTGATTATTAAGCATCGTTTTTTCATGAGCGTCTCAATACTTTAATCAAACCGGTTATTGACACTAGCATTAAGACCCCACTGGCAGTTGCCACATAAGCCCACTTATTCTTTGGCTTTTTAAGCGCTTGTGCATTAACGGTTTTGACATCATCGGCCTTAATCGTGAAACTCTTTTTGAAGCGCCAAGTCAATGGCAACTTGTTCCAGAGATTCTGACCATGGACAACCGTATCAATCGTGTATTTCCCTGGTTTCAACTGTTCGTAATCCCACGAAATCGGTAGGGTTAACACTGAGTTAGGGGCTACAGATTGATTGCTAGTCGTATAAACATGTTTGGAAGAAAAGAGCCCTTCTTTAGAAACAACTGCCTTGGCGCTAACCTTATTAATAACCATTGGTTGCGTATTACGGATCTTAATCCCCATTGCAGCATGACGCCGATAAATCATGGCTTCTGTTTTGTCATATTTCAATTCAGGGTAAACTTTGTAGTGTTGGCCTTTCAGTGCAACGCCCACTGAATAGGCATAGTTACTACCAACTGATGATTGGCCACCTTTTTTATGAAGATATTCGATAAAATGCCAATCCCCATAAATCATGCCGTTTGTTCGATCTTCCGGCATTTTGACCGTCATTTTAAGAATTTTAGTCTCTTGAGCTGCCAATTTAATGGTCTCGCTCTTTTTATCTAATTTAGCAATTTTAGTGAACGGTACTTTCAAGCTTGGATCTAACCCTTTAGTGTTAGCTTGAAAACTAACGCCACCACCAACTTGGGTCATCGAATTTCTCAAGTCGGAATGAACCGTAATTGCGTGATCCGTAAAATTCTGAATCCGCATTTCAATTTTTTTAGTTTGACCTTGCGCCAAACTCATGTTGAAGTAATTTAAACTTAAATCCTCTTGTTCATCCGGCAAGATAGGCTGCACTTCAAAGTCCGCTTTTTGGGTTTGAGCAGCAGCTTGGACCTGTGTCATTTGACAGAGCATCAAGCCCACAAACGCCAAGCTCAATGCCATTAAACGTCTAACAAATTTCAATCGTACGCACCTCGTTTTATTATTCTGCGATTACTAATGACCAAGTTAATTGGCTTGTATATTGTCTTGGGAATCGTTTTGTTGCTTTAGGCACTTTCAAACCAATGCTGTAATCAGCCTGTTGGGCATCCCCAAATTGATAAGCCCAAATCCCAAAGCCATGTGCGACATAATAACCAGGATCAGGTGTCTTATTGGTGTGCGTCATTAAATTAACTGCCGCGCCTTTTGGTGTTAACTCAAACTCAGAAGTTACCTTAGAAACTGGGGCGGTTGCCCCTACGTCATCACTTTCTTTTAAGACAATCTGCCCATTATGGAAATTTAAGACGGCATTATCTAAGAATTTTTGATCTCCAGCAATCTTTTCATTAGCATTGGTATGGAACTGATCATCTTGTTTAACATTTAAAGTCCAACCCTTAGAGGTGTAGTAATCCTCAACGCTGACGGCGTATGGCTGTTTTTGATTGTCTTTAGTTTTAGCTTTTAGATAATAGTTTCGGTCAGTGCCAGTCGTATCATGTTTACCAAAATCCCAGCGTTTATCGGCAATAATGCCAATGTGGGATTCTTCATATCGATAAGTAATGACTTGTTCATCTTTGGCGTAAGTGACAGTATAATCATGAGCCAATGTCCAATCAGGTTTCGTGGTTGAGCCCCAATCTGGATCTACCATATTAGAAGAATCAACCACGGTCCAATTGCCGTCTGTTTCTGGAATAACTTTGGGTTGCACTAGTCTAGTGTTCCCAATTTTGCCATCAAAGGTCTCATCTTCGGCCAACTTGTGGCTTTCATCTTTTCGGTCCCGATAGCGAACAACAATCCGGCCTTTAGACTGTTTAATATTTAATTTGGCTTTTTCAGAAGCCCCAGCTCCAAAATCGGTGTCCAGACTAACACTATTATTAATCACTGATTTATTAGTCTCTTTTACTTTGGCTTTGACATAAGCAATCGCCATACCTTGACCCGCAATCGGAATACCATGATCCAAGATAACCTGGTTATCAGTCCAATCAGTTGTTTGCTTCGCAATAATTTTTTCATCTTTGTCCAAATAATCAATTCTAACTTGTTGAATATCACCTAAGTCAGCATCAAAAACATCCTTTAATATTGCACCCGGTTTAATATCGCCTGAGGCAGTGTTAACAATTTGTATCCGATATTCAATCTCATCGTCAACTTCAGCCGTTGTTTCTGTCATATAATCTGCGTCGGACTTCGTTATATTTTTAACTTCCTTAATTAGGGTTGGTGGTGTTTTTTTGATAACATTGACTTTAGCGACATTTGATTTAACATCAGCAACCATAGCTATATTATTAATAACGGTCTTTTTAGTGTCTTTGAGAATAGTCTCAAAAGTTAACACCACACTTCCATCCGCTGGGATAGCTTTTAAAATTAATTGATTACCAGTAAAGGTTAAGTCTTCGCTTCTCACCTCACTCCCGTTTGAATCTTTATAACTAACATGAACAGCGCTTGGTTCATCTAGATCAGAATCGAGCGGATCTTCAATAATGGCCTCCGGTACTTCCTCAGAATTAGTGTTAGTGAAAACTAATTTATAACCAATTTCATCGCCAATACTTGCTTCTGTTTCAGTAGCATACTTCGCATCTAATCTAGAAATATTTTTTACTTTTTTCGTTAATTCTGGTAATTGTACTTTGATAAACGGTACATCGACTATCGCACTTGCTGAACGTTCTTGTTGATTAACATTACTGTCTATACCAACAACATTGACAGTGTTACGAACAGTTCGCCCAGAAGCTGTAGTTAAAGCCTTCGCTTCAAATGTGACACTAACCCACTGGTTATCTTTAACACTGTTAGGAACCGTAACTTTCAACTCTCGAGTTACTTCATTGTAAGCTGACGGTGAAATGGTTATTTCTTGACCGCTTTGATTTATTAACCTTATTGAATTTGTATTAATTTGAAATTCGGACGGAATAATATCACTAAACGAAACATCACTCCAAGAAGAATCCAATCCCAAATTATGAGCACGTAATGTAAACTTTATATTATCGCCTGGTCTATTACTCCCATCAGTACTAGTTTCATTTTGATATTCTTTATAAGCTTCTGGTGCAACGTCAGGGGCTTTAGTAATCCCTATATCTTGACGATAATGTTGTGATTCACCAGGGGCCAAGGTAGCAAACGGCCACTTGGCTGTATATGAAGTATCGGAATTTTTTAAAACTGTGTAACCCTCTTCTAAATTCTTTTGTTCCAAGCCCGTTCCAGAAAAATTACGTGGTGTGAACCCATCAAACCAAGGATTTCTCCTAGTCCAAGTTTGTGCCGCATAATTAATTGGTCCATCAGGAACCTTCATATTGATGGCCAATTTATAGGGATTTTGAGTGATATATAATCCTGCGTTATTGCCCATTGATGACATCGGTACTTTATCATTACCGTTTAACATTGTATCTTGACCAATAAAGGTCCCATAAGAAACGGATTGAGTTGTGTCATTTTTCAAATAAAGCTCTTGTTGAACCGCAGTAGTACCTGATAGTGAAGGCCGCAATAGAATTTCAGCAATTAATGTCTTCCCATTACGTTCAAACTGCCCCATTATTTTGCTAACAAGGTTACCCTCGCTGTCGTGCCCGACAAAATATGCCTTATTTGTTAACTTGTTAGCTAAGATAGCTTGTTTAGGTCCATCATTACTTTCATTTGGTTCGAAAACAATCCCAAAACCGGTTGATGTTCTTACTGCTTTACTACTAGTGTCTTCTCCCTTAAAAAAAGCGCCGATTGTTTTATTGTTATCTTTAATAAAGATATTAATCTGGCTACCCTGAATATTGTAGCTAGAAATTTTTGAATCTGCTTCTGCGTCAATTCCGCCATTCACACCACCGAAGGTATAATTAAGAAATCGACTTGTACTTCCTTGAAAAGCCTTACTTCCGACCTCTGTTTTTGTCTTTTGAACCCAATTAGGAATACCGTCATCAAAAGTATTGGGATTAATTGCTAATGCTTTTGATGTTGGGTTATCAATCACTTTAACAGTAGCTGTCTTCGAAATTAAATGATCAGTTTCGGTAGAAGCCGTAATATCGACCTTCCCAACTGTTGTCGCTTTTACTAGTAGCGTAAAATCTTTCTTTATCGGTTCGTTGCTGGAAATCTTTAAAATGTTCTTCCCTGTATTCTGATTATTTTGTGATTCAAAGTTAATACCCCCGTTATCGCTAGATATTTTTATCGGCGTTAGTATTGCTTTATTGCCAAGATTAATATAGAGAGGCTCATTGATTTCACTAGCATTAAGATCAACTTTTAACTGGATGGTATCTCCAACGATATATTCTGTTTGATTTAGATTAAAGGTTATTTGAGGTGTATCCTCCTTCGACAAACTAGTTTGTCGTTGAACACCATCTGTTCCAACGATATCTTTCAGCAATAGTGGTTTAGATTCATAGTGAACGCCGTTCATTATTGTTGTCACTTTCAACTGTTGTTTAGCGGATATACCAGTATCTTTTAGTTTAAAAACTAATAAGTATTCTTTTTTGAACGTTGTTGCTTGTCTATTTACCAAATCATTCTCAATATTTTCAGCTGTTTGTGCTGTTTGTTTTAAAATAACTTGATTGGAATTATTTTTTTGATCAAGGGTAGCCGTATACGCTGATTTTTTGTTTAATTGATTACTAGTTGTGCGATCAAATGTGGCCCCCTCTGGTATAGTTAGCGCTAAATCACGTTGCGCTTTTGACTGATCGCTCGCTCTAATTACAATTTGTTTTTCATTAGATAATTCCTGATCCGATGTTAACGCAAGATTTGAATCTACTTTGATACTATTTTCAGCAAGGATCGTTCCGGTAGTAACAACTAGTTGTATACCCATTACTGCTAGTAACACCAAACTGAACATTATATTTCGTCTATTTAAAGTCACATTTTACCCCTCCCGAGAAATCATTGACGATGATAAGAAACTAAATTGATTGCATGTCATTTTATATAATCGAATCAATGATTCGGTATTGATTAACAGCGTTTATACTTTCGATAGATAAATAATAATATATTAACTATCTACCGAAAGACCAATAAATACCACCTTTAGGTGGCACAACAGAGAGTGTCATAACTCCTGAGTTATGAACTTATTGGTATGATAAAGTGCTAAAACTCTACTGCCACGAACCTATAGAAATCCTTCAAGAGGTTGATATTAGAAAATAAATCAAAATGAATTGATAACTCAACCGAGTGTGTATTATTAGTAAATAATATTTACAAAGCTAGATTAAATAAAATAAAAAAGGAGTGCCGAGTGATAACTACTCGGCACTCCTTTTTTATTCTTGTCTAATGTTCTTTATCAATTAATTATTGCATTATTATTCTTAATATAGACAATCTAGGAATTTTTTTTATTTCTATTGAGAAATTATTAGTTGTAGTTAACCGTTTTTTAGTATTTTTTGAGCAAGCACTTTCATTTGACGATTCTCGGTTGAAAGTCCTATAGTGACTAGGTAAGTTGCGCACAATTATTTTCTAGTGTGTTCCTAGTTTTTAAACTATTCTTAGGAGGTCAAATATTATGACAAATCAACTAACGACTAACGAAGGGCAACCATGGGCGGACAATCAACATTCACAAACTGCCGGCCAACGCGGTCCCGTCTTAATCCAAGATTATCAATTACTCGAAAAACTCGCCCATTTTAACCGCGAACGCATTCCTGAACGAGTGGTTCACGCCAAAGGTGCTGGCGCTAAAGGTTATTTCAAGGTCACAAAAGACATGAGCGCCTACACCAAAGCTGCTGTCTTCAGTGGCGTCGGCAAAAAAACACCGCTTATCACTCGTTTTTCTCAAGTCGCTGGTGAAGCTGGCTATCCCGATACATACCGCGATGTTCGTGGTTTCGCCGTTAAATTCTACACGGAAGAAGGCAATTACGATATTGTTGGCAATAATACGCCGGTCTTCTTCGTCAATGATCCACTAAAATTCCCCGATTTCATTCATTCACAAAAACGTGATCCTCGGACACATGCCCGTAGCCAAGATATGCAATGGGATTTCTGGTCCCTTTCACCCGAATCTGTCCATCAAGTTACGATTCTCATGAGTGACCGCGGGATTCCTGCCAGTTACCGAATGATGCACGGCTTTGGTAGCCACACCTTCAAATGGGTCAACGCACAAGGTGAACAATTCTGGGTTAAATATCATTTCAAAACGAACCAAGGCGTTCATAATCTCAGCAACGAACTCGCCGATGAACTCGCTGGTAAGGATACTGATTACCTTCAAAACGATTTATTCGACGCAATTGAAACGGGCGATTATCCCAGTTGGACTGTCGCCGTCCAACTCGTCCCTTATGAAGATGGTTTGAATTATCCCCAAGATATTTTTGATGTTACCAAGGTTATTTCACAAAAGGATTATCCATTAATCGAAATCGGTCAAATGGTCCTCGATGAAAATCCAACGAATAACTTCGAAGATATCGAAGAATTGGCCTTCTCACCAGCTAACTTAGTCCCTGGAATTGAAGCATCACCGGACAAATTACTCCAAGGTCGACTATTTGGTTATAAGGATGCGGAACGTTACCGACTTGGTGCCAACTACGAACAACTGCCAATCAACCGACCAAAAGTCCCTGTTCATAATTACGAACGTGACGGTGTCATGGCCCAAAACCAAGAAACGGGCGTTAACTACGAACCAAATAGTCAAGATGGACCCACTGAAGTCCCAGCAGCTAAGATTCATAGTGATCAACTCTCTGGTACAACTGGCAACTTCTCTACCGATCCCGATTATTACTCAGCAGCTGGCAAACTTTATCGGCTACTATCCGCTGATGAACAAACCCGTTTAATCGAAAATATTCGCATGAATCTTGGTCAAGTAACTAAACCAGAAATTCAAATTCGCGAAGTTAAACAATTTTACCAAGCTGATCCAGAATACGGTCGACGCGCCGCAACCGCATTAAATTTAGATTTAGCACAGTTTGAATAACGCCGAGCACAAAAAAATAGGTGGTCCCATTGAGGACCACCTATTTTTTATTCGTTATCTTTATTATCTTTTTTACCTGCTTCTTGTTTTGCTGCCCATTCTTTCTTAGTCAACAAGTCAGAAACATTCATTTTAATTTTTGTAACATTTAAACCGGTCATCTTATGCACAGACTTGGCAATTTGATCGGTTGTTTGTTCAAAAATATCTGGGGCTGATTTACCGTATTCCAAAATGGCATCTAATTCGATTGTCACTTCTTGATCGTCAATATCTGCATCAACACCTTTAGTTGGATCTGCTTCATCTCTGAAACGATCTGCTAATTGACTCATCATACCACCTGATAATTCTAAGACACCATCGATATCATGAACAGTTTGACCGGCAATTTTTTCAATCACACCGTCTGAAAAGTTTAATTCTTTTTCAATTTGTGCGTTATGATTTGGTGTTTCCTTATTAGGTTTGTCCATCATCTTATCCATTGGTTTGTTTGGCTTATCCATTATTTTAATCCCCTTTTCTTAATTTTTTATTGAACTCTTTTGTCGTCGTTATCGCTCTTTTTAGCGTTGCTACCTTGTTGTTGCCATTCTTTCTTAGTCATAACGTCACTAACATGACTATTGACCTCAACAACACTCAATCCCGTCATTGATTCAACAGCTTCGGTGACAGCCGACGTTAAGCGTTCAAATACGTCGCGCGCGTTGCGACCATATTCCAAAATAATAGTCATATCAATCGCCACTTGTTTTTCGCCGACTTCAACACTGATGCCTTTGGTAGGATCGCTATCAGTTCTGAATCGATCAGCGATATCGCTGAAAAAGTTGCCATTCATTGATAGTAACCCATCAATATTTTGTGCTGTTTTACCAGCAATTTTTGCAATGACAGCATCTTCGAACGTTAACTTGCTGTTTGCTAATACGTCATCTAAATGTGCTTGTTCTACCATTTTGCTGCACCTCCATTATTTATCTTGTCTTAATACGCGGTTGACTTGTGCTCTAAAACCTTCTAAATCATCTTTGGATCCCGTTAAACTTGCTGCAATGTAGCCAATCAGACCGGCAATCAAAATTAAAATTAGGCTCACAAATCCAAAGCCAATCCATATTGCCGCTAATGCAGCGCCTGCAATAAAGCCCCAATAAGAACGTTTCATTTGTTTCACCTCAAATCACTTTACTTTGCGTCCGACCTTGATCATGAACAAGTGGCGCAAGCTTAACATTTACTGATTTAATTGGCATGTCAAAGACCTCTTTGAGTGCCTGTTGTGCTGTTTCCTTCACCGCTCTGGCTTGCTGATCAATGTCCCGATTATCAAGCACTTTTGCTTGAATATCTGCACTAACCTTTGGTTGTCGACCTTTAAAAACGGTCTGGACATAAACATCCTTCAAACGGTGTTTTTCAATTATTGCCTGGGAAATTGTTTTTTCAACCGCTTTACGCGATAAAGCTAATTCCCCTTGATTGGTTTTAATAATCATCTGACGTTTCTTTGGCAAACTAAAAATTGCTAGTAATAATAAATAAAGAAAAACCAGACCACTAATAACGCCCAATCCCAGCCCTATATTGCTAATCCACTCTTCTGACAGCCAGTTAAAGTTAATGGCTTGTTGATCTGCTAGTCCTAGCGGATAAACGAGCAAAATGAACCATGCTACCTGACATAATCCCAGAAAACTGGCTAAGCCGATTACCGTTTTTGTCAATTTGTTCATGGTATCTGCTCCTTTACTTTAGGATTTCTTACGTGAAAATAGCATTGATACTAAGAATACGATGATTACGGCACCTAAGATTGAAGGTACTAGCGCCATACCTGCTAGTTGGGGTCCCCAACTACCAAATAATGATTGACCTAACCAGGCACCGACAAGGCCCCCTACAATATTGCCAATCCAACCAGCGGGTAAATCACGACTTGTAATAGCCCCCGCAATAATACCAATTAAAGCCCCAATAATTAAAACCCATAACCAATGTAACATAATAATCATCCTTCCATACTATTTATTATAATCGATATTCCATCGACTACTTGTACTACCTAAGAGTAACAAGTTCAACATTGTTTTGTAAAAGTATACGCTTATTCATTTTATAAATAGGCAAATTACAAGTTTAATCCGAACAAGCCCGGAATCTTTCAATGGCAGTCTGTTGATGATGTATTTTTAATGGTCGTTGATTAATTAGTTCAAGTGCT
>NZ_JAMQEX010000014.1:0-55569 GCF_033176295.1 Latilactobacillus sp.
GTGATCGTATTTCACTTGTAGCGTAGCTACAGGCTATTAAATTCAATAATGTTGGGGCTTATTTAATATACTCTAAAGCGTTTTTAAAATCTGAACGGGGCTAAAACTTCGGCCTCCGAAAATTAAATTAAGTAATTTAAATTGAAAGTCAAATTTGTTCGTACTTTTATGTCCGGATTCTTGACATAGGAGCCTTATAGAAATAGTTGACCAAAAAACGACCGTCTAATTTAACTGAATTCGACGTTTTTGCGTATAGAATAGAGCCACCTTGTACATATATCAATGAATCGTCTTTTTTTAACGTAGGAATTCCAATTGTGCCACCACTAGTAAACAAAACATCTCCTTTTTTGGGAGAACCAGTTTTGGAAGAGAAAGTATTGTATGTCTGTTTAGAAATAAACAATGCCCCACTAGCTGTATAGTCAACAAGATCACTTGATCTTAAATAAGGAATACCGTCTTCTTGCCAATATATATTTGATATTCTTGCACTATCTTTAATTTCAACTAGATTTCCAAGCTTACTTTGTTCCCAATCGATAAAGACGGTTAACTAACGTTGTAAACACTATTTAGATTGATATTTATTACTGTTATTTGAATAAATGCTTTCTGATTCACAGCGATAGCATTTTTTAGGGTGAATATATTATTTCTTTGGTATCTAGCGTAAAGTATAATTAGATAGAATTATGGATTAATGGGAGTGTTATCGAGATGACAATTGAAACTAATTATAAGAGCTTAAAGCTATGCAAACATGGATTACCAACTTGGGATGCAATGTTGCCAGTTGCATTATCTGTTGCTAGTAAACAGTCATCTGCGATTAGCCGAAAAGAGTTTTCGGAGGCAATTGTAAACAGTTTGCAATTGCCTGATAATCTACGACAGTTGAAGTCGGAAAAATACCCTGACGTCAATATTATAGATAGTCGAACGACATTTCCTATTTCAGAATTAACAATTGGTGGTTTAATAGAACGGCCAAAAAGAGGCTTCTATGTAATTACACCGCTAGGTAAACAATTACTAGAGCGATATGGCGGTAGTTTAACTTCTGAGAAAATCCACAAACTACCACAGTTTATCCAACACCAAGACGAGTTAAAACAAAAAGGGAATCTTGAAAAAACTGAAGATAGTCAGTCGACAGATAATTTAGATTCGGTTGAACCGATACAAACTGTGGGCCCTATTGTAAAGGATTATAATGATACCGTTAGTATTGAGTTGCTTGATCGCATTCGTAAAGGAACGCCATACTTCTTCGAAAAATTAGTTGTCGAATTACTAAGTGCAATGGGATATAAAGGAACAAACGGTCAAGCTTTTGTGACACAAAAGAGTAATGATAGCGGTATTGATGGTATTATTAATCAGGATGCTTTGGGAACTAGTACTGTTTATATTCAAGCTAAAAGGTATCAAGTAGGAAACAACGTTGGCCGAAATGAGATGCAGGCATTCTTTGGAGCGTTGAGTGGCTTTGGATCAGACCGTGGCGTTTTTATAACAACCTCTAATTTCTCGAATGGTGCAATTGAGTATGCCAAGAATCAGCATATTGTATTGATTAACGGTGTACGATTGAGCGACTTGATGCTGCAGTATCAGGTTGGCGTCAACGTTAAGAAGCAATATACAACTTTTGATATTGATGAAGATTTCTTCATTGAAGATGATTAATGCGTATTTTCATGCAGCCCGTTGTAAAATTGAGGCGATTCTAATCACTTTAACCGCCTTTCTTCTATATAATCATTAACCGCTTGCCATTTGTATTTTCATGAAAATTATGTTATATTGTTATCAGTAATTAGATACTTCAGAGCGAGTGAGCAGAAATGCTCACTCTTTTTATTGGAGCACGTCTAATCTGAATATATAAATGAATTGGAGGGAATCATTTGAGTACCGTTGTGGAAACAGTTCATGATCTACTCGTGCCGATACTAGATCAACACCATTTTGAGCTAGTCGACGTTGAATTTGTTAAAGAAGGTAGTAGCTGGTATCTACGTGTCTTCATTGATAAACCAAACGGCATTGACCTTGAAGATTGTGCCTTAGTTAACGATGCGTTAAGTGAGAAACTGGATTCAATCGACCCGGATCCAATTCCGCAGGCTTATTTCTTAGATGTTTCATCACCTGGTGCAGAGCGTCCTTTGAAGAAGGAAGCAGATTTTCAAAATGCACTTGGCGAATACATTCATATCTCGTTATATCAAGCCGTTGATGGCGAGAAGATTTATCAAGGAATATTAAAGGCGCTTGATCAAGAGACCTTAACATTAGCCATTAAAATTAAAACGCGTCAAAAAGAAGTGACATTTAATCGCAAGGAAATTGCCAAAGCTCGCTTAGCAATTGAATTTTAGTAAAGGTAGGCTAGTTACATGAGCAAGGAAATGTTAGGCGCCCTAGATGCGCTAGAACAAGAAAAAGGTGTTAAGAAAGAAATCGTCATTGAAGCACTTGAAGCAGCGCTTGTTTCGGCTTATAAACGAAACTACGGTCAAGCTCAAAATGTGGAAGTTGAATTCGATCAAAAGAAGGGTAACATCCACGTTTATGCTGTCAAAGAAGTGACTGATGAAGTTTTCGATTCACGTTTGGAAGTTAGCTATCAAGATGCTTTAGAAATTAACAAAGCATATGAAGTTGGCGATACAATTCGTTTTGAAGTGACACCTAAGGATTTTGGTCGGATTGCCGCCCAAACTGCTAAGCAAGTTATTATGCAACGGGTTCGCGAAGCTGAAAGAAGTATTATTTACAACGAATACAGCCAATACGAAAACGAAATTATGCAAGGGATTGTTGAACGTCGCGATAACAAGTTTATCTACGTTAACTTAGGTAAGATCGAAGCTGTTTTAAGTAAGCAAGATCAAATCCCTAACGAAGTGTATAACGCACATGACCGGATCAAGGTTTATGTTTCTAAAGTGGAAAACACAACTAAAGGCCCGCAAGTCTTTGTTAGTCGGACACACCCTGATTTGGTAAAACGTTTATTTGAACAAGAAGTGCCAGAAATTTATGACGGCACAGTTGAAATTGTGTCAATCGCAAGAGAAGCTGGCGACCGGACTAAGATGGCAGTTCGTTCAACAGATCCTAATGTGGATCCAGTCGGAACATGTGTTGGTCCTAAGGGGCAACGGGTTCAATTAGTCGTTAATGAATTACACGGCGAAAACATGGATATTGTGAAGTGGGAAGAAGATCCTTCAGACTACATCGCCAATGCCTTGAACCCAGCTGAAGTCATCGCTGTTCAATTTAACGATGGCAACGAACATACATGTACGGTAATCGTCCCTGATTATCAATTGTCATTGGCAATCGGTAAAAAAGGTCAAAATGCCCGTTTAGCTGCTAAGTTAACAGGTTACAAGATTGACATCAAACCTGAATCAGAAGTCGAATTTGTCGATGGCGATGATAGTGAAGACGAATCAGCCGTGGTTGAAGGTTTCGAAGAAGAAACAATCACACCAGAGACTACTGAAGAAACAGTTGCAGTAGCCCCTGAAACGGCAGAAGTTGCTGAAGACATCGAACAACCAGCAGAAACTGTTGTTGATTCTGAAGAACAACCACAAGAATAAGTGAGGTGTTCATGATGAAACAAAGAAAAGTACCAATGAGAAAAGACGTTATTTCACAAGAAATGAAGCCTAAAAAAGAAATGGTGCGAATTGTTAAAACCGCTGAAGGTGAAATTAGTATCGATCCGACCGGTAAGAAATCTGGTCGCGGTGCCTATGTTTCATTAGAACCAGATGCGATTAAGACCGCGCAAGCTAAGAAAATCTTAGAAAAGACTTTTGGCATTGATGTTTCAGCAGACTTTTACACAGAATTGTTCGAGTATGTTGACCATCAAAAGGCCCGTCAAGAACTATTTGGAGAACGAAAATGAGTGAACAACCAGACCGTTTATTGCAACTCTTAGGCATTTGTATGAGAGCAAGGCAACTGGTCAGTGGGGAAGAACAGGTCCTAAAAGCCATTCAGCAGTCAAAAGCTAAATTGGTTTTTATCGGCCAGGATATCAGCCCACTGACGCAGAAGAAATTGACTGATAAGAGTCATTTCTACAAAATCCCAGAAACAAAGGCCTACACCGCGGCCCAACTAACCCAAGCAATTGGATTACATAGAGCCACCATAGCGGTTGTCGACGCTGGGTTTGCCAAAAAGATGATAACGCTACTGGGATAATAAAGGAGCGTGAAGATATGGGTAAAAAACGTATCTATGAATTAGCTAAAGAAATTAATGTTGCTAGCAAAGACATTTTAGAGACTGCCAACAAAAAAGGCTATGATCTCAAGAATCACATGGCAACAATTGATGATAATCAAGAAAAAACATTGCGAGCTGCTTTCCAAACAAAAGCAACACCAGCTGCAAGTAAACCAGCAACACCTGCCGCACCTAAAGCGAGCGAAAAATCAGAAAGTGGTAAGATCAAGATTAGTAAAACTGCTATCCGTCGCCGCCCAGAAGCCGACAAAAAACCAACACAACATTCAAATAACCGACCACAAGCTAATGCTAACCGTAACGGTCAAGCAAGCAGTGGTCAAAACCGGACAAACAATGCGCGCCCTAACAACAATAGCGCGCGTCCAAATAACAGCCGCCCTAACACAAATAGTCGGCCAAATAACAATAGCCAAAATCGTTCAACAAGCGCTAATCATCCAATGAGCTTACAAGAACAGATTTCACAGGCTAATGCACGTCGTCAAAGAACCCAAGAACGGATTCAACAACAACGTGAACAACGTGAAGCAGACGAAAAGAAGCGTCGTGAACAAGCAAGTCATCCACGTCCAACAAGAAACAATGCTTCAAACAACCGCCCATCAAACGGCAAACCAACAAACGGTGCCCGTCCAACGACTAACAGTCCACGACCAACCGTTACAAAAGATGGTCGCCCATTAGGTAGCAGCCGTCCAAACAATAACAATAGTGCACGTCCTAATACGACGAATAACCGACCAACAAACAGTCGTCCAGCAACGACACCATCACGGCCAGTTTCTGCACAAGAAATGCAACAAAAAATGCAAGCTAATACTGTTAGTGCTTCTAAACCAGCATCAAGCAATACAGCAAGCAAGCCAAAGAACTTTGGCCCAGATAAAAAACGTGGCGGTGGTTATAACAGCTATGGCAATAGCCAACAACGTTTCAATAAGAAACGTAAGAAGACACGTAAGCAACAATTAGCTGAACAAAACGCAGCTAAGAAGGAAATGCCACAACGTAAAGAACGTCCATTACCAGAAGTATTAGTTTTCTCTGAAGGGATGAACGTTGCGGATATCGCTAAGAAGATTCATCGCGAACCAGCTGAAATTATCAAGAAGTTATTCATGTTAGGCATTATGGTTAACATGAACCAATCACTTGATAAGGATACGATCGAATTATTAGCAACTGATTACGGTATCGAAGCAGAACAAAAAGTTGAAGTGGATATCGCTGATATTGATTCAGTCTTTGAAACAGAAGCTAAGAGTGATGCTAACCTTGTAAGTCGCCCACCAGTTGTCACAATCATGGGTCACGTTGATCATGGTAAGACAACATTATTGGATAACCTTCGTAACAGTCACGTTACTGATGGTGAAGCCGGCGGGATTACCCAACATATCGGTGCTTACCAAACGAAGTTAAACGATCGTTTAATCACATTCTTGGATACACCAGGACATGCGGCCTTCACTAACATGCGTGCGCGTGGTGCTGATATTACTGATATCATCATCTTAGTTGTCGCTGCTGATGATGGTGTGATGCCACAAACAATCGAAGCTATTAACCATGCGAAGGCTGCTAAAGCCCCAATTATCGTTGCGGTTAATAAAATCGATAAACCAGGTGCTAACCCTGACCACGTGATGGAACAATTAATGGGTTACGGCCTTGTTCCTGAAGACTGGGGTGGCGATACAATCTTTGTTAAGATCTCAGCTAAAACTGGTGAAAACATTGATGACTTGCTTGAAATGGTTCTTCTTGAAGCCGACGTGCTTGAATTGAAGGCTAACCGTGATCAAAAAGCGGTTGGGACAGTTATTGAAGCCCGCCTTGATAAAGGTAAGGGACCTGTTGCCTCATTATTAGTACAACAAGGGACATTACGGATCGGTGATTCAATCGTTGTTGGGAATACCTTTGGTCGTGTCCGTGTCATGACAAATGATCGCGGTCGTCGTGTTAAAGAAGTCTTCCCATCAGAACCAGTTGAAATTACTGGGTTAAATGATGTGCCACAAGCAGCTGATCGTTTCGTTGTCTTTGAAGACGAAAAAACAGCTCGTGCTGCTGGTGAAGAACGTGCTAAACGGGCCCTCTTGAAGGAACGTAGCCGTTCAAACCCTGTCACATTAGATAACTTGTTTGAAACAATGAAACAAGGTGAATTAAAAGAAGTTGGCGTTATTATCAAAGCCGACGTTCAAGGTTCAGCAGAAGCCTTAGCTGGTAGTTTACGGAAGATTGAAGTCGAAGGCGTACGCGTGAATATTATTCATGAAGCCGTTGGTGCGATTAACGAAAGTGACGTCACATTAGCTGCTGCAAGTAACGCTATCATTATCGGTTTCAATGTTCGTCCGACACCACAAGCTAAGATCCAAGCTGATGCTGAACAAGTTGATATTCGTTTACACCGAATCATCTACAAGGCAATCGAAGAAATCGAAGCTGCTATGAAGGGTATGTTAGAACCAGTTTACGAAGAAAAAGTAACAGGTCAATTAACTGTTCGTGAAACATATAATGTTTCTAAGATCGGGACAATTGCCGGTTGTATCGTTGATACTGGTGTTATCCGACGTGATAGTGGTGTCCGCTTGATTCGTGATAGTATCGTGATTTATGAAGGTAAACTTTCAAGCTTGAAACGTTTCAAAGATGACGTTAAAGAAGTTAAAACCGGCTTTGAATGTGGTGTGACAATCGAAGATTACAATGATATCAAGATTGATGATCAAATTGAAGCCTACGTGATGGAAGAAGTACCTGTTAAATAATTAATTTACAGGAGGACTACAGATGAAACATCGTGTCGGTCGTGTTGAACAAGAAATTCAACGTGAAGTTAATGATATTTTATTAAAACGTGTACGTGATCCCCGAGTTGAAGGGGTAACGATTACAGATATTAATCTGAGTGGTGACTTACAACACGTGAAGGTTTATTACAGTATCTTGTCTAATCTAGCCAGTGATGCTGAAAAAGCACAAAAAGGTTTGGATAAAGCTAAAGGCTTGATTCGTAGCGAACTTGGCCAACGAATTAAGTTATACAAGATTCCAGAAATTACCTTTGAACAAGATGGTTCAGTTCGTTATGGTGAACATATCGACGAATTATTGCGTAAGTTACATCAAGATGAAGCACAGCGTTAGGCTGTGACCAAGAGCACCGACGAAATTCGTCGGTGCTCTTTTTTTGTTTTGATGACCTTATGAAAACCATAATCCCTTAAATTGACACGGTAGATTGCACCATATTACTATTGAGCTATAGACAACTATTGTTATTGACAGTTATTTTAAACTAAAATTAGGATTATTTTATGACTTATCGAGGAAAGTTGTTGATATGATTTCATTGTTAGCTGATTAAAATTCGCTCTGAAATGAGGCCTGATATATGCTATTGATAGACTATTTCACCCAAATATTAATCTACACACTGGTTTCTTATCCGATTATCGGGGGGTTATCGTTTATTGTTTCTAGTTTGTATT
This sequence comes from Latilactobacillus sp., assembly GCF_033176295.1. Taxonomy (NCBI): domain Bacteria; kingdom Bacillati; phylum Bacillota; class Bacilli; order Lactobacillales; family Lactobacillaceae; genus Latilactobacillus; species Latilactobacillus sp. The sequence continues at coordinate 7,797 of NZ_JAMQEX010000014.1, forward strand.
ATTGGCTATTAATGGAGAAGGAAGATCAACCGCGTTATCTAAAAAAAGGGACGCCGTTCATCACGATTTTAGTGCCGGCACATAATGAAGAAGCCTCAATTGAAGCTACGATTGATCATTTAGCAACCCAAATGAATTATCCAACCGATCAATATGAAATAATTGTTGTCAATGATGGCTCGACGGACAAAACTGGGATTATTTTAGAGACATTACAAGCAAAATACGGTCAACGGTTACGAACGGTACGATTATTAATAATCGGGGCAAGGCAGCCGGCTTTAATAGTGCTTTAGGATTTGCCAAAGGCGAATTTATTTTGTCCAATGATGCTGATTCCAAACCAGAAGTTGATGCCTTATGGAAGTATATGTACTATTTTGAGCGTGAAGGCGGGGCGCAATTAGGTGCCGTGACTGGCAATATGTTGTCGATCAATAAGACAACTTTGGTGGCAGAAGCCCAACAAAATGAACTCAATTCAATCATTGGGCTCATTAAACGTTCACAGCTTTCTTATGGCGGCTTGTTTGCCTTTTCTGGGGCTAATACGATGTACCGCAAATCGGCGGTAATTGATGTTGGTGGTTGGCAAGCAGAACAACCAACTGAAGATATTGCAATTTCATGGGATATGCAGACCGCAGGCTGGCAGGCTTATTTTGCACCGCACATTCGGTTTTTTATGGATGTGCCAGAAACACTACCGGAACTCGTTAAGCAGCGGCGAAGATGGACCTCTGGCGGGATCTACGTGCTCTTGACGAAATCGTTTGGTATTTTACGGCACCCAATTAAGCACTTTTCGATGGTCCCGATTATCATTGATTATGGTTTGAGTATCATTTGGTCGTTATTTTATTGGATCAGCATGGCGACTTTTATTGTCCTTCAAATTGGTTACGTAATTAATCAGGATTGGCACCGGCTCCTTTCGAGTTTGTCTATTGCAGCAATTTTTACCACGATTGAAATATTGGTCGGATTAATTCAATTGGTGCAAGCCTCCTATTTTAATGATGGGGGCCGCTCGTTGAAGTATATCGCTTTTGCGCCTTGGTATATTTTGATTTATTGGATGGTTAATACGTATACCGTAGCGGTCGAGATTATCCCAACGATTCGCCAAATTATCAGGGGCAAAGATGCTGGGGTTTGGAAATCACCGAAACGTTCGACCGAAGCAACCGGAAAACGAGAAGGAGGGAATTCAGATGAGTAAACCAGACTATATTCGCCATCAATTAAGTGAAGATCAGATTACAATCGATTGGCTTTTTACGTCTAAAAAGACTGGTCATCGTTTGCGTCAATTAGTGTTGATTGGCATTGGCTGGGTAATGTGTCTGATTCCCACCGCGACAACAGTTGGTATCTATCTAACCCGTGAAACAATCATTCCGGTTAATCGGGTCGCCTTTAAACAATTATTACAGAATACGAATTATATTTTCTTGCGCTATATTATCGTTTTTTCAATTTTCTTTATCAGTCTCTATTTAATGAATAAAGTAAAACAGTATCGGATTAGAAAGGGTATCGCTAAAACGTTTGATGAACAGCGGTTACAGAAGCGATTAGCCTGGGCCGAAGAGATGTATACTGCTAAATATGGTGCAGCAAGCATACGTAAGCAGCGCCAAAATATCATTATTCCCGATTTTGCCGATGTTGGGACTTATGAGTTACGTCAGCGCTTTGATGCCTTTGAGGGGGAAAACGATGATTTCTAATGAAGATCAAGCTGTCATAGATGAGATGATTGCCCGCGAACGAACTATGAAAGAGCGGCAAAAAATAATTGAAGCGATGACCCATAAACGGCGGGTTTTTAAACGCCGCTTAGTGATTGTTTGTGCGGCTGTGTTGACCATTTTTTTAGTAATCTTATATGATTGCCTGATGGCATATGAAGGCTAGCCAATGATGGGGATTGTTAAAATTAATATTTTAGTTGCAATCGTAATGTTTCTACTGAGTTTAGCAATCTTTCAAAAACTGATTAAACACGCCCTTTAAAAAATATTGTTCAACGACATCATAGACAGCTGGATAAGCGTTATACGGATGCTTTATCGGCCTCTAATCGGTGGTTGCAGTTTTATTATCATCAACGAGAAATATCACAAATTATTCCCCAAATTCTTTATTATTTAGAAGCCAATCCGGCGTTAGAGACAATTGACGATGCGATTGCTTATATTGATAATCAAACAGCTAGTTCAGAGACATACCAGAATAACTTAAACGCGTTTCGCAATTACGTTAAGCAATTTAATACAATCCTGCTAAGTACGGCGGACGAACAGGGACAGCCATCTAGTCGACAGATTAGTTTTGTTACGCTCAATGATGTCCCTAATATCTGGTATTTTGGAACGGACCCGGAAGCACCAAAAGTGAGTGAACTGGATCTAGGCCGAGCTGCAATTTATATGCTACCCACGAGTGAGGGGTTGAGGATTACCAGCAATCGGCTCAAGGTATACCGCACCCAGTATAGTTTTAGTGATGTAGCGGCTGCTTATCAAGCACAGGTACCGGGCTATATGGAGAGTCTCTCTAAGGCAGAAAAGGAAAGAGAAATTATTTTTGCCATTGAATTAGAAAGTGCCCGGATCGATAGTCGGCTTCAAAATAAAGAAATTACCTTCATAAAATAAGCGCCGAGACAACTTAATGGTTGTCCCGGCGTTTTGTGCGTTAATGATAAATTGTGGCGCATAGGAAAGCAAATCCCGTTCGAGCCAGCACTCTATGCTATAATGGTTTAGTTAATAGTTAAAAGGAGATTACTTATGGACGGCATTATACCCTTATATAAAGAACGCGGCATGACTAGCAACGATTGCGTTTTTAAAGTACGACGGATTCTTCATATGAAAAAAGTGGGGCATTCTGGAACGCTTGATCCCAATGTAGATGGTGTTTTGCCAATCTGTATTGGCCAAGCAACCAAGGTAGTGGACCAATTGGTGCACTCTGGTAAAGTTTATACCGGTGAAATTACGTTAGGTTTATCAACGACAACCGAAGATTTAGATGGTGAAGTCGTTGAAGAACAACGGTTAGCTGAACCAATTTCAACTGAAAAAATTAAAGAAACACTGGCCAGTTTTCTAGGGGATTCAATCCAGATTCCACCGATGTTCTCAGCCGTAAAAGTTAACGGGCGCCGTCTATACGATTATGCACGGGCCGGCGATCCTGTGGAACGCCCACAACGCAAAATTACAATTACGCAATTTGACTTGCAAGGCGAACCAGAATTTGACGCAAAAACGGGTCGCCAAACCTTCCGCTTTATTGCGGGCTGTTCAAAAGGGACTTATATTCGGACTTTAGCTGTCGATTTCGGCCGTAAGTTAGGCTTACCGGCAGTCATGTCTGATTTAACGCGTCTTAAGAGTGGTGGCATTCAAATTGGCAGTTGTGTTACCTTGGCACAACTAGCTGAAGCTGCTGATAACGGTCAATTAGCGGATATTTTGATTCCGTTAGATCATGTTTTTGAAGAAAACGTTAAGGTTGCACTTGATGATGATCAATGGGCCAAAATTTTAAATGGTGTCTTTTTAACGTTCCCAGAACAAACAGAAGAAATCTTAGCCTTAACTTACGAAGGGCACATCAAGGCCTTGTATCAAGTGGCTAACACGAAACAACATCTCTATCGACCATATAAAATGTATTTACAAAACCAAGGGACTCATTAAAAAAACTAGGTGAAAAAAATGCGTGTGATTGAATTAATCCATCCCTATTCAAAAGAACAAGTACCAGCCGAAGAAATTGTCTTAGCACTCGGCTTTTTTGATGGTGTCCACCGGGCACATCAAGCAGTAATTAAGACGGCCAAAGAATTGGCGGTGCAACAGAACCGCCCATTAGCGGTGATGACCTTTGATATTCATCCTGCGATTGTTTACCGAAATGTCAATCAAGATGATTTTCGTTATTTATCGACAGTTGAACGCAAGCAAGAATTAATGGCTGATTTAGGTGTCGATATTTTATATGTCGTTCATTTTAACGATGGCTTTGCCAAGTTGGCACCCCAAGATTTCGTCGATCAATACTTAGTGGCGCTCCACGCGAAAACGGTGGTCGCTGGGTTTGATTACACCTATGGTAAAAAAGACATCGCTAATATGCAGACCCTTAGCACGTATGCCAAAGATCGTTTTGAAATCGTGACGGTGGCGGAACATGACTATCAAGGCCATAAGATTGGTTCAACTTTGATTCGTGAAAATTTGGATCAAGGTCAAGTAGCGGCAGCTAATGAGTTGTTAGGTTATGTTTACCAAACGACTGGGGAGGTTGTTCATGGTGAAGCTCGGGGCCGGGAACTCGGCTTTCCAACGGCTAATATTGAGAGTCAAAAGCCAGAACGTTTACCGGGCATTGGGATTTATGCGGTCCGCTTATTGGTTCGCGGCCAATGGTACTGGGGGATGGCGTCAATTGGCCGGAACGTGACGTTCCATGCCAATAATCCCGTGACAGTTGAGATTAACTTACTCGACTTTAGTGCGGACATTTATGGTGAACAAGTTAAAGTTGAGTGGTATCAGTATTTAAGAGGTGAAGTGAAGTTTGATTCGGCGGAAGCGTTGATTGACCAACTCCACCAAGATGAAGCTGATACCCGGACTTATTTTGAGAAATTAGAGGGTCAACATTAATGGCAGGTGCATATATTCATATTCCGTTTTGCGAACATATTTGTTATTATTGCGACTTCAACAAGGTCTTCATTGAAGGCCAACCGGTTGATGAGTACGTTGACATGTTAATTCGCGAATTCCAATTGGTAATGGCGGAATACCCAGACGAGAAAATTGAAACGATTTATGTCGGCGGTGGGACACCAACGACACTCTCACCAGCCCAACTCCAACGTTTGTTGGATGGCATTCACCAGTACTTACCTTATGAGGGTGGCGAGTTTACGTTTGAAGCCAACCCCAATGATCTACAAGATACCGCTAAATTGCAAGTACTAAAGGATAACGGCGTTAATCGCTTGAGCATTGGCGTGCAGTCTTTTAATGATGACATTCTTAAGAAGATTGGCCGGATTCATCGTAGTGCTGACGTTTATCGGGCCATTGCTAATGCGCGTCAAGTGGGTTTTGAAAATATCAGTATTGATTTGATTTTCCGACTACCGCAACAAAGTGAAGCAGATTTTATGGATAGTTTGAAACAGGCAATCGATCTTGACTTGCCGCATTATTCAACTTATTCATTAATTTTAGAGAAGAAGACTATTTTCTATAATTTGATGCGTCAGGGTAAGTTACGCTTACCATCGCAAGATGTTGAAGCACACATGTACCAAAATGCGATTGATAGTTTCCAACAAGCTGGTTTAGAACAATACGAAATTAGTAATTTTGCCAAACCAGGCTACCAGTCTGCACATAACTTAACCTATTGGCGGAATGAAAAGTATTTCGGCTTTGGGGCTGGTGCTTATGGCTATCTGGGCAAGGACCGCTACCACAATTTTGGCCCAATCCAACAATACTTAGAGCCGCTACAAGCACATAAAGTGCCAGTGATCGAACGCCACGTGCTTCCCTTGACCGAACAAATGGAAGAAGAACTCTTCTTAGGGCTTCGGACAATGCAAGGTGTCTCAATCAAGCACTTTGAAGAAAAATTCAGATACCCACTACAGAATATCTACGGCGAAACAGTCGCCAATCAGATTGAAAAAGGGTACCTAAAACAAGAAGGCGACTGGCTAAGACTAACTGAATCAGGAAAGTTCCTAGGCAACGAAGTCTTCCAGGAATTCTTGTTAGACAGCTATTAAGTGAGTGCGTTCAAACCGGTTATATTTCGAGCAAATGGGATGGTGATCATTTTTGGTTAGACACCTTTTACAATTACGGGCCGTTTCACAAGCAGTCGCTTCTAAGTTAAGCAGATAACAAAAACTTAGAAGCGAGGTTTTATGAAATGGACAAGAATACTTATCAACATTGGTCAGAAACAAAATATTTAAAGGATTTGGTGACAAACCCATTAATTGAAGTCGGCGATTATTCTTACTTTTCGGGGGTATTATGATCACCAGAATTTTGAGGACGGCTGTGTTCGATATCATTGGGGCGATGATGCCTCACGTGCCTTATTTAATCCACAGGCTGAATTTGGTTGGCAATTGGACCGCCTAATTATTGGCCGTTACGTTTGCATTGCCAGTGGCGTTGTTATTTTGATGGGCGGTAATCATAATCATCACAGTGATTGGATTAGCGCCTATCCGTTCCCAGAACAAATTGCGGCCTCTTATGAGCCCAAGGGTGATACAATCATTGAAGACGGTGCGTGGCTTGGGATGCGTGCGTTAATTATGCCTGGCGTTCATATTGGGCAGGGTGCGATTATCGCTGCCGGTGCGGTGGTGGTTAAGGATGTGCCAGCGTACGCTGTCGTCGGTGGTAATCCAGCACGGGTTTTAAAGTCACGGTTTACACCAGCTGACATTGAAACCCTGCAAGCAATTGATTGGTACCACTGGCCAATTGAAAAAGTCCAAGCAGCCCAATCAATATTAGCGAGTCATTCAGTCGCTGATTTACAACAATTTCACGAGAATTATTGATAGCAATCTTTGAAAAGGTCACACTCATCATTTGGGTGTGGCCTTTTATCGGTCTTTGGTCCCATTTTCATTAAATCCGTGAAAATTACAGTTCAATTCTTGACTTTATTTGACGTTCTTGCTATATTAATACTTGTAATTAGCACTCGTAATAATCAAGTGCTAAAAAGAGGTGATAACATGCTGACCGAAAGACAATTAATGATTTTGAAAGAAATTATTCGTCTTTTTACCGAGAGTGGTCAGCCGGTGGGTTCTAAGAAGCTAATGTCTGAACTACCAATGCACTTTAGTTCCGCGACAATCCGAAATGATATGGCTGATCTTGAGAATGTCGGTTTAATAGAGAAGACGCATTCGTCTTCTGGACGTGTTCCTTCTATGAAGGGCTATCGTTACTATTTAGATCATCTCATTCAGCCCGCTGTCTTAAATCCAATGGATGTTGCGACTGTGCAACAATCATTTGGACGCCATTATCATAAGATTGACGAGATTGTTTCACAATCTGCCAATATTCTTTCAAACCTAACGAGCTATACAGCGATTACGTTAGGACCGGAGATGGCAGCGATTCGGTTGACAGGTTTCCGACTTGTGCCACTTGGTAATCACCAGGTAATGGCGATTATCGTGACAAGTGCCGGAACGGTTGATAATCAGGTTTTCACAATTCCAAACGCGATTTCAGGTGATGAACTTGAAAAAGCGATTCGAGTCGTGAATGATCATCTAATCGGATTACCGTTGACCGTTGTCAGTCAGAAGTTGAAAATAGAGGTGCCTGCGTTATTAATGCAATACATGGGCTCACCGGGCGGCTTTTTAAACATCTTCGATGATGTCTTAAAACAAGCCTCACAGGAACGTTTATATGTGGGGGGCCAATCGAACTTATTAAACTTCTCAGAATTGACGGATGTGTCACAGTTGAAGTCAATCTACAACATCATTAATCAATCGGACGATCTAGCCAAGTTGCTAGAGTTATCACCGGGTGAGGCCAATAGCCAAGTTCAGGTTCGTTTGGGCAATGAAATGACCAATGATTTATTGAAGAATTACAGTTTAATGACTGTTAATTATGATGTTGGTGAACACGGCCAAGGATTGATTGCTTTATTAGGTCCCACTAGCATGCCATATTCGCGCATGATCGGGTTACTCGATTTATTCCGCGAAGAATTAGCGAAGAAACTAATTGATTATTATGCAGATTTTGATGATAGTCAATCTTAAAAGGAGCGTGTTTGTTTGACAAAGCAAGAAAAGGCTGAAAACCAAGAAAAGCCAACTGAAGAAACTGTAGAAGAAACGCCTAAAAAAGAAACACCATTTGAACCAGTTATGGAAGCTGATGAAATTGAAGAAACAACTGAGGCACAAGCACCTGTTGAAGAAGCAGATGATAAATTAGCTGAACTTCAAAAGAAATATGACGCTATGGAAGATAGTTTCTTACGGTCACAAGCTGAAATTAAGAACATCCAAATGCGCAATCAAAAAGAACAAGCTAACTTGTTAAAATATGATGGCCAATCATTAGCCAAAGATGTCTTACCCGTTTTAGATAATCTAGAACGCGCATTGGCAGCCGAAGCAACTGATGAAAGTCTTAAAAAGGGTGTTCAAATGACATATGATCATATGAAACATGCTTTAGAAGACCATGGTGTTAAAGAAATTGAGGCGCAAGGTCAAGCCTTTGATCCGACCATTCACCAAGCCGTTCAAACGGTTGCGGTTGATGGTGATCAAAAAGCTGACACCGTGGTTCAAGTCTTCCAAAAGGGCTATTATTTGAAGGACCGCGTTTTACGGCCAGCAATGGTTGTCGTTGCACAATAATAAAATTTAAAAAATTAAAAAAAGAGGGTATTTTCAATGAGTAAAGTAATCGGTATTGATTTAGGAACAACAAACTCAGCTGTTGCCGTATTAGAAGGCGGACAACCCAAAATTATTACAAATCCAGAAGGCGCTCGTACAACACCATCTGTTGTATCATTCAAAAATGGTGAAATCCAAGTTGGTGAAGTTGCTAAACGTCAAGCAATCACTAACCCAGATACAATCGCATCAATCAAACGTCACATCGGCGAAGCAGGTTACAAAGTAACTGTTGGCGACAAATCATATACACCACAAGAAGTTTCAGCAATGATCTTACAATACATCAAGAAATTCGCTGAAGATTATCTTGGTGAAGAAGTCACAGAAGCTGTTATCACAGTACCTGCTTACTTCAACGATTCACAACGTCAAGCTACAAAAGATGCTGGTAAGATTGCCGGTTTAGATGTTAAACGGATTATCAACGAACCCACAGCTTCAGCTTTAGCTTACGGTTTGGATAAGACAGAAACAGACGAAAAAGTCTTAGTTTATGACCTTGGTGGTGGTACTTTTGACGTTTCTGTTCTTGAATTAGGCGATGGTGTCTTCCAAGTATTATCAACAAATGGTGATACACGTTTAGGTGGGGACGATTTTGATGAAGCAATCATGAACTGGTTAGTTGAAAACTTCAAATCAGACAATGGTATCGACTTATCAAAAGACAAGATGGCTATGCAACGTCTAAAGGATGCTGCTGAAAAAGCTAAGAAAGATTTATCAGGTGTATCAAGCACACAAATCAGCTTGCCATTTATCTCAGCTGGCGAAAATGGTCCTTTACATTTAGAAATGACATTATCACGGACTGAATTCGATCGTTTAACATCAGACTTAGTTGATCGTACAAAAGCACCAGTTATGAATGCTTTGAAAGATGCTGGCTTAGATGCAAACGAAATCGACAAAGTCATCTTAAACGGTGGTTCAACACGGATCCCTGCTGTTCAAGAAGCTGTTAAGAACTGGACAGGCAAAGAACCTGATCACTCAATCAACCCTGACGAAGCCGTTGCACTTGGTGCTGCTGTTCAAGGTGGCGTTATCTCAGGTGACGTTAAAGACGTTGTTTTACTTGATGTTACACCATTATCATTAGGGATTGAAACAATGGGCGGTGTCTTCACGAAGTTAATCGACCGGAATACAACCATTCCTACAAGCAAGGCCCAAACATTCTCAACTGCTGCTGACAACCAACCTGCCGTAGACATCCATGTCTTACAAGGTGAACGTCCAATGGCTGCTGACAACAAGACTTTAGGTCGTTTCCAATTAACAGATATTCCTGCTGCACCTCGTGGTGTGCCACAAATCGAAGTTAAGTTTGATATTGATAAGAACGGTATTGTTAACGTTTCTGCTAAGGATCTTGGCACAAACAAAGAACAAAAAATCACTATCAAGAGTAACTCTGGTTTATCAGACGAAGAAATCGATCGTATGATGAAAGAAGCACAAGAAAACGAAGAAGCAGATACAAAACGTAAAGAAGAAGTTGATTTGAAGAACGATGTTGATCAATTAATCTTCCAAACAGATAAGACTTTGAAAGAACTTGAAGGTAAGGTTTCTGACGAAGAATTACAAAAAGCAAAAGATGCTAAAGAAGAATTAGTTAAAGCACAACAAGAAAACAACCTTGAAGACATGAAGACAAAACGCGATGCGTTAAGTGAAATTGTTCAAGAATTGACAGTTAAGTTATATCAACAAGCCCAAGAAGCACAACAAGCTGCTGGTGGTGCTGAAGGTAACGCAACTGATGCTAAGACTGATGACGGTACTGTTGACGGCGACTTCGAAGAAGTTAAAGACGACAAAGAATAAGAACGTTAAAAAAAGCCAAAACCTAGTATGGTCTAGGGCTTTGGCTTTTTTTAATCAATCAGTTATGCTATTCTTGTTAGGGTAGATTTAACCCGTAAGTAAATGAATGGAGGCCCACAATGGCTGAAAAAAGAGATTATTACGACGTCTTAGGTGTCGGACGCGATGCTTCTGACGATGAGATTAAAAAAGCCTATCGTAAACTTTCTAAAAAATATCATCCAGATATCAATAAAGCACCTGATGCAGAAGCAAAATTTAAAGAAGTAACTGAAGCATACGAAGCATTAAGCGATCCTCAAAAGCGAGCAGCCTATGATCAATATGGTCATGCGGGCATGAATGGCGGTTTTGGTGGCGGCGCTGGTGCTGGTCAAGGCTTTGGTGGCTTCGGCGGTGGCGCAGAAGGTTTCGGCGGATTCGACGATATCTTCAGTTCATTCTTCGGTGGCGGGGCTCGTCAACAACCTAATGGCCCACGTCAAGGTTCTGATTTACAATATCGAATGGACTTGAAGTTTGAAGAAGCTGTCTTTGGTAAGGAAACAAAGATTTCTTACAGCCGTGAAGCCGAATGTCATACTTGTCACGGTTCAGGTGCTAAGCCTGGCACAAGTGCTGAAACGTGTCATAAATGTCACGGTGCTGGCCAAATCCAAGTGGAACGTCAAACACCACTTGGCCGTATGATGTCACGCGAAACATGTGATGTCTGTGGTGGGACTGGTAAGGAAATTAAGTCAAAATGTGATACTTGTCATGGGACAGGTCGCGAAGAAGAACGTCATACCGTTAAGGTGAAAGTCCCTGCCGGTGTTGAAGATGGACAACAAATGCGTCTTCAAGGTCAAGGTGAAGCCGGTTCAAATGGTGGCCCTTATGGGGACCTATTTATCGTCTTCCGCGTTGCACCTAGTGATGAGTTCGAACGTGATGGTGCTCAGATTTTTGTTGAAGTACCAATTTCATTCGTCCAAGCCGCTTTAGGGGACGAAATCGAAGTTAACACGGTCCATGGTCCAGTTAAGTTGAAGATTCCTGCTGGTACACAAACGAACACTGTTTTCCGTCTACGTGGTAAGGGTGCGCCTAAACTTCACGGCACAGGTAACGGTGATCAAAACGTGACAGTCAACGTGGTGACACCAAAGACCTTAAACAGTAAACAACGAGATGCCTTAAAAGCATTTGCAGTAGCTAGTGGTGACTCAGTTAACCCACAAGACAACAACTTGTTCGACAAGATTTTGAATAAAAAACATAAAAAATAAAGGGACTGACTTAGGTTAGCCAACTTTAAGGCCACCAATCAACAGATTAAAATGTTGATTGGTGGCCTTTTTTTGTAAAAAGAACAATAAAAAGCCAACATTCAATTTCTTTATGAATTGGTTGTGCTATTCTAAATGTAAATCATAAAAATGGAGGTCATCATATGACAACTCAATCATCAGATGATAATTTAAAATTAGATCAAAAAGAATTTGCAAAAATGATTGTTAATTCACACCGCGTATCAGATGAACTTGATCCAGAAGCAATTGTTAAACGAAAACTGACGATCTATTTAACGGCTTATTATCTTGCTGAAAAATTTAACAATTTGCAAGATGAAACCTTTACTTCAGGACTAAGCACAAGTCAGGAGTATCAGAAATTATTACAACAACTTCAAGATACGAAATTTGGCGATTGGTAGACTGAAAGAAGGGTATGCGCATGGTAGCTGATCAATTAGAAGCCGCTCTTATTAATCGAGGGTTAGCTAAGCCTAAGAGACTTGAAATTCATAATCTTGTGACATCAACTAATCAGTTAGCTAAACAATATTTATTGAACGCATCTGTTATGCCAGATGTGATCATTGCTAATCAACAATCAGCAGGGTATGGTCGTTTAAAGCGTAAATTTTATTCTCCGCAGCAAACAGGAATCTATATGAGTCTTCTCTTACCTGACATACCATTGAATGAAGAAGCGACATTGCTAACGCCCTTGAGCGCAGTAGCGGTTGTCCGTGCTATTCGAGCAGTTTGTCAGATTGAAACGCAGATTAAATGGGTTAATGATATCTATTACGAAGGTCAAAAGGTGGTTGGTATTTTAGCGGAGTCAATTCCACATCATGGCATTGTCATTGGGATTGGCATTGACTTTAAAGATGACGGTCAATTAAGCCAGTTGGTAGAAAAAGCAGGCGTTTTGTTGCCTAATACAAGTCCGATTACTCGTAATCAACTGATTAGTCAAATTCTATTAGAATTTGATCGATTACTACCAACCTATCGTCAAAAAACATTTATGGCAGAATATCGCGAATCGTCTTTATTAATATCAAAAAAGATTGTTGTCCGATTGAATGAAGAGAAAATTTTGACGGGGTACGTTCAAGATATTACAAATAATGGTGAGTTAGTGATCCAAACGGAGAAACAGCGACTTCAAATTATCAGAGCTGGTGAGGTAGAGCGGGTCTTATCATGGTGATAAAGATAAAATAATAAAGAGGTATTAATAAGTTGTTAGGACTTATTAATACCTCTTTTATTTGATATTTCTAACGATTGTTTTTTAAGTGTTCTTTATATTGTAAGCACTTTTATTGTGTTTTATAACAGGCTATTATGATGATAGGGATTCCGAAATGAAAGACAAAATATAAAGTAAAGAAGGTTAGAACATGCTATTAACTATTATTGCTTATGCTATGATTATTGTTTTTATGTATATTATCATGAAGAAAAAAATGTCACCTTTCACAGCACTAGTTATTATTCCACTGATCTTTGCTATTGTTGCAATGCTGACAGGTGTTGCTAAAAAAGGAACTTTGGGTGATTTCGTATTAGAAGGTATCAAAACTACAGCGAACACCGGTATTATGTTATTATTTGCAATTTTATATTTTTCAATTATGTTAGATGCGGGATTGTTTGATCCGATTACTAAGAAGATGATTCACTTCGCTAAAGGTGATCCGATGAAAGTTTTAATTGCAACAGCCGTTGTTGCGGCAACCGTTTCCCTAAATGGGGATGGGACAACAACTACTTTAATCTGTTGTTCTGCTTTTATTCCAATCTACAAAAAACTTGATATGAAACTAATGAACTTAGGTGTTTTAGTTATTTTACAAAATACGATCATGAATTTACTGCCTTGGGGCGGACCAACGGCTAGAGCAATGGCCGTTTTAAATGTTGATGCTAGTATTTTAGCCTATCTAGCACCAGGGATGATTTTAGCATTAGCCTACGTTATTTTCTACGTTGCACCACATATGGGACGTCAAGAACGTAAACGATTAGGTGTTAAGCAATTAACAGACGCTGAAATTGAAGAAATGACGGCTGTCACTGATCCAGAAGTTCAAAAAATGCGTCGCCCACAGAATTTTGTTTTTAATGGTATTTTGACAATTGTCTTAATTGGTTGGTTAGTTGCAGGGTCATTTATCTCAGCGATTGAAATGCCACCATTACTACTATTCCTTGTTGGCACATGTATTGCATTAATGGTTAACTATCCATCTTTAAAGGATCAATCTAAACGAATTGGTGAAAATGGTGGGGACGCCGTTCAAGTTGTTATCCTTGTCTTTGCAGCCGGGGTCTTCATGGGATTATTTCAAGGAACTGGAATGGCTGAAGCATTGGCACAAAGCTTTACTCAGATTATTCCGCACCAATTAGCCGGTTTCTGGGGCTTAGTCATTGCTGTTATTTCTGCACCAGGTGCGTTCTTTATCTCAAATGATGGTTTTTATTTTGGGGTATTACCGGTTCTAGCACAGGCGGGGCGTGCATATGGTTTCAGTAATATGGATATGGCTTTAGCTTCATTAATGGGTCAAGCATTCCATCTACTCAGCCCATTGGTTGCGTTTATCTATCTATTATTAAGATTAACAGGATTAGATATGGGGCAATGGCAAAAAGAAGCCGCTAAATATGCGTTAGGGGTGTTTGTCATCTTTGTGATTACAATTATTTTATCAGGTCATATGCCACTTTATATTCCACAACATTAAACATTCTTAATTGAAAGGAGAGATGATGAGATGTTTGGTTGGTTCAAAAAGCAAAAACAACCGGTATCTGAACCGCTTAAACAGCCAGAAGAATCTATAAAAGAAGAATGGCTAACGGTACCTAAATACGTCTCGGTTAATCCTAAGGCATATCCACAGGTGATATTAATTGCGACCAGTATTGCTAGTGGCGAAAATCCTCAGAGTCAATTTATTGTTCGGCGATTATTAGTGCCTAATCCAGAGGCAAAACGGGTTAGCATGATTGCCAGTTGTTTGATGGCGACACAAGAACAGCAACAATACGTTGTACGTTCAATTAAAAAGAGAGTGAGTGAGGAAGCATAATGTTAAGAAAATTCAAAATATCAATTGATGGTCAAGAATATTTAGTTGAAATGGAAGAAATTGGTGGCACACCAACACCGGTGGCACCAGTCACACAAGCTGTAGAACAACCTGCAGCACCGGCACCTGAAGCAAAATCAGAGAGTCAACCAGTTGTGAATCAAGCAGCAGCTGATGCTGATGCGATGGCAGCACCAATGCCCGGAACTGTTATCAAAATATTGGTAGCACCAGGCGATCAAGTTGTTGAAAATCAACCATTATTAGTTTTAGAGGCAATGAAAATGGAAAATGAAATCGTTGCTGACCGTGCTGGCCAAGTATCACAAATATTTGTAGAACGAAATCAATCGGTTAATGCAGGTGATGCATTAATTACGATTAAATAGGGGGGCTTATTATGGCGGCCTTAGTTCAAGGCATTACAAGTATTACGATCGGTCAAATTGTGATGATGCTGATTGGTTGTTTATTGATGTATTTAGGGATTAAAAAAGAATATGAACCTACCTTATTAGTACCGATGGGATTAGGAACGTTACTCGTTAACTTCCCAGGGACTGGGGTTTTAACACAAGTTGTGGGTGGTTCCAAAACAGAAGGCGTTTTAGATGTTTTATTCAAT
Organism: Latilactobacillus sp.; assembly: GCF_033176295.1. Lineage (NCBI taxonomy): Bacteria > Bacillati > Bacillota > Bacilli > Lactobacillales > Lactobacillaceae > Latilactobacillus > Latilactobacillus sp. The sequence continues at coordinate 23,148 of NZ_JAMQEX010000014.1, forward strand.
GCTGGTATTAATACCGAATTATTTCCGTTATTAATTTTTATCGGGATTGGTGCAATGATTGATTTTGGACCGTTACTACAGAATCCATTTATGTTATTATTTGGTGCGGCGGCTCAATTTGGAATTTTCTTCACCATTGTTGTCGCTGTGTTGTTCGGCTTTGATATTAAAGAAGCAGCTTCAATCGGTATTATTGGTGCAGCCGATGGGCCAACAGCTATCTTTGTTTCTAATCAATTAGCGCCGAAGTTACTAGGACCAATTACAGTGGCGGCCTATTCCTATATGGCGTTAGTGCCCATTATTCAGCCGATGGCAATTAAAGCTGTGACGACTAAAAAAGAACGTCAGATTCGGATGACCTATAAAGCAGAAAATATTTCAAAAATGACTAAAATTTTATTCCCAATCATTATCACCATTTTGGCTGGGTTTATCGCACCAATTTCATTACCATTAGTTGGTTTCCTAATGTTTGGTAATCTATTGCGAGAATGTGGTGTACTAGATCGGTTATCCAACACAGCTCAGAATGAATTAGTGAATATTGTCAGTATTTTATTAGGATTAACAATTTCAGTTAAGATGCAAGCTGGTCTATTTTTGAATGTTCAAACATTAATGATTATTGCGTTTGGTTTAGTCGCATTCATTATGGATTCAGTGGGTGGCGTGTTATTCGCTAAGTTATTAAATATCTTTAGAAAAGAAAAAATTAATCCAATGATTGGTGCTGCTGGTATTTCGGCATTTCCAATGTCAAGTCGAGTTATTCAGAAAATGGCATCAGAAGAAGATCCTAAAAACTTTGTATTAATGTACGCAGTTGGTGCAAATGTTTCTGGGCAGATTGCCTCAGTAATTGCCGGTGGGTTATTACTATCATTTTTCAGCTAGGAGGAGAAGCTTAATGTGGACTAATCTAGAAACTGCTTTAGAATTAATGATATTCGGAATGGGTGGCGTTTTTCTAGTACTTTTTATCCTTTTCGTCGCAGCTAAATTATTAATCAAGTTCTTTCCGGTTAATTAAAAATGGTAACGAGTAAACGGATTTGGTTAACGATTAATCAAGAAGAAGCGCAAAAATGGCAAGTGCTATTAAATGAATCTGGTTTAACGGCGGATTGGCAAGTTGATTATACGGTTGGTTTGTTTGAAGGTGAAGAATTGATCGCCACCGGCTCAGTTTATGACAATATCATCAAATGTGTTGCAATTAAGAATAACCAACAGTCCCAGAATTTACTAGCATTAGTGGTTCAAGATCTGTTGACTTATCTGGAAGAACTTCAAAAACATCATAGTTTTGTTTATACAAAACCAGCAACAGCTGTCTATTTTGAATCATTAGGATTTAAAGTCATTGTAAAAACGGATACTGTTGTTGTTTTGGAACGAGGTTTTCCTAATATTGACACCTATCGTCAGAAATTACTAACTGCCAAAAGAGAAGGCCGGCGGATAGGCGCTATTGTAATGAACGCTAATCCACTGACTCTGGGACATCAATATTTGATTGAAACAGCGGCTGCCGCTAGTGATGTACTATATCTGTTTGTCGTTTCTGAGAATCGCTCGACTTTTTCAGAAGCGACACGCCTTGAGATCGTTCGTCAAGTGACGCAAGATAATCCTAAGATCGTGGTATTGCCAACCGATAACTATATTGTTTCCAATATGACGTTTCCAACTTATTTTTTAAAGGAAAAAGCGAATCAAGATATTGCTAAGGTACAAGCTAAAGTTGATGCCACTTTATTTCTAGAAATTATTGCACCTATTTTATCAATTCAAACGCGTTGGGTGGGTGAAGAACCTTTATCGCCAGTGACGCAAATTTATAATGAACAAATGATGGCCGTTTTTGGGAATAAACTTAAACTAAAAATCATCCCAAGGCTCACACAAGATGGCACGGTGATTAGTGCAACTCGCGTTCGGGCCGCGATTGAGCAGGATGATTGGGAAACGGTTCAAAAATTAGTACCACAACAGACTTATACAATTTTGAAAGGGAGTTAGGGCTAATGGAATTAAAGCAAATTGCAACAGCGGGGACGATGGAATCAAGTGATATTATGATTACCTTAAGTCCCAATAAGACAGGTTTAGAAATTAAACTACAAAGTAATGTTGAAAAACAGTTTGGTCAACAGATTAGAACGATGATTGAATCCGTATTAAAGCAATTTGAGATTACAAACGTTACGGTAGATGCAGTTGATAAAGGTGCTTTGGATTGTACGATTAAGGCCAGAACCATTGTTGCTGTTTATCGCGGCCTAGGTAAAGAAGATTACGATTGGGAGGAGATTAACAAATGGATCGCTTAAGAAGAACAATGATGTTTGTACCAGGTGCTAACCCTGCAATGTTACGGGATGCAATTTTATATGGTGCAGATTCGATTATGTTTGATTTAGAAGATGCTGTTTCAATGAAGGAAAAAGACTCAGCACGCTTGTTAGTCTACTCAGCTTTAAAGACATTTGATTATCAGAGTGTTGAAACTGTTGTTAGAATTAATGAATTATCTAGTGGTGGTCGTCAGGATATCGAAGCCATGATTTTAGGCGGTATTAATGTTATTCGACTACCTAAAACTGAAACAGCCGATGATATCAGAGCTGTAGATGCTGCGATTGAATCAGTTGAAAGTCACTATCAAATACCAGTTGGGACAACTAAAATGATGGCTGCGATTGAATCAGCTGAAGGGGTATTAAATGCACGTGAAATTGCTATCGCTTCAAATCGAATGATTGGGATTGCACTTGGGGCCGAAGACTATGTTACTAGTCAAAAAACAAGACGTTATCCAGATGGTCAAGAGTTGTTTTTTGCTAGAAATTATATTTTACATGCAGCACGTGCAGCAGGGATTGCCGCGATTGATACTGTTTATTCAGATGTTGATAATGAAGACGGCTTACGACAAGAAGCAAGTCTCATTAAACAATTAGGATTTGACGGAAAATCTGTTATCAATCCACGCCAAATTCCAATTATTAATGCAATCTATGCACCAACGCAAGCTGAAATTCAAAATGCAAAAGAAGTATTAGCCGCAATTGAAGAAGCAGAATCAAAGGGTTCTGGTGTAATTGCGATTAACGGAAAAATGGTTGATAAACCAATTGTTGAACGGGCATATCGCGTTTTGGCAATGGCAAAAGCAGCTAATATGGAGGTAAAATAATGACGATTAATCAAGTCGGTCGGGATATTCCAGATCAATACGCAAGCCAATATGGCGTTTATGCTGGCGAATTAACCAACATTAAAGATTATCAACGTGCTACTAAAAAAGTACATCCTGTTAAACCAAGAGATAGTAAGCTATTAGCAAGTATTCATGATGCTATTATTCAAACTGGTTTAAAAGATGGTATGACGATTTCATTCCATCATCATTTTAGAGAAGGCGACTATATCATGAATATGGTATTAGCTGAAATTGCTAAAATGGGCATTAAGGATCTTGCAATTGCACCGAGTTCAATTGCAAATGTACATGAACCATTAATTGATTATATTAAACAAGGTGTTGTGACCCACGTTACCTCTAGCGGATTGCGTGATAAAGTTGGTGCGGCAATTTCAGAAGGTATTCTAGCTGATCCCGTTATTATTCGTTCTCACGGGGGCCGTGCCAGAGCAATCGAACGTGGTGATATTCATATTGATGTAGCCTTTTTGGGTGCACCTAGTGCCGATGAATATGGTAACGCTAATGGTGTAAAGGGTAAAACAACGTGTGGGTCATTGGGGTATGCAATGGTTGATGCACAATATGCAGATCAAGTGGTAATCATCACTGATAGTTTGATGCCATATCCTAATACACCAATCAGTATTCCGCAAACATTGGTAGATTATGTTGTTGAAGTTGATGCGATTGGAGATCCAGAGGGGATTGCCAAAGGTGCAACTCGTTTTACGAAGAATCCTAAGGAACTATTAATTGCTGAGTATGCGGCTAAAATGATTACAGAATCAACCTATTTCAAAGATGGTTTCTCATTCCAAACCGGTACCGGTGGGGCAGCACTAGCAGTGACCCGCTTTTTGAAGCAGGCAATGATTGATCAAAACCTTAAAGCAAGTTTTGTTTTAGGCGGTATTACGAATGCAATGGCAGAACTATTAGAAGATGGCTTAGTAGAGAAAGTAATTGATGTTCAAGATTTTGATCATCCATCAGCGATTTCACTAGGTAAAAATAGTGAACATTACGAGATCGATGCTGCTATGTATGCATCACCTTTGAGCAAAGGTGCAGTAATTAACCAATTGGATATTGCAATTTTATCGGCATTGGAAATTGATACGCAATTTAATGTGAATGTGATTACCGGATCAGATGGTGTACTGAGAGGCGCGTCAGGTGGCCATTCAGATACAAGTACAGCTTGCAAGATGAGTATGGTGATTGCGCCAATCGTTCGAGGAAGAATTCCAACGATTGTTGACCAAGTGACAACGGTGGTTACGCCTGGCAGCAGTATCGATGTGGTCGTTACCGAACTTGGGATTGCGATTAATCCACTGCGAACGGATTTAATTGCTGCTTTCAAAGATAGTAAAATCCCACAACTGACAATTGAGGCCTTAAAAGAAAAAGCTTATGCAATTACGGGTGAACCGGCACCTATTAAATATGGGGATCGGCTAGTTGCCTTAATTGAATACCGTGACGGTACATTGATCGATGTGGTCAAAAATGTCTGAATTCCGGCAACTAACAGGTCCAGCCATCGATTTAGGTCAGATGTTAACAGCACGTGAGCAGCGTGTTGTTAATCAAACAAGATTGCTTAAAAAATATCCAGAAGCGACTTTACTATGTGGTACGATGCGGATTCCGGGCCCGATAAAAACCGGACCTAAATTAAAAGGACTGGTTCAACAATTTTGTGAAACTATTCAAAAACAATATAAGGATAAACTTGTTGACCAGTTAATCAAGCTTGAAGCAATAACAGGTCCAGAATTTTATTTTGTTTTAAATATCGCACCAAAACAGATTAAGCAAGAGATGGTTCGCTTTGAGCAAGGCAATCCCTTAGGGGCAATTTGGGACTTGGATGTCTTGTATTGGGAGTCGGAACAATTAGTACAAGTCAGTCGCGTAGCTTTAGGGGCACCAAGACGAACCTGTCTAGTTTGTGGTCAGGATGCAAAAAATTGTAGTCGTTCACGGCAGCATGGTCTGTTAGAAGTCCAACTAAAAATTGAACAAATAATCGAAGAAGGTTGGGATGCTAGATGGTGAATCGGAAAGTAGAAATAACGGAAACTGTTTTACGAGATGGTCAGCAAAGTCTGATTGCAACTAGAATGCCAATTGCGGATATGCTACCAATCTTGAAAACAATGGATCAGGTTGGTTATCATGCGCTCGAAGTTTGGGGTGGTGCAACTTTTGATGCTTGTATTCGTTATTTAAATGAAGACCCTTGGGAAAGATTACGACAGATTCGTAAACAAGTACCACACACAAAACTACAGATGTTATTACGGGGCCAAAATATATTAGGATATAAAAATTATGCTGATGACGTTGTTGAAAGTTTTATCGAGCGGTCGTTGGCAAATGGTATTGATATCATTCGTTTATTTGATGCTTTAAATGATACTCGTAATTTAGAAACAGCTTTAAAAGCAACTAAGAAATACGGTGGGCATGCCCAAATGACAATTGCTTATACAACGAGTGCTTTTCATACTGTGCCTTATTACGTTGAGTTAGCCGTTAAAATGGCTAACATGGGTGCTGATTCGATTTGCATCAAAGATATGGCTGGTATTTTAACACCTCAAACAGCTTTTGACCTAGTTGCTAAAATAAAGGCAGCGATTGATTTACCTTTAGAAGTGCATACTCACGCAACAAGTGGTATTGCAGAAATGACCTATCTTAAAGCAGTTGAGGCCGGTGCTGATATTATTGATACAGCAATCTCACCATTTGCTGGCGGGACAAGTCAACCAGCGACTGAATCAATGCTAATTAGTTTGCAAAATTTAGGTTATGAAGTGGATTTAGATCAAACTAAATTATCAGAAATTGCGGATTACTTTGCACCTATCCGAGATCGTTTTCGAGAAGAAGGAATCCTTAATCCTAAGGTGAAAGATATTCAACCTAAGGCGCTTATTTACCAAGTGCCTGGCGGGATGCTTTCTAATTTGCTTGCACAATTACAGGCCCAAAATATGGCAGATGCGTACCAAGAAGTACTGGAAGAGATTCCTAAAGTACGCGCCGATTTAGGCTATCCACCATTGGTAACGCCGTTGTCACAAATGGTTGGGACGCAAGCATTAATGAATATAGTTTCTGGTCAACGCTATCAAGTGGTACCTAACGAAATCAAGGACTATGTTAAGGGATTATATGGGCATCCGCCAGTATCTATTAAACCGGAAATGGTTACTAAGATTATTGGCGACCAACAGCCTATTACACAACGGCCAGCTGATTTATTAGCACCGCAATTACCTGAATTTGAAAAAGAGATTCAACAATACGCACATAATATTGAAGATGTTTTGATGTATGCACTATTTCCTGAACAGGCGCGTGATTTCTTAGGTCGTCGTGAAGATCGTTTCTATGATGTACCAGTTCAAAAAATAGATATTCAATTTGAGACGGAATTTTAAATATACGTTTTGTTCTGGTAGTTAACAAGTGCTAAGCAATTTAGTATATAATGAGGCTAAAAACAAGAAGGGTGTATTGGCATGGATAAAATCGTTAATGCAGTCGCTAAGAATCTTGACCTCTCACAAAATCGTCCCATTAAAGAATTAATTTATGAGGCTCTTCGAAAAACGGTTATTCTAGGGGATATTCCTGCAGGTGTTAGAATTAATGAAAAGTATTTTTCAGAGATGATGAATATTAGTCGGACACCAATTCGGTACGCGCTAAAACGATTAGCCGATGAAGATTTAGTGATTAGAAAACCAGGCATAGGTGTTATTGTTAAGGGGATTTCTGTGAAGGATGCCTATGAAATTTATGCAATTCGCAAAGAACTTGATGCTTTGGCAACGCGCCAGGCGATGCGGTTAATGACAACGGCTGAATTTGAACAATTAAACCAATTGTTATTAGAGACTAGGCGTTTGAATGAAGCGGGCGACGTAACCGCTGTTTTACAGAAATTTTCTGAATTCAATCAGTTTATTTATGATAAGAGTCAGATGTATCGGTTAAAATCAATTGTTGTTGAATTACAGGAATACCTAGTTTATTTTCGAGATATCTGTATTAGAAGTACTGATAGATGTGATTTGGCATTAGCAGAACATTGGTTAATTTATCGTGGTATGTTGAATCAGGATATTAACCAAATTAATCTAATCACCCATGAGCATTTGAATCATTCACTAGATTTTATTGTTAAGGAAATGAGGCATCGTCATCTTGAATAGCGATTTAAAAGCGATTGCGATACTTGCATACCAATCACTAATTGCAGAAGTGCAATTAGCGCCTAAGCCAGGATTAGTCGATCCAGAATCAAATGGCGCCCATGATGATATGGATTATCCGCTTTTTTTAAAGAGTATTGCTGCTCTAAAAGCATATTTATTGGCGTATATTGAAGCTGGTTACCAAAGCACCTCTGATCAGCAACTTTTCTTAACATTAAGACAAATTGGTCAAGACGCCGAAAAGCAGATGTTACTGGCAACGAGCCAAATCAATACGCATAAAGGTGCTAACTTTTCCTATGCTTTTATTTTAGGCGCAATAGGACGAGCTGGACAGACTTTGACACTATCTAAATTAGTTGAGCAAAACTTTAAACCAGTTTTCGAGATTATTCGCAATATGACCAAGGGACTTGTGAGTCGGGATTTTAGTCAAATGACAGATAAAACACAGCTTAGTTACGGTGAGCAACTTTATGTAGAATACGGCTTTACAGGAATTCGGGGCGAAGCAGAAGCGGGTTATCCATCACTTGAATATATCGCTTTACCAACTTTACAAAAATATAGAATGCTGCCAGAAGATGATCGCCACTTACTATTGATGTTAACGCTGATGACTGAGGTCCAGGATATGAATCTTGTTCATCGAGGTGGCATTGATGGTTGGCAAATGGTTCAAAAAGTAGCAGCTGAAATTTTACAAGAAACAGATGATATGGTACTTGTTAGAAGAAAATTACGGCAATTTGATGCTCAGTTAATTGAAGCGCACCTCAGCCCAGGTGGAACCGCTGATTTATTGAGTTTAGGGATATTCTTAGAGCGTTTAAAATATAGTATGGCCACACAAAAAGCGTAACACTCAATTGATTATTGAGTTGTTACGCTTTTTTTAATACCTTACATTCTTTGTTGACTATGGTGATAGCTATAACTAAAGTAAATCACCAATCCGATAACGAGCCAGATGACAAAGACAATCCAAGTTGTCATTTGCAGTTGCGTCATTAAGAGGACGCAGAGGATGCATGAGAGGATTGGCACGATAGGATAGAGCGGTACTTTGAAGCCTTGAGGCAACTCATTGTAGTTTGGAATTCTTCTTAAGAAAATCACACCTAATGAGACAGTTGCAAAGGCAAAGAGGGTGCCGATATTAACCAATTCGGCAATTTTATCAAGCGGTACGAGGGCAGCCACGATACTGGTAACGACTGCAAAAATCCAAGTATTGGCAACTGGTACATGTGTTTTAGGATTAATCTTGGCAAAGACGGCTGGTAATAAACCATCACGACTCATTGCGAAGATTAAACGTGTTCCACCGTAAGTCATCACGAGTAAAACGGTTGTCATCCCAGCGACGGCACCTAATGAGATAATGCCGGCCACCCAGTTTTGGTGCATCAATTGTAATGCGAAAGCCACAGGATCACCAACGTTTAATTTTGTATAGTGAACAACCCCTACTAATACTGTTGCGACAGCGGCATATAGTAATGAAGCAATTAACAATGAGGCGATAATCCCGATTGGCATATCACGTTGGGGGTTAATAACTTCTTCAGAGGCCGTTGAAACAGCGTCAAACCCAATATAAGCGTAAAAGGCCAGGGCTGCACCAGATAAGACACCTGAGGCACCATAAGGGAGGAATGGTTGGAAGTTTGCTGGTTTAACGTAGAAAATGGCAACGCCAAGGAAAATGACGATGACGGCAATTTTAACGCCGACCATAATGGTATTAATCCGGGTAGATTCGCGCATACCATTTGAGAGTAAGAAACCGACAATTAAAACAACAATTCCGGCAATTAAATTAACACCGGCTGGTTTACCAGGTTCCCACGCTGCCGAAAGCGCAGTTGGTAAATGAAGCTCAAAGCCGGCCATTAAATTTTGAAAATAAGCTGACCAACTAACCGCAACTGAAGCAACCGCAAATAGATATTCTGAAACCAGTGCCCAGCCTAAAATCCAAGCGACTAATTCGCCAAAGACGGTGTAGACGTAAGTATAGGCACTACCAGCTAGTGGAATGGTAGAAGCAAATTCAGAATAACAAAGGGCTGCTAGCGCACAAACAACGGCCGCTAATAAGTAAGATAACATTGCCCCTGGACCGGCATATTTAGCCGCAATAATTCCGGGTGTGATGAAAATACCGGCCCCCACAACGGCGCCAACCCCCATAGCGGTTAAGCCGACCGCTGTTAAGTTTCGTTCAAGTAAGCCATTTTTAAATTGACTTGCATCGATTTTCTTTTTAGCAAATAAAGAATGTTTGGACATAATAGGACTCCTTTGATTAATCATTTAGTAGTAAATAGTTATTATTGTAAGCTGTGAAGGAGCAAACAGTCAATAGGGATAAGCAATAAAAAACACCATGCCGTGCGAGCGGAATGGTGTTTAAATAGCACTAGCTTAGATTAATTTCCAGTGTCTTAAGCCTTCAATAATGCCACCTTCTACGTTGGCTGATGTGATGTATTTAGCTTGGGCCTTAGCTTCTGGAATGCCGTTGCCCATGGCTGTTGGATAATCGACGTAACTAAGCATCGGGATATCGTTGCGACCATCACCAAAAGCATAAGTTGGCATGTCTTCTAATCCTTGAGAAGCAAGTAGTCGCTTAATACCAGTTTGTTTAGAACCGTTCTTTTCAACAGTATCGATTGAATAAGGTGTGTTCCGGTAGAATGTTAAATCGTCTGTTGCATAAGCCGCATCATTGTCGTTCGTCAAAATTAACAGCATATAAATTGGATGATTTAAGTAATATTCTGGATCAACACTTGGTACTGGTGCGTTGACTTCAGCATAAGCATCTTTAGCTGCTTGTGTAACACTGGTAATTCGAATGGCTTGATCATCATAAAAGGCAACTGCTTCGCCAGCTTCTTGAGCGATTGTAACCACTTGTTCAATCGTCTTAGTTGGAATAGTGCCTTGGTAAACCGGTTGGCCTTCAAATTGAATGTAACTACCGTTTAATGCGATGAATGAGTCAATCCCGGTAATTGCTAATGCCTCTTGAATTTCAAGTGGTGAACGGCCGGTAGAAATGATTGGGAGGTAATGGTTGGCGCGTAGTTGTTTAACAGCGATGGCGACTGCTGGGTCCACGCGAGAGTGTTCATTGTAAAGTGTCCCGTCAAGATCAAAAAATACAAGTCCTTTATAGGTCAAAATAAGTGCCTCCTAATATCATAATAAACTCCATGCTAGCATGGTTTCAGCATGCATGCAAATAAACGTCCTTCCGGTTTACAAGATGGCTAAATTGTTCATGTGTTTGATTAATACTCCCCCGAGTAAAACTGCTATAACTGATAGTGATTGATGATTGTCTGGGCAATTTCACCCAATGAATGATCGCTTTTTAAAGCCTGATATTCCGCTGCGAGGTCAATCTGTTGTTGATTAACTTCGAGATAGATAATACCAAAGCAATGAAAATCGATTGCAGGTGACGTTCGTTCATAAATCATGAACTTCAAATCTTGAAGAATCTTCAGGTTTTTGAAAAAAAGTGCTTCGTGTTCGATCAAGTTGACCACCTCCTCTAATCCGATTGGCCATAAAAAAAGGGCCTAACCAATTGGTTAAGCCCTAGCTTACAGGAGATTTAATTTTATAAAAGACTAGTTGAGCGTTAGAAATTAATTTTTGACTTGCGTATAAATCACTTAAATTATAAATTAATTTTAACAAGCGTGTCAAGATTCGTCAATTCAACGTGGTAAATTTCATAGCTTCTTCATATTTAATTCATCCGCCATTGGTTAAGATACTGTATAATAAGAATATAATCACACAAAAGAGAAGGAATTCTAATGAAAATATTAATGGTTGAAGATAATAAGTCTGTCTCTGAAATGATGGGCATGTTCTTTCAAAAAGAAGCATGGGATGCCCACTTTGCGTATGATGGTAATGAAGCGGTTGAACAATTTAGTGTTGATCCTGATAGTTGGGATATTATTACGTTAGATTTGAATTTACCAGGAATGGATGGGATGCAGGTCGCCCAAAAAATTCGGGAGCAATCTAAAGTGGTGCCGATTATTATGTTAACGGCTCGCGATTCAGAGAGTGATCAAGTCTTGGGGCTCGAATTGGGTGCGGATGATTATGTGACGAAACCTTTTAGCCCAATTACATTGATCGCCCGGATTAAGGCGCTTCATCGCCGTGCTGAGTTAGTTGATGAACAAGTTGGCGCGGAAGCCGCGCAAGTTGAAGAAGTAGATAACTCCGATTATGATGTGCAAACAGATCACTTCAAGATGAGCTCTAAGACGCGCGAGGCCTATTTAATGGACGAACCGATTTTAGATCTTACGCCCAAAGAATTTGATTTATTGAAAACTTTAGCGAAGAATCCACGCCAAGTTTTCTCACGCGAACAGTTATTAGAACTTGTTTGGGATTACCAATATTTTGGTGATGAACGAACAGTCGATGCCCATATTAAAAAACTCCGTCAAAAGATCGAAAAGGTTGGTCCCCAAGTGATCCAGACGGTCTGGGGTGTCGGCTACAAATTTGATGATTCAGCGGTCAATAAACACTAATGAAACTGATCTATCAGTGGATGCTAGCCTTTTTTGGGGTTATTATGACGACCATCGTGATCGTTGGAATTGCGTTTACGCAGTATTCAACGAAGACGGCTTATAATAATACGTGGGATCAGTTGGAAGGTTACGCATCAGTTATTGAACGTGAAGCATTTAAACAGGGCTCACAGGCAACACTATCCAAGCAGTTTATTGACGATAGCCAAGCCATCCTGTCGCAACAACGGGTTAGTTTTAATTTCTTTAATGCGCAAAATGAAATGGTCTATCCAGCGCCTAACTCGAACGTCTCCGTTAAGAAAAAGTACTGGAAATACCTGAAGAAGGGGCAGGTCCAACGACTCAGTATGAGCAAGGACTCCCGGCAATTTAATAATGATCAAGATCAACTGGTTGTTTTTAAACCGGTTTTCTATAATGATAAGTTGATTTATGTTATTGGGGTGGGTTCCTCTATTAAAAACGTTAAGTCGGGCTTAGTGACGATGCGCAAGAATTTATTGATTGCTTTCTTACTTTCGACGATTGGTGGGATTTTACTCAGTTATGTTCTAGCGCGCTACCAGATTTATCGGATTAGCCGCTTACGAAATGCAACGCATCTGGTTGCCGAAGGGGATTTTGATGTCCATATTGATAACCCCGGTAAGGATGAATTGGATGATTTGGCGACCGACTTTAACGAAATGGTCCACTCGCTTAATGAATCTGAGGCCGAAATTAAGCGGCAAGAAGATCGCCGTCGTCAATTTATGGCCGATGCTGCACACGAAATGCGGACGCCATTAACGACGGTGAAAGGGCTATTGGAAGGCTTAGCCTACGATGCCATCCCAGAAGAAATGCGAGAAAAGAGTATTTCATTAATGCAAAACGAAACGAATCGCTTAATTCGCTTGGTTAATGAGAACTTGGATTATGAAAAGATTCGAACAAACCAAATTAAATTGAATCAACAAACATTTAATGCGGTAGAAGCGTTGCAAAATATTCAAGAACAACTTCAGAAAAAAGCGGCGGATGCCGGTGATACCATTGTGCTTGAAGCACAAGAAGAAGTGGCTATCTATGCCGACTATGACCGCTTTGTTCAGGTCATGTTTAATATCATGCAAAATGCCATCCAATTTACCAATAACGGACAGATTACGGTTACTGCAGAAGCTGGGTTCCACGAAACCATTCTGACGGTTAGTGATACTGGGATTGGGATGACCCCTGAGCAAGTTAAGAATATTTGGGAACGATACTATAAGGCTGACCCTTCCCGGAAGAACACAAAATACGGTGAATCTGGTTTGGGCTTAGCAATTGTTCATCAACTGGTCCAATTACATCATGGGACCATCGAGGTTCAAAGTGAACCAGATCAAGGGACAACCTTTACATTAACTTTCCCAGACGAAACCGTCACAACTGATGCTAATTAATAACTACGCAAACAAAAAACGCAGCCTACAAGGTTGCGTTTTTTTAGCTTTTAAATAAATAACTGAGTGGTAGCCGGTTGTGTTTCGCTAATAATACGACCAGCGTGGATTGATAGCGTAACAGCGGCCCGTTGATTAATTGCGTTATAGAAATTATCACTAGCCATTAAGATTAAGTGGGCGGGTTTCCCAACTTCAAGGCCGTATTGGTCAGTCACGTGCATTGCCCGAGCGCCATTGTGGGTAATGAAGCGGTAAGCATTCATGATTTCTGTATAACCCATCATTTGAGTGGCGTGTAAACCAGCATGGAGGACGTCTAACATGTTACCATCGCCCATAGGGTACCAAGGGTCTTGAATGTCATCTTCACCAAACGCAACATTCAATCCGTTAGCTGTTAATTCCTTGACCCGGGTGAGACCGCGGCGTTTGGGATAGGTATCAAAACGCCCCCCCAAGAATAAGTTGACCAAGGGGTTAGCGATAAAATTAAGATCGGCCATTTTTAATAAGCGCATTAGCTTATACATGTAAGCATCATTGTAACAGCCCATTGCTGTTGTATGCGAGGCTGTTACCTTATCTTTCATGCCAGTTTCTAAGGCGAGTGTAGCGACTGTTTCGAGGCTCCGTGAATTAGGATCATCGATTTCATCAGTATGGGCATCGAATAGTAGATCATATTCTTGGGCTAGTTCAAAGGCAAATTTCAAGGATTCAACAGCATATTCTCGATTGAATTCGAAATGGGGGATTGCTCCAATGGCGTCCACCCCTAGTTGAGCGGCCTTAGTCATTAGCGCCTTACCGTTTGGAAAGGAGAGAATCCCTTCTTGTGGGAAGGCAACAAGTTGCAATGTCATCCAGTCTTTCACTTCTTCGCGGACCTCAATCAGTGCTTTCAGGGCGACTAGTTCAGGATCAGTGACGTCAACGTGTGAGCGAACAAACTGGACCCCATGACTAGCCTGCATTTTCAGGGCTTTGAGGGCTCGGTCTTTAACATCTTGGTGTGTCAGTGTTTTCTTACGCTCGGACCAGATTCGAATACCATCAAAAAGTGTGCCAGATTCATTCCATTCTGGTTGTCCGGCAGTTAGTGTTGAATCGAGATGAACGTGGGGGTCAACAAACGGTGGGAGCGCTAATTGTTGTTGGCCGTCAATTATTTTTTCATTTTGTTGGGGCTCAAGATGTGATTCAATTGCTGTTATAAGACCGTTTTCAATTCTAATTGATTTTAAAGCTGTCTGGTTCTCGATATGAACGTTTTGAATAAGCATCTGAATCCATCCTCGCTATTTTTTAATAGTGAGTATAACAATACTGGGTTGACTTTGGCAAGTAGGTTTAATACAATGCTTATAAATATAATTCCTTTTAAGTGCAGTCCAGAGAGGCTGACAAAGGAGCGACTATCGGGATTTAATGGCCTCGCTCTGTTTTGGAGTGGGCCTTTTTTGTTTGTGATAGTCGAAGTTGGAGGAGAGAAAATGGCAAAACAACATACGATTCACTCAGTTGCTAAGTCTGAAAGAACGATGGGTGATTGGGATTTATTTGCGACCTGGATAGGTGCCAACGCTAATAATGGGACGTGGTACATCGGCGGTATTATTGCCGCAACTGGTCTTATTCAAGGTTCTACACTGTTGATTGCCATCGGCTGTTTATCCTATGTCTTATTAGCACTTGCTTCTTATATGGGCTATCAAACTGGTGTGGGTGCAATGGGCTTAACGCGTGCTTCGTTTGGCGTTAAAGGTTCAGTCTTACCGTCACTCATTAACGTCGTGCAATTCATCGGTTGGGCAGCCGTTAATACTTATATTGCGGCGACTTCTGTGAGCTTTATTTTGAAAGAAATTATGGGTTGGTCGGGCAATGATGCCGCTACGAATCGTTTGAGCTTGGTTGTTGGGATCATCATCATGTCCATCTTGCATCTTATCAGTATTTCGTTAGGTGAAAAATCAGTGCGTTGGATCGAACGGATTGGGATTGTACTCGTGATTATCTTAGTGACATGGGAATCAATCATTGTTTTCAAAATGGTACCGTTCAAGGATCTGGTGGCTTGGCGTCCAGCTGCCAAGTTTCGTCTTGAAGCCGGTCGAGCAATCGATATTTTAGCCGCCTTTAATTTAGCGTGGGTCACAGCAGCTGCTGACTTTAGTCGTTTTGCCAAGCGTAAGAAGGCCGCAACTGTTTATTCATTCCTAGGGGCTAATATCGGCTTATTCTGGTTTGCTTTCATCGGTTTGACGGCGACAATTGCGACCGCGATTACGTTGAATCATTTTGATCCTAATAACGCTGATCCAAGTACGATTGCCGCTAAATTAGGACTCGGCGTTTTAGCCTTGTTGGTGATTGTAATTACCAGTACAACCGCGAATGCTGTTAATTTAATGGCTGCTGGTTCAGCGCTCACTAACATTTTTCCAAAGCTCAAGTTAACGCCAGCACTCTGGTGTGTCACCTTGTTAGCAACGGTCGTCACCTTTATTCCAGTTTATGTCGCGTCATTTTTGACCACCTTTGAAACCTTCTTAGACAGTATTGGGATGTTCTTAGGACCAGAGATTGCGATTTTCTTAGTCGATTACTTCTGGATTAGACGCCGACACTATCAAGTAGACGCGCTTAATACGATTGCTGGGCCATACTGGTATACGAAGGGCTATCATCTAACGGCATTATTCAGTTGGGTGATTGGCGTTATCAGTTATTTAATCTTAAATCAATTCGCAATCGTGCACGCCTATACAGGGGCAACCTTTATCGCCATGTTGATCACAGCGCTTTTTTATGGGGTAGCTGTTCAACTACAAACTAAAAAAGTGATTTAAATCGTTATGACAGTCAGTATAAAATTATTTTATGCTGGCTTTTTTATTTTTTACCAGATAGTTCATATATTTTTCACACTTTAGCTTTACACTGTTTCTATAAGGGGGTGAGTTAATGTTTTTCTTAAAATCGATTCCGGCCAATATTCATTATTATTGGCGGCAGTCGCTAGCGATTTATTTATTGGACTGTTTATTTTTAGGCCTGGCGACAATTATTTTGGGCTTGATTCGGTTAGAACGACATAACTTAACCCAACTCAAGAGTCAGTTAGCTAATTTTACAGCTGAAGAAAAGTTTGCAGCGGATCATCCGTTAAAGACGTTGCTCCATTCTAACCAGACAGTCTTAGAGCGGTATCAAACTGCGTATCTATTACTAATGATTGTCGGGATCATCGCCACAGTAATCATTAGTTGGTTGGCGTTTAAAATTTTGACGCGTGATATCGAGACCTTCTTTAGTGCCAATTGGACACGAACGAGAGTGACGTTGTATTACGGCTTAACGGCGCTTTGCTTACTATTTTTTGCTGTCGTAACGATCAGCCTTTTGTTGTTAGTCGCTAATCAGCCGTTCTGGCGAGGATTAGAAGCGATCAACCATTATTGGCATCGACCACTGCAAGCAATGCAAAAAGCACCTAAAACGCTCAACCCACTCTTTAAAAATCATTTGACAGATTTTAGTAGTCATTCTCTTTTGAATCCGACACTGCACAATAGTGTCAAACAAACATTAACCAATCAAATTTTTGGGCAATTATGGCAAGCAATCATTAGCTTAGCCGCACCGATTTTAATGATTGGTGGGTTACAAGTCAGTCGTTTTAAGAAAAAATATTTAAGAGGTGAGTCGGTATGTTGAACAAACAACCATTAGAAGTCGGGCAGATTTATTTCAGTCAACCAGAGTTGTTGAAGACAGCATTACAATTCCCTAATCAGCCCTTTACGATTGATTATGCGCAACCAAAGATCCTACCGTTCTTATCGGGGTGGGATAATCTATTGTTACCTAAGGATGCTGATCAGTCAGTCATTAGCATCTTGACTGATCAATATGTCAAAAAAGTGCGGACGACACAAGGAAGCGCGTTGAAACCAATCGATCAGTTTTGGATTCAATTTATTCGTGGTTTAGCAAATCGGCAACAGGTCTTCGTCTTAGCGCGTTATTTAGATCAACTAGCACCTCGAGATGCGCGTCAGTTATTAAACGATGTCCGCAAGATTGCGGCCGATAATGAACTAATTATTATCTTTACAACGGTACAAGAATCTGTTTTTGAGAGCTTTAAGAAACAAGTATTAACGCGTTAAATACAAAAAAGTGTCATTCCAAATTCGGAATGGCACTTTTTATTTGGGACTATTCTGATGTTGATTGACCGGATTCCGAGCTACTACTTGACGAGGTAGCTGCACTATCTTTTAGTGCTTTGCTTTTAGGGACTTCAGTTAAACTAGATTGATCATCTGCTAACTCAGGGGCATCTGTTTTAAATAATGGGACTGTTGATTTGCCTTTGTTTTGGGAAAGGACACTTGTTGATTTAGTGCCTAGTTTATTTTCAATATCAACGAGTTGTTGATAGCCGGTTTGATAATTATAATCGGCAGGATCAACCGGTTTGAAACCAGTTGGTGTGTAAAAGCGTAAGAGGTTTTTCTCGTTAACTGAGTCAGAAAGGCTAAGTTCATGATTGACCTGCTTTTGCCATTTTGCGACTTGCTTTTGCAATTTAGCTGTTGGTTGGGTGACTTCTGTACCATCTTGATTTTGATAGATGGTGCCATCGAGGACGGTATATTCTGGCGTCACGAAGTTATGATTTCGGAAGGCGACGACTTGATCGTGTTGCTTGGAAAGTAAGTCTGTCCCAAATTGAACGTAATTTTGGCTATTGATCCCTAATAGATGCAACATGGTTGGTAAGGCATCAATTTCGCCACCATATTGGGTTTGAATACCACCTTTTAAACCAGGCATGTGAATCATGTAAGGAACCCGTTGTAATTGGGCATTATCGTTATCGGTCCAAGTGTCATAATCACGGCCTAAAACGCCAGATAAAGCTTTATTATCGGAATTTGAGAGGCCGTAATGATCCCCATACAACACAATCATCGATTTATCATAGAGACCAGAACTCTTCAAATAATTGAAAAATTCAGCGAGTGACTGATCGAGATAATGAGCGGTTGCGAAGTAGTTATTAACAGCGGAATTTTCGGTTGTTGCCCGTGGGAAATCACCATCTGTCTTAGGAAGTGGGAATGGGAAATGGTTAGTAACGGTAATAAATTTGGAATAGAACGGTTGTTGTAGTTGTTCTAAATATTTAATCGATTGGCCAAAGAGGAGTTTATCTTTGAGACCGTATTGTAAGACGTTATCAGGACTTGTATTAAAATAGCTAGAATCAAAGAAATAGTTGTAACCAAAGTTTTTATAAACGTTATTCCGGTTCCAGAACGTCCCAACATTCCCGTGGGAAACGGCGCTGGTATAATCGCCATTTTGTTTAAGAATTGAAGGGGCTGCTTGGAAGGTGTTGTCGGAACCAAGCGTTGTAAAGACGGAACCCTGTGGTAAGCCATACACGCCAGTTTCAAGCATGTTTTCTGCATCACTGGTTTTACCTTGCCCAACTTGATTAAAGAAGTTAGAAAAGGCAAGCGTATTTTGGTTGTGATAGAGACTGTTTAAAAATGGCGTGACTTCTTGACCTTCAAACTTGAAATCAATTAAGAATTGTTGGAAACTTTCAAGATGAATGACGATCACGTTTTTACCTTTAGCAGCGCCGAAATAATCGGCATTGGGCGCGGCGTAGTGCTGCTTGGTGAAATCTAAGACGGAATCTAAGTCGTAACTTTCGGCTTGGGCCCGGACTTGATTATTCTGGGTGGTTTTAACGGCATCGTAGACGGTAAAAGTATCAATACCGAGGTATTTAACAATATAGTTTCGATCGAAAGTCCGTGAGAGAATTTGTGGCCGGCTGATTTCACTCAGACCAAGATTAACACCGAATAACAAAACGGCTAGGGACGTAATACTAAATGCCCACCTTTTAGGGAATTGGCGGTGATCAATTTTAATGACCTTTAATAGGATTAAAACGGCCAAGATGATAATGTCGAGCCAGTAGAGTGCATCATGCCAGTTCATTAGGGCCAGCGAACTTTTACTGAGGCCCGCGGAAACT
Source organism: Latilactobacillus sp. (assembly GCF_033176295.1). Taxonomy (NCBI): domain Bacteria; kingdom Bacillati; phylum Bacillota; class Bacilli; order Lactobacillales; family Lactobacillaceae; genus Latilactobacillus; species Latilactobacillus sp. Next base: position 42,689 of record NZ_JAMQEX010000014.1, read on the forward strand.
TTTGAATAACCGAGGATCGTGTTAATTGTCATGTAATCGGTGAATTGCCGGTAATAGATGACATTAAAGTACAAAAGGGCCGTGTTGGCCGTGTAAATCACCAGCCCGGTCCAATAACTGATAATCGGTTGCTTAATGTACAATAAAATCCCCAAGACAAGCAAGGTAGTTGCGAGTGGATTAAAGATTAAAATGGCCATTTGAAGCGGATCGCTAGCTGCGAGGTTGAAATCGGTGAAATAACCAAAGAGGGTTTTAACCCAAAATAAAAAGACTAATAGGCTTAAAAAGCCAAGCTTAGAGGCCATAAATTGTTTTATTTTTGTGAGTTTCAAGAAATGTGACATCCTTTCAAAATCAATCTAAAGCGCGTCATTGACTCATTTTACCGCCCAAATGAAGACAGCGCAAAGTGCATGACATGATTTAAACGGAAACTTAAAGTTTTAAAGTGTGTTGCATGATTTGCGTGTAGGTTGGATTTGATTCATCAGGGGTTAAGACATGTTGGTAGACGGCCGCTAATTCATGGCCAATTGCGGTAATCTGTTTCGATTCAGCAGTTTGATAACCCGCTTCAGTTAAGTCGGGGACGCGTTGTTCAACGATGTCTTGAATCAATCGCTTAAATTCCGTATTATCGGTACCCATGTAGCAATTTTGTTGATCTTTGAGCCAGCCGTGGTAGACTGGAATATCGCGCACCAAGACTTTTTGGTGACTGGCAAGGGCTTCTAGCACAACGATCCCTTCTGTTTCTTCGTAAGAAGGGAAAAAGAATAAATCAGCGTTAGCATAAGCGCCTTCGATAATGTCACCTTTGATATAACCGGGGAAGCGCACATTTGCAGGATGGTCCTTTTTAACAATCAGGCGAATGTTGCGTGGAATACTGTACATCGGCACATCACCAAACCAAATGAAGGTATATTCGGGTAATTGCTTAGCAATTTCAACAAAATCTAGCAAGCCTTTACGTTGGAAGAATAAACCGACACAAATAATTACCTTTTGATCGGGCTTCAAGTTGAAATAAGCTCTAAAGGCTTGTTCTTTATCCGGCGTTGCTTGATACTTAGCAAGATCGATCCCGTTTGAAATCGGTGCAATCGGTACTTGAATGCCATACCCTTGTAAAAGCGCCTTTGAATAGAGGGTAGGTGTGATGAGATGGTCAGCCTTTGAATAGAGACTAACCAAGCGATGTTTAACAAAAGGGGCAAGTTGATTGGAACCGACAAAGGAATTACGGAAATCCTCTTCGGTTGAGTGTGCGTGGTAAATCACCTTTTTACCAGCCTTGCGCGCCTTTTTAATCATTCGCCGGCTATTTAAACCGTATGTGTTAATATGTAAGATATCATAATCAGTATCGTTAGGATCGAGTGTGTAGTCGATGCCCATGGCAGTTAGCGCACGCTTTTGATGATCTAGTGCGCGGCCGATACCTGATTTAGCGAGTAGTTTTTGACTTTCAAAATACAATAAAACTTTCATTAAATGGCTCCTTATGACACGTTGTATTGGTAACTAATCACACCATTATAGCATAGCTCGTTAAATCTCTCCTCCAACGCTAGGTGTATCTTGATTAGAAGTTTAAGATTCACTTTAGTTAGCGGGGTGGCATATGTCATTTAGTCGTCAAAGTGTATATAATAGACGTATGACGTAATAGCTTAAATCAATCAGATAAGTGGGGTTATCATTTGTTATTTCTAGGTGGTCTTTATAACAACATCATCCTTCCTTGGGGGACAAAATATAATCATCTGCCCTTAATTAAATTAACGGTAGAGAGTTTGGATAAGACAATTTTGTATTGTTTTATTTTTATCGGACTGCGTTTATTGTATTTAGGCCTTAAAAAACGTCGGATTCAATTTAAGTATGAATTGAAACTTTTTATATTTGTCTTCTATCTATGTCTACTATTATCGTTAACGGTTTTACGCCATATTTATTATCCTTGGCAGATGCACCTATATGTCAACCGCTCTCTAACCCAAATTAACTTAACGCCGTTTGTCGAGACGTTTAAGTTACGGAATGCGCCGGCACAAATAGATTACTGGTATAACTTCTATGGTAATATTCTGTGGTTTGTGCCGTTTGGGTGGTTGCGTGGTTCATTAACAGATCGAAAAGGGACCTGGCTATTAACGATTATTGAAGGCGCACTATTTTCATTTGGGATTGAAACCGCCCAGTTTATTTTAGGAACAGGAATGGCCGATATTGATGATTTAATCTTCAATACACTTGGCGCGATTATCGGGGTGACTTTGTACAAGGGCTACCGAATTTTAAAACATTAAATTGTGGGTGTCAAAGACGAATGATTGGTCTTTGATACCTTTTTAATTACGTCAAAACAATAGGTTAATGGGTTTACTAAAAAAGATTAGCGGGTTTACTAAAAAAAAGTAAAAAAAATTCAACCTATACGCAAAAAAACGGTAACCGTTAACATGGTTGGTGTAATCATTTTTTCATAAACAGACCATTTTGGAAGGCGCTTAATGGTGCCGTTTTCCCTCTAGAAATCGATTACGTTTGTCTGTATAATGGATTCTTGTACTTTAGAGAAGAAGAGGAATTTAAAAATGGCTATTTTAATTGCATTAATCCCAGCACTTGCCTGGGGTAGTATCGGATTGGTAAGTGGTAAATTAGGTGGTAACGCTTATCAACAAACTTTTGGGATGACGATTGGTGCGTTGGTTTTTGGAATCGGTACCTTTTTGGTTATTCAACCTAAAATCGATTTATTCATCATGGTAATCGGTGTCATTTCCGGATTATTCTGGAGTATTGGTCAAGGGCAACAATTCCAATCAATGCAAGCAATGGGTGTTTCAAAAACCGTCCCATTATCAACAGGGATGCAATTGATTGTAAACACTTTAGCGGGCGCTTTGTTATTCCACGAATGGAAAACAACCCATGATTATATCTTCGGGATTACAGCATTAGTGATCTTAATCGCTGGTGCAACATTAACATCAATGAAAGATCCTAAGAGTAGCTTAGCCGCTAAAGAAGATACACAATTTGCACGTGGCTTCCGGGCCTTGATTCTTTCAACAATCGGTTATGGTGGTTACACAATCATTGTTAACTGGTCAGGAATTAGTGCAACAACAATCGTCTTACCACAAGCGATTGGGATGTTTATCGGCGCTGCTATCTTTGCTGGCGTTGGTATTGGTAAAGCAGTCTTTGATAAGAAAACAGGTTTGAACATTATAACAGGTCTATTATGGGGCTTAGGAAACTTGTTCATGTTGATTTCAATGTCAGATATCGGTCTTGCCATCAGTTATTCACTTTCACAATGTGGGATTATCATTTCAACAATTGGTAGTATCTACCTCTTGGGTGAACGTAAAACGAAAAAAGAAATGGTGTATGTCACACTTGGCTGTTTACTAGTCATTGTCGGTGGCGTGACACTTGGAATGATGAAATAATCTTAATATTAATTAAAAAGCAGACTGATACCTTAATGACAGGTAGTAGTCTGCTTTTTTGTTTAATAACTGTGCTATCAAAGTAGCGTAGTTGTTTGGTGGTGTTTTAGCTCAGCAGCATGCTATGCTTAGTTTGTGCTTCAAACAAGAGAGGGTTGAAATTTGATGCAAACAAAACATAAACAGGTGATCAGCTATTACGGACTCAGTTTCGGATTGCCGTTAGTATTGGTCTTGATCGGCTTTGCCATCATGGGGTTAGTGCCTTTTGGTAATCACAATTTATTGTTTAGTGATTTAGGGACACAGTACATGCCATTTTTGGCTGAATTCAAGCGGCAAGTCGCTCATCTTAACTTCAGTGCCTACTCGTTTTCATTATCGCTAGGTGGCAATTTAGTGCCACTAGCGGCCTATTATCTGATTAGCCCGTTTAATCTATTGTTACTTTTAGGATCGAATAGTCAGTTACCAGTTATGGTGAGTTACGTAATTGCGCTTAAAATTTGTACGATGGGCGTGACAATGAGTTATTTTCTGAGAACACGGACAACGACTTATCATTATGCCGCATTGATTTTTTCAACGGCTTATAGTTTATGTGGCTTTGTAGCCATGAATTTTTATAATTTGATGTGGTTAGATGCATTAATCTTAGTGCCACTGATTGTCATCGGCCTCGAACGCTTATTTTCAGTTAAAAAGCCGACATTTTACATCGTGACGTTGACGATTTCGATTCTAACCAATTATTATTTGGGTTACATGACATGCTTATTTGCCGCCTTATATATGATTAGCCTTGTAATTAAGCAACGGCAACCACAGCAAAAGTGGGGGCATTTATTACAGCAACAAGCACGAGTTATCTGGCAGTTTATTTGGTCATCACTGATTGTTGGTGGCTTAAGCGCCATTATCCTCCTCCCAGCGTTGTTAGGCATGTTAAAGACTGGAAAAAAGACAATTGCCATGACCAGTTTTTACCCGACACCACAATTTGGCTGGGAAGTGTTTACGCAATTTCAGGTCGGTGGTAGTCGCTATACACAACGATTAACGCACGAACCAACACTTTTTGTGGGCACATTGGCATTATTTTTTGCGGTTTTATATTTTATGTTGCCACAAATTCGAAAACAGGCGAAGTACGCTAATGGCTTTTTAGTGATTAGTTTAGCCCTTAGTTTTTGGGTAACAACGTTTAATACTATTTGGCATATGTTTCAGCAGCCAGAAGGGTTTCCCTACCGGAATGCTTACTTATTCTCATTTGTCTTAATTAAAATTGCCTACGAAGCAAGCCTAGTACAGAGGCAAAATAAAAAGGCCAAAGGGTGGGCCATTGCCTTAGTGAGTGGTTTATTGGTGATTGGTCAATTGAGATTACACGGTAATCAGAGTTATCCGCAAGTTACAGCACAATCATGGATATTATTAAGTGGCTACACAATATTTCTCGGGTTATTATTTTATTATTGGGGTCAAACAAACCGTCACTATCAAAAAATACTGATAACAGGCGTTGTTTTGGTATCATTTGGCGAGTTAGTCACTAATTTTCAATTAATGACGCATAAAATACCATTGGGTTATCAAAAACAATATGCGCAACAATATCAACGCCAAGCTGCACTGTATGAACAACTCAGTGAAAAAGATAATGATTTTTATCGGGTCAATAACCAGTCGATCTTATTAAAATCGGCGTATCGCGAACCTTATTATGGCTACAACGATGCCTTGTTATTTGGCCAATATACGTTAAATAATTACTCATCAACTTTGGACGAACAAATGCGCAGTATGCTGGTGGACCTTGGTTTTTACAGTAAGAACGTCCGGCGAATTAATGGGGTCGGACATACAGCGATTACGGATCTGTTATTTGCCAATCGCTATGATTTACAACCAAAAAATCAGCAAACGGTTATTCAACGACATCAAACGCTTGGATTGGGTTTTGCGGTTAATCGGCAATTAGCGCATGTTACTTTGAAAAAGCATCGGCCATTCGACAACCAGGATCGGTTGTTACAAGCAATGGTAAATACTGACCAAGCATTTTATACAAATCATCGGGTTAATATGGTCCATGAAGAAATTAAGGCCCATAGCTACCGGTATACGCTAGAAATTCCAAGAGATACGCAAGGTCCTACGTATTTATATTTACCACATCAAAATTTAGCGCGAATTAAATTATTTGTTAACGGACGTAAGAAGAAAACGCCGATTAGAGTGACGAGTGCTGCAATTATCCCGCTTGAGGACTCGCATAAAGGGCAACCGCTACGATTAACTGTGATTAGCCCTAAACGGCAGAATATTAATCATTTCCAAGTTGCGACACTCAATCAAGAACGGTTTAATCAAGCTGTCAAACAACTTGATCAGCAAAAATTAACGACGACTGCTTTATGGCAAGATAACGGACATGTCACTGGCGATATTAAAACAATGGCATCTAATCAGCTACTGTATCTCAGCATTCCGTATGATGCTGGTTGGCAAGCTAAGGTTAACGGGCAAATGAGTAAACCTAAAAAGGTAATGGCCAACATGCTAGCAGTGCCATTAAAACGTGGCACCAATCAGGTACAGTTACGGTATCGGGCACCGGGGTTGCTGCTTGGACAACTGATTAGTTTGGGCACACTTTTGATCTGGTTAATAATACTGATCGGGTCACGATGGCGAAAGCGGGTTTAATTAAATAAATGTGAATAAATGCACTATCTTTGACAAGGTGCCTCCTTGTGATATACGATTATAATAACAATAAATTTTAAAGTATAGTCAAGGAGGCGATTAGAATGTTACAACCAACAATTCAGCTATCGGCACAAGCTTATGTGATCCAATGGAATCGGTTTTTAGAGCGGTTTATTGTCTTCGAAACGGTTTTTAGTGAATATGCGCAAACTAGTAAAAATGTTATGCGGGGTAAAGGATTGGTAGATGAAAATTTACAATTACTTAATCACTATTCCAGACAGAATTTAACTGTCCTCGATCAATTTGTTGATCAAATTGCGCGTATTCAACCGCCAACGGAATTTGTCGCATTACATGAGCAATTACAGATGGTTATTAAGCATTATGTGACTGCTGCAAAGGATTTTGTCAATGCGATGCGATTGACTGAAGAGTCGGAAGTGGAACAACAATTAAATCAATGTCGAACGATTCAAAAACAGCAACGACTAAAATTAAATCAACTCTTAAATAGCATTGGTGCACTAAACAGTTAGTGGCGTCATCAAAAAGGAGGGACCGATGGTAAAATCGGTCCCCCCTTTTTGATTATGATTGTTTTAAATTGATTGGCGGCGCGCGTGTTCAATAAACTTAAATTTATCAGCCCGGTGAATGGATTCGGTAAATTGAATTAAGGTATTATCCTGAAGATGAGTGATACCTTTAACACTAACGACCGCACTATTAGGGGCGAGTTTTAAAATGGCACACTGTTCTTCGGTTGCAGGGATAACAGTGAATTCTTTATTCCCATAACCAATAGTTAGACCCAATTCTTGTTCAAAGTAGTGATAAAGTGAATCCTGAGCGACTGCCCGTGAGATTTCTGGGACAACACTGGTTAGAACGTAGTCGTTATCGATAACAATTGGTTCACCATCAACGGTCCGTAACCGTTGAATATAGGTCGCGGGTAGAATCTCTGTGGGGTCTAAATGAAAAGGCGCTTGTGGGACGGTTGCTTTTTGGAGTTGTAGGACTGTTGTTTGCGTGTGCATTTCAAAGAGACTATCCAATTCGCGGTAACTGGTCAAGCCGGAAATGGGAAAGGCGTATTTATCAAAATCAAGGACTAAAGAGCCTTTGCCTTTGATCTTATGAATGAAGCCATTTTCTAAAAGGCTAGCGAGTGCTTTGCGGACTGTTTCGCGTGAGGTACCATACGCTGTTGCGAGTTCGTTTTCGCTGGGTAAGAATGAGTTGGCTGGATAAACATGGTTCGTAATTTTATGGACGAGTTCGCGGTAGATTATTTCATATTTTTTCGACATAGACTAAACCTCAATTGTTTGATTAATTCCATCATATAAATTAAATGGCGAAGTTGCAAGTGCAATTTGAAAACGGTTTAAGAAGTTCGTTGACAACTTGTCTATACATGTTGTATGATGAGTCCATAAACAGAAAGCGCTTTTATAAAAAGAAATCAAGGGAGGATTTAATATGGCACAAAAAGATTATTCACAACTCGCAAAAGCAATTGTTGCCGGTGTCGGGGGCAAAGAAAATATCGATAGTTTAATTCACTGTATTACACGACTTCGGTTTTATTTAAAAGATGAATCAAAGGCACAAACAGAAACGATCAAAGCTTTGGATGGCGTTATTAATGTTCAAAAAGCATCTGGTCAATATCAAGTTGTGATTGGGAATCAGGTAACGGCCGTTTATGACGCTGTGATTGCTGAAATTGGCGCAGACTTTGCCGATGAAGATGAAACAGCCCAAGTGGTCGCAAAAACTAAAAGAAAACAGAACCTAACACCATGGGGGCACGTGAAAGAAGCTTTTAGTCAATTAATCGGTGTCATCACTGGTGCAATGAGTCCCATCGTCGGAATCTTGGCTGCCGGCGGGATTTTAAAAGGTGTTTTAGCAATGTTAACGATGCCGCAATTAGGCGCGTTAGTGAGTCAAAAGAGTGAATTCTACATTATTTTAAGTGCGATGGGCGATTCCGTCTTTTACTTCTTACCAATGCTAGTTGGGTTTACAGCTGCTAAGAAATTAAAAGGCGATCCGGTCTTAACAGCGGTTATCGGGGGCGTTTTAGTCCACCCATCATTAGTCGCTTTAAACGGTAAATCACTCCTTGAGATTGGTTCGTTAAACTTCCCAATGGTGAACTACACGTATTCAATTTTCCCAATGATTTTAGCAGCCTGGTTGGTTGCTAGATTAACAAAATGGGTTAAGAATTGGTTACCAGGCTACTTACAAATTATCTTTACACCACTAATTGTAATCGCAGTTGTTGCAGCCATTACACTTTATATTACAGGTCCAGCTATTATTTGGTTATCAAACGGCTTAGCATTTGGTATTCAGTTCTTACTCTTGAAGAGTGGTTGGTTATCCGGTCTATTAATCGGCGGCTTCTATCAAGTGCTCGTTATCTTCGGGCTTCACTGGGGGATTTTACCAATCATTGCTAACGACGTGGCCACTTCCGGGCACAGTTATTTAAACGCTATTTTAAGTACGACAATGGTTGCGCAAGGGGCTGCGGTATTAGCAGTTGCGATTAAAACTCGGAAAACAGCTTTAAAAGAATTATCATTTGCTGGTGCAATTTCAGCTTTCTGTGGGGTAACAGAACCCGCTATTTATGGGATTAACTTGAAATACAAACGGGTTTTCATCTCTGGTTTAATCGGTTCAGCAGCTGGTGGCTTTGTCAGCGGCTTATTACATGGCAATATGTTTGGTTTTGCCGGTTCATGGATTGGATTTGCATCATTCTTAGATCCAAAACACCCAGCAGATTTATCAAACCTCTGGATCTTCATTGCCGCTTCAGCGGTTGCGACAATTGTGCCATTCATCGTCACTTACGTTTGGGGTTATAACGACCAAATGCAAGAAGGGCAAGGAATGGCTAAACCACAAAAACCAGGTACGACTAAAAAAGTAACGGCATAGGAGAGATCGTCATATGAAATGGTGGCAAAAAGCAACAGTTTATCAAATTTATCCGCGGAGTTTTCAAGATTCAAATGGTGATGGTATCGGTGATATCAACGGGATTATCCAACGTTTAGATTATTTACAAGATTTGGGGATTGAATTAATCTGGTTAACACCGATGTATGTCTCACCAGGTCGGGATAATGGGTATGATATTGCGGATTATTATCAAATCGATCCAATTTTTGGTGACTTAGCTGATTTTGAACGGCTTTTGAAAGAGGCTCATCAACGGGGGATTAAAATTATGATGGATATGGTGGTCAACCATACTTCAGATCAACACCGTTGGTTCCAAGAAAGTTTGAAGGGCAAGGACAATCCTTATCACGATTATTATTTATGGCGTGATCCAGTTGATGGTCATGAACCGAATAACTGGTTATCTAAGTTTAGTGGTAGTGCTTGGGAGTATGTCCCCGCGCTAAATCAGTATTACTTACATTTATACGAGAAGCGGATGCCTGATTTAAACTGGCGAAATCCACAATTGCGTGAAGAAATCTATCAAATGATGCAGTTTTGGGCTGATTTAGGGATTGATGGTTTACGGTTAGATGTGATCAATAACATCTCGAAGGATAAAGATTTTCCAAATGATACTTTCGAGACACCGAGTGACGATGGCCGTAACTTTTATACCAACGGTCCGCACGTTCACGAATATATTCATGAAATGTATGAACGCGTCTTTGGCCCTAACAACTTTGTGACGGTTGGTGAATTATCATCAACGCCGGTTTCAGAAGCAATTCGTTATACGAACCCAGAACGTGAAGAACTCTCGATGGCATTTACCTTCCACCACGTTAAAGTCGATTATACGGGTGGTAAAAAGTGGACGCTAGGGCAGTACCGTCTGTCTGATTTGAAGCGGATTTTAAGTCAATGGCAAACTGAAATGGCAGCAGGTGGTGGCTGGAATGCATTATTCTGGTCAAACCACGATCAACCACGGGCGATTTCACGGTTCTTAGACGATGGTCAGTATCGTGATCAATCCGCTAAGTTATTGGCATTAGTTGAATTTGGGTTACAAGGCACACCGTATATTTATCAAGGGGAAGAAATTGCGATGAAGAATGCTAATTTCACTTCGATTGATCAATATCAAGATGCTGAATCGATTAACGCATATCACCAAATGTTAGCTGATGGGATTAGTGAAGATTTGGCGATTAAAATCCTACAACAAAAATCGCGTGAAAATTGTCGGATTCCAATGCAATGGGATATGACTGCCAATCACGGCTTTACAACTGGTATGCCTTGGTTGCAACCAGTTGTTGCGGATGATTATTCGGTGGCGACTAAAGCACAAGCACCAGATAGTGTCTTTGCCTTTTACCAACAATTAGTAGCGCTACGTAAGACTGAACCTGTCCTTATTGAAGGCCAATATCAATTATTGGCACCAGAAGATGAAGCGGTTTATACTTATCAACGACAGTTAGGTGATAAAAAAGTCCGTGTGATCGCAAACTTTACAGATCAAACGCAACAACGCGCTAACGCGGCCGTTAAAGCGGTGATGATGAGTAATTATCCAGACCAACAATTAACGACCGACCAAATTACATTACGACCATATGAAGCCGTTATGCTAGAAATTGAATAAAGAGAGGATAAGAATGATGTTTAAATTTATGAAAAAAGCACCTGCGGGCCAACTAACAGCGCCCGTTACAGGTCACTATTTACCAATCGAACAAGTGACAGACGAAGTATTTGCTAGTAAGGCAGTTGGTGATGGTTTTGCCATCGTGCCGGACGAAATGACGAATACGATTAATGCGCCAGTTGATGGTGTGGTTAGTTCAATTTTTCCAACAAAACATGCTATCTTGATTAAAACGAAACAAGGTGTTGAAGTCTTGATTCATATGGGGATTGATACAGTTGAATTACAAGGTACACCTTTTGAAATGCAAGTGGAAGCTGATTTTAAAGTAAAAGCTGGCGAACCACTTGTGACAATCGACTGGGCACAATTAAAAGCAGCTGATAAAGCTAATACAATCATGGTCGTCAGCAGCAATGCGACGTTTACACCAGCCGAACCACTACCAGCAGCAGTGACGACGGACAGTGTCATTGGACAGTTCGATTTGAGCGCAGAATAAGGTGCCATATGCAATCAATTATTGTTGAATCTGATGATTTTGGGATGACCATCCCAATTTCACGGGCGATTATATTAGCTTTAAAGCGGGGACTGCTCTCGGCAACCAATGCACAAGTGACGTCACCAGATTTTGCGGCGAGTGCGGTCTTGGCTCAGCAAATGGGGATTCAGGGAATGGGGCTCCATCTTGTACTTGATAAGGATGTACCCATCTGTGACCCGCAAAACATCCCAAGTTTGGTGACAACAGCTGGCCGATTGATGTGCTATGCGAACTTACAAGCACGTGAACAAGAACTTGATATCAATGAGGTCAGACGTGAGTTTCAGGCCCAGATTGATTGCTTTTTAGCGAGCGGTTTAAAACTGACCCATCTGACCTCACATCATTTTGTCGCCACTTTAACGCCTGCCATTTATGCGGTAGTGCTCGAGTTGGCCCAGACCTACCAGGTGCCACTGCGTCATGAAGTGACTAAGTTACCCCTTAAACAGCAAGCAGCTTATCAAGATTTGTGGCAAAAGAGCACGGTTAAAACGACAGGTGCATTAATCACGGCGCAACAAGGGCCATACTTAACACCCGCTGATATTCAGCAACAATTACTGTTAGTTGATCAAACAGTGCCACCAGTCATTCTAAGTCATGTCGGGTATTTATCCAGTACCTTAAGGCAAAAAAGTAGTCTAACGACTAACCGCTTGGTTGAGCTTGAGACGCTAAAAACGTTACAAGCGATGGCTTATTGGCAAAGAAATAACTGGCAATTGATAGATTATTCGGTAATAGGAGTGAATGACAGGTGAGACATTATCAACATTTAACGGTTTTAGGAGATAGTATCACCGATCAACGAAACCACTATGCGCATCAATGGTATTACCAATGGTTGGCGGACTGGTTAGCGATTCCTAAGACCACCAATCTCGGTATTTCCGGCTCAACGATTGCCCAACCGTACGATCCAATGGTCAATCGCTGGCAACAGATACCAACTGAAACAGATTTATTATTAATCTATGCTGGTATCAATGATTTTGGTCGCGATGTCCCGTTAGGCCAACTTGGCGACCAAACGACCGTGACTTTTTACGGCGCGTTGCAGCAAATGCTTGGCCAGATTAGTAAACATTATCCGCAAGCAACGATTTATTTTATATCGCATGTCAAAATTGGAACGGATTTTTTCCCAGCCATCAATCAAAGTGGTTATCGACAAGCCGATTACGAAAAGGCAATTGATCAAGTCACTGAATTATTAGGAATTGCGCATATCAGTCTCTTTAATCAAAAGGCATTATCTTTTGCCGATGCGCAACAAGCAGAAGCTCTTAGTCTCGATAGCTTGCATCCCAATGATGCCGGTCATGAAAAAATCGCACGGTTTCTGATAAATAAAATTAATCATTAAAAAAAGCCTTGGCACAAAAATTATTTTGTCCCGAGGCTTTTTTAGTTGGCAAATTACAAGTTTAATCCGAACAAGCCCGGAATCTTTCAATGGCAGTCTGTTGATGATGTATTTTTAATGGTCGTTGATTAATTAGTTCAAGTG